>JBOGEI010000101.1:0-14209 GCA_050701935.1 Microbacterium sp.
ACATAGGTACGGGTCATATTTCCTCCTGGGGTGGTGGGGCGGGGGTGGATGACGACTGGGAAACGGTCGCGAGCGTCGCTCCGGGTAGGGCGGCGACGAAGCGGCTGAGGTGAGCCTGGAACTGGGTGATCTCGTGCGCCGACCAGCCCGTGAGGGCCCCGCCGACCATCTGCTGACCGGCGGCGACGAGGCGCGCGTACGCCTCGCGGCCTGCGCCAGTCAGTCGCACGTCGACCGTGCGTCCTGATCGGACCCTGTCGACGAGGCCCCGCGCAGACATCCGCGAGACCAGCTTCGAGGTGGTCGGACGCGACATCGCGGCGCGATCGGCCAGCCGGCCGAATCCGAGGGAACCGCCGCTCATGCCGACCAGATACAGGGCGCGCACTTCGGTGGCGTCGAGGGATCCGTCGACACTCTCGGCGACCTGCACCTGCAGCTCGCTCTGAGTCCACTCGGCGACCACGCGAACCAGCGCGTCACGGATGTCTTCGAGTTCGCCGTCGATCATCACATCCATATGATATCAACTCAGTTGCGTGAGGCAACTGTGTGTGAATGAGCGCGATCCTGTCAGGAGAGGTCGGCGGCGGTCGACACCACGGTCGCGTAGAGGTCGGCGATACCGGCGAGGGCTGCACGGTGCAGCTGCGCGGCCGGGACGTCGCCGATGACCGAGGGGAGGCTGCGCGTCGCGGTGGCGGCGGCGACCACGGTCGGGCGGTTCCCCCGAAGGAACGCGCCCTCCGTCGTGTAAGTGACACACATGTGGGTCATGAATCCGGCGATGACCACATCGTCGTGGCCGGCCGCATCGATGAGATCGCCGAGCTCGGTGCCGACGAAGGAGTTCGGAGCAGTCTTCACCACGATCGCCTCGCCGTCGAGAGGGGCGACCCGCTCATGGATCGCGCCGATCTCCTCATGGATGTCGTACGCCGAGCCGACACCGCCGTCGTGCTGCACGTGGATCACCGTGGCGTCGGCATCGCGTGCACGGGTGAGAAGGTCGGCGGCCGCATCGAGTGCCGCACCCCACCCGTCGAGCTCCATCTCACCGCGGGTGTAGGTGTTCTGGAAGTCGATGAGCACGACCGTCGAGGTCGCGAGCGTGGCGGGGCTGTCGTCGATGCCGCTCAGGGCGCGGAGTGTGGCTGACGTTGTCATCTTCGGGGTGTCCTCTCTCGGGGTACGTCAGTAGTCTGGTTGACCCGAACGGCTCTGAACAGCCGGATTAGGGTCAGGCGTCGTCATGATCGGCTCATCCGCATCTCACCCAGGAAGGGAACACCCATGGGCGCTCCCCGCGTGACCGTGATCGCCGTGGAAGGCATCAGCCCCTTCCACCTGTCCGTCCCTTCTCTCGTGTGGGGCGGAGAGACGCCCGCCGGCGAGATCGAACCGTGGCCCATCCGCGTCGCGGCACTGCGTGCAGGCACGCTCCGTACTTCCACCGACTTCGACATCGATGTGCGTCACGGACTCGAAGCCGTTCGCGGTGCCGACGTCGTCGTGGTGCCATGGTGGGGCGAACCCGAGCGCGCGGCACCGGATGAACTGTCACTCGCGCTGCAGAATGCGCGTGACGACGGCGCCGACCTGGTCGGGCTGTGTCTGGGGGCATTTCCTCTCGCCGACAGTGGAGTCCTGGACGGGCGCACCGCGACCACGCACTGGAAGTGGGCTGACGTGTTCCGGGAGCGGTTCCCCCGCGTCTCTCTGGAGCCCGACGAGCTCTACATCGACGAGGGGCCGATCATCACGGGCGCCGGAGCCACGGCCGGCATCGACGCCTGTCTCCACCTCCTCGCCCGGAGAGAGGGCCAGCACGTCGCGAACCGCGTCGCCCGAAGGATCGTCGCGCCGCCGCATCGGGCCGGCGGACAGGCGCAGTTCATCGAGCGTCCGATCCCGGAGGCTGGTGGCGATCCGATCGACGAGGCGATGCGATGGGGCGCGGCGAACCTCGGGGACGATCTGTCGATCGATGTGCTAGCCGCCCGCGCGCATCTCAGCCGCAGCTCCTTCACTCGGGCCTTCCGCGTCCGCACGGGATCGACGGTCGCGAAATGGGTGCTCGAGCAACGACTGTCTGCAGCGCGCGAGCTGCTCGAGGCCACGTCGCTCCCGGTCGATGCGGTCGCATCGACGACCGGGTTCGGTGGTGCAGCGCTTTTCCGCCAGCACTTCGGTCGATCATTCGGTGCGACGCCGAGCCAGTATCGGTCGGCGTTCAGAGGTTCGTGACCCGTGCGGCCCACCCGCGGGCGCAGTGGGACGGATCATCCAGTGTCGCTGCACCCGCGGGGCGCCATACGGGCGCAAGAGCTGTCAGACGGACGCAGCCTCCTCGAGCACTTCGCTCTGAACACGCGGCTTCGTCATCCAGATCGCGGCGACGATCGCACCGACGACGGCGAGAAGGGCCGCACCGAGGAAGGCGGCGGAGTATCCCCGCGTCAGGTCGATCACCGATGGCGCTGTGCCGGAGATCCCGTAGACGATCGCAGTGAGCACGGCGAGCCCGAGCGCGGATCCGATCTGGTAGCTCGTGCTCACGAGCCCCGAGGCGACGCCCGTCTCCATCGGCGGTGCGGCGTTGATCGCGGTGCCGAGCGACGGCACGAACGCGAGCGACATCCCGAGGGCGGCAAGCAGCGACGCCGGCAGAACATCTACCGCGTAGTTGCCGTCGGGGCGGAGGAATGAGAGCCAGAACAGGCCTCCGGCGAGGATCAGCAGACCGCTGACGATCATCGCCTTGGCTCCGAACCTCGCCTGGAGACGCGGGGCGAGGGCGACCATCACGAGCACGACCAGACCGGTCATCGGCAGCAGCGCGGCACCGGCGGCGAACGCGCTCGCCCCGAGGACCTGCTGCAGGTACAGGTTCAGGAAGAACCACATCGACACCCATGCCGCTCCCAGGAGCAGCTGAGCGCTGTTCGCCGCAGCCAGCAGGGGCGCGCGCAGCAGGCCGAGCCGCAGCAGGGGGTTGCGGCTGCGTGCCTGGATGACGAAGAAGATCACCAGCAGGATGGCCCCTGCGCCGATGAAGGTCAGAGTCGACCAGGTGAGCCAGCCGACCTCGGGAGCATTTACCACTGCATAGACGACAGAGGCGAGACCGACGGTCACCGTGAGAGCGCCGGCGACGTCGATGGAGCCGGCGGCCTTGCGCACCGTGCGCGGGAGCGTGGAAGCCGTGAACGCGAGCACGAACAGGGCGATCGGCACCGTGACGTAGAACACCCAGGGCCAGCTCACATACTCGGTCAGCACTCCACCGAGGAAGACACCGGCTGTTCCGCCGATCGGCGCTGCGGCTCCGTATACCGCGAAGGCCTTCGGGAGGTCGGAGGTGCCTCCGAAGAGCATCATGAGCAGCGTGAGCGCGGCGGGAGCGATCAGTGCGGAGCCAGCACCCTGGACCGCGCGACCGGTGATCTCGAGCCCGACATCGGTGGCAGCCCCGGCCAGAAGCGAGCCTGCGATGAGGATGACCCACCCGATGACGAAGATCTTCCTGGCTCCGAACACATCGGCCAGCCGCCCGCCGAGCAGCAGCAGACCGCCGAAGGCCACGACGTAGGCGTTGAACACCCACGAGAGCGACTCGGGGGTGAAGCCGAGGTCGCGCTGGATGTCCGGCAGAGCCACTCCGATGATCGAGGTGTCCATGATGACGACGAATTGCGCAGTGGCGATCAGTACGAGGCCGAGCCAGCGCTTCGATCGTGGTGTGGGCGGGCGGGACATTGCTTCCTCCTGGGGGTTCGTGCCGGTTGGTCCGGTCAGACATCACCGTATACCAATACGGGGTAGGGGTATCCAAAAGTGACGAACCCGCTCTCTCACCCCGGGCGGGTGAGGTCCATGTCGCCATCCCTAGAGCCGCGCGGTCTCGCGCTCCTATACTCCACAGAACATGAACACGTGGTCTCCGGCCCGGCCTCACCACTGATCGATCGAGATGGCGTCGGCGGCCAGCACTCCTTCGTTGCCCTTGAGGCTTCCCCACGAAACGAGCACCATGTCGACGATGTCACGGCCCACGGAGAACCGGCTGCGGAAGTTCATCCTGTCCCTAGTCGCGGTCTTCGCCCTGGTCGGAGCCGGCCTCGTCGTGCCGCTCGCCGCGCAGGCGGCCGAATCCTCCCTCCGCATCGACAAGCGTGTCGACGGCCTGGACACGCAGGACGCCCTCGGACCGGGCGACGAGTTCACCTACACGGTCGACCTGGTCTGCGACGACGTCGACTGCCTCAACGTCGTGCTCACTGACACGCTGCCCGCCGAGTTCGCGGGATTCGAGTTCGTCGGCTCCTCGTACACGCCGTCCGACTTGCCGCTCACCGCGACGACGACGGGATGCGTCGAGGACAACGGCGTCCCCGTGGAAGTCAGCGACGACTGCACCGTGCGGGTGGTCTTCCAGCAGCCGGTCGATGGAGGGATCGGTCTGGAGGCGGGCGGAACCCTGAAGCTCAGCGTGGTGCTCCGAGCACCCCTCGACCTGCCGGCCGACTGGCAATACAACGGCGATACCGTCACCAACACGGCCTCGGCGGACTGGGACAACGGTCCCGGCGACCTGCCGTCGACGATCACGGACACGGCCGATGCGATCGTCACGGTCGACACCGTGATCGGTGTCGACGCGAGCAAGAGCTGGACTCCCGCCTCGCAGCAGTTCGACCCCGGTGAGACCTCGGAGATCACGGTCGGCGCGCAGAACCAGTCGAACATCGGCGCCGACACACTCGTGATCCAGGAGCCGACGACGGCAGCCGACGGGGCGACGTCTCTCTCCGCCGACAACCCGTTCCGCATCGTCGACTTCCAAGGATTCGGGGCCACGGTCCTGCCGCCGGCTGCGACCGCGGTGCAGGTCGACGCCTATGTGTACGACGAGGGAACGGGCACGTGGAGCTGGCAGACGGGAACGCCCGGGGCGACCCCCGCGCTTCCCGCCGGAGTGGACCCGGCCGACGTCGGTGGCATCCGGCTGACGTATTCCGGCGGCACGATCTCCTCCGACGCGGCGGCATCGACCGCGTTCTCCGTAGGCCAGCGCGCCACCGACCGCAACGACGGGAGCACGCTCGCGACCGGAGACACCGTCACCAACAGCATCACCTCGACCGTCAACGCTCCCGGAGGTGCGACGGCGAGCGACGATGCCACGGCGCCGTACGAGATCGGACCGCTGACCGTCGACGTGCTCGCGGGCAAGACCATCACCCCCGCCGAGCTCGCCGCCGGTGGTGAGGCGACCGCCGAACTCACCGCGACCAACACCTCCAACGGCCCGGTGGACAGCCTGACCATCTCCGATCTGGGCTTCTTCGACGCGGACATGGTGTTCGGCGGCTTCCCGTCCGGCATCGACTACCCCGCAGGAGCGACAGCCGGAACGATCACCTGGTACATCGACGGAGTCGCCCAGGCGCCGGTCCCGTTCGCCGACTCCGCTTCGCCGACCCCGCCGCCGGGGACGGTCACGGGCTTCGTGATCACGTTCACCGGCGAGATGCCCGCGAACACCGCGGCGACGATCGACGTCGGGATCGAGCCCGCCCTCTCCCTGGTCAGCACCGAGGTGCCGACGCATCAGCGCACGAACACGATCGACGTCACGGCCACGAACGATGTCGGCACCGCAGAGGATTCGGCCTCCGACGACATCGCCGTCTATTTCCCGCAGATCGGCGTGGCCCTCGACAAGCAGATCACCCCCGGTGGCGCAGTCGAGCCCGGCAACAGCGTCGTCGCGAGCCTGACCGCCACGACCGCGACCGGCGTCGCCCAGGTCGACCAGACGCAGATCGTCGTCGAGGACACCTGGCGTGAAGATCAGGCCGACGACTTCTGGAACGCGTTCGACATCGTGGCCATCGCCCCGACTCAGGTCCCGCCCAACACCACCGCGACCGCCGAGTACCAGCGCGCGGACGGCACCTGGGTCACGTTCGCGACGGTCAGCACCGGCGCGACCGCACAGACGTTCCAGATGAGCCGCGCAGAGTTCGCCGCCGCCCTCACGCCACCCGACGTACCGTCGGACGTCACCGGCATCCGCTTCACCTTCGACAATCCCGACGGCTTCGCTCAGGGTTTCAGCGTCGAGCCGAACCTCGTCTTCGAGGCGCGCACGGACCTGCGCGACGGCTCGGGCCCCACCGATCCGCGGGACGACCCCGAAGACGAGCAGTCGGCACAGCGCCCCACCGTGTACGAGAACGAGGCCACGGCGCAGAGCCACGGCGAGGTCGACGGCCTCCCCGACGGCATCGACAGCGACGTCGTCACCGATCAGGACACGATCGGGGTGCAGACGCCTGCGACCGGCGAAGGCGCGGGCGTCGATGCGAACAAGCGGTGGGTCGAGAACGGCGACAAGACCACCGACGTCGACTTCCTCGATGCCCAGTCCGGCGACATCGTCTCCACGCGCAACGAGTGGCGGACGGGGACCCCTGGCATCAATGTCCTCAATCTGACGGACCCCGCGACCGCACCCGACACCGATCCGGCAGCGGCGGCCACGACCGTCTTCCAGGCGTTCGATCTGCTGAGCATCGACCCGGTCACGCTCACCGATGACCCTCTGCTGGCCTGGGATGACATCACCGAAGTCTGGCTGTTCGTAGACGGGGTCTGGACTCCCCTCGCGGCGCCAGGCGGCTCGTGGATGGGAGCGGACGGTTTCGTCGGTTACACGCTCACGCCGGAGCAGACCGCCGGCACCACCGGTGTGCGACTGGTCGTTCGACCAGACGACGCCGCACGCGCTGCGAGCACCGACCCGACCAGACCCGAGCCCGGTTCAGGACTCGCCACGTCGGCCGTCGGCCAGTACCGACCGACGTTCCTCACCTGGGAGCTGCGCAATGTCGTCCGCGATGAGACGGCGACGACGGATCGCTGGGTGGGCGCCGACGAGACCTACAACGACGCCGATCCGGGGATCGTGTGGAACTCGCTGCGCGGGGACTGGACGTCGGCCGCGGGTAACGGCAGCGACACCGAGCAGGACAACATCACACTGATCGACCAGCCGCCGCTCGTCTCGGTCGACAAGAGCGTCACGCCATCGAGCGTCACGATCCCGGAGTCGGCGGATGTGGACCCCGCGAACTATCCGACCGTGACATTCGACATCGCCGCCAGGAACGACAGCACCGCCCGTGCCTCGTATGTACGGGTGACCGACCCGATCCCGT
This sequence comes from Microbacterium sp., assembly GCA_050701935.1. Lineage (GTDB taxonomy): Bacteria > Actinomycetota > Actinomycetes > Actinomycetales > Microbacteriaceae > Microbacterium. The sequence goes on from JBOGEI010000101.1 coordinate 7,227, forward strand.
GTGCGGCCGGCGCGGCCGACCAGTGCGTGAGCGAGGCCGATGCCTGGGCCGACGACCCCTTCGACGGCGCCGACTACGACGCGGCGACCGACCCCTACGAACGCCTCGACGTGCAGTCGCTCGTCTTCACTTATCCCGCCGACCAGGTCGATCCCGCAGCCTCCACAGTGACGCTGTGGGACCGTGCCGCCGATGGCACCCTGAGCACGCGCACACTGTCGATCACGGCAGCGGCCGCGCTCGCCGCCGGTGACCTGGCGACCGTCGTCGGCGTCAGCGTCGTCTTCCACGGCATCGCGCCGGAGACCGAGGGCGGCAGCATCCGCGCCGGCGAGGACCTCGGCATGCAGATCGAGACCCGTGTGCGGCAGTACGAGCGCTCGGATGCCGGTCAGCTCGTGGAACCGGGCACCGTCGCCAACGATGTGATCGCCCAGTCCTACGACCCGGTCCTCACGCCGTCCGGTACCGCATCCACGCCGAACGACACCGCCACCGACACGGTCGTGCTGGTCAGCGCGCTCTTGGACGTGACTCTCGCGAAGACCATCGATCCGGACGCGATCCTCGAGACCGAGCTCGAGAATCCCGTCACCGTGACCCTGGATGCGACGGACGGCGCCTCGACCGCGGCCACGCAGCAGGTCACGATCACCGACGCGGACGCCGGTTTCTGGAACGCGGTGCAGCTCGCGCCCGACCCCGCGTTGAGCGTCGCCCTCCCGGCAGGCGCCGACCAGGTGCGCATCGATGCGCTCGTGGAATCCACCTGGGTCGACGGTGCTTTCGCCGCCACCGCCGCCCTCCCGGCGGGAGTCGATCCGTCGACCGTGGTCGGGATCCGGGCGGTGTTCCGCAACGCCGCGGGTGACGTGTTCTCCCGCAACGCCCCGCCGGACGACTGGACAGCCCGGCTCTCCTTCGACGTCGTGGTGCTGACGACGCAGCGCGACGGCGCCCCGCTGGCGCTTCCCATCACACTCCCGAACGAGGCGACGGCGGAGAGCGCACGACTCGACGGGCTCTACGCACCCGCAGACGACGAGGGCGATGCCGAGCTGGCCATCGACCCCGGCACGCATCAGCTCGACGTCGTGAAGTCGCAGCCGGGGACGAGCCATGTGGTGTCCATCGGAGCCAGCCTGCCGTGGACGCTGCAGTTCACGAACACGGGTACCGGTTTCGTGACGGTCGATCAACTCGTCGATCAGCTCCCGGAATATCTCGACTGGGACTTCTCGCCTCCCACGTATCAGACCTCCGCAGGAGGAACGCTCTCCACCGAGGTGTCGGCTCTGATCGACGGCACCGGCAAGAACGTGACCTTCACCTGGCCGGAGGGCGGTGACCGCATGTCTCCCGGCGAGGTCTTCACGATCACCGTGAACCTCGTGCTCGCGCCGGGACTGGCTCTCGACCAGTTCACGACGAACACGTTCGTCGTCACGACCGATGAGGAGCTCGACGCCTGCACGAACGCGTCAGGCAACGGAGAGGGCACGGTTCCCGACCTCGCCGCCGACCAGTGCGGCACGACGAACTACGTGCAGCCGTCGCCCGGGGGTGCGATCGCGGCGTACAAGTACGTCAAGGGCGAGATCGACGGCGATCTGGTCGATGGCCAGGTCAACCTGAACAACCCGGACGCGGCGTGCCCGCTCGACCCCGACGGCTACACCCGCACCCCCTGTGCCGCCTACACCGCGGTAGGAGCGACCGACGATTGGCGTCTCTCCGCCGTGAACAGCGGCACCGTGGGGTTCGAGACCGTGTCGCTCGTGGATCCGCTCCCGCGGATCGGCGACCGGCTGCTCGCGACCGGAGCCGCGCGCAACAGTACCTATGCGCCGGTCCTCCTGCCGGACTCGCTCTCTGCGAACGTGCTCCCCAGCGGTGCGACGTTCACGCTCGATGTCACGACATCGGCTTCGCCCTGCGTGGGGACAGGCCCCACCTCCGCCTGGTTCGACGACTTGCTCTGCGACACCACCGCCACCTGGACCCCGGTCCTCTCTTACGGCGGGGCCTGGGAGGACGTCACCGGGATCCGTGTCACGATCGACTTCACCGGGACAGTCGCCGGCTCGTTCGCACCCGGCGACGTGCTGTCACTGCACTACGAGACGCAGAACGTCCCTGAGTCGACGGCGTATCCCGACCTCGCCCCGATCGCCGTTCCCGATGCGAGCGGCGCTGCCTGGAACCAGATGGGAGTCGTGGGGACCGACCCCGGCGGCCGTGAGTACTCCGTCGCCCCCGTGCAGGCCGGAGTCATGCTCCTCGACGGCGACCTCGCGGTGCAGAAGGTCGTGGTCGGCGACGCTGGTCGAGCGCCGGATACGTTCGACTTCCAACTCGACTGCACCGTCGCGGGCGTTCCACTGCTGCTGCCGGCCGACGGGCTCATCAGCGTCTCGGACCAGAGCCAGTTGAAGGGACGACTCGACGGTCTGCCCCTGGGGTCGACCTGTGCGGTGTCCGAGACCGGCGCGGTCGGAGCCCACGGCGAAGCCTCCAGGCTCGGGGACGGTCAGATCGTGACGATCACGACGCCTTCGACAGCGGGCTCGGAACCGCCGCCCACCCAGACCGCATCGATCACGAACGTGTATCCGGTGGTGCCGCCCGTCCCGACGCCGGATGGCGGTGGTGGCCTTCCGACGACAGGCCTGGACGGCTCTTCCGCATCGCTGTTCGCCGGGATCGGGGCACTGCTGCTTCTGGCGGGCGTGTTCCTGATCCGCCGTCGACGGGGAATCCCGCAGTAACGCGGATCGTCAGTCACACACGCCGTCGATGCCGCAGGCCTCTCCGCTCTGCGCCATCACGCGGTCGGCCGACGGCGCAGACGGGGTGACCTGTTCGGCGAGGAGCCGCCCCAGGTATGTACCGAGGGCCAGCTCGTCGACCGTGCCGAAAGCGATCTGCCGCACGCGTCCTGCACGGTCGATGATCATCATCGACGGCGTTCCCCTCAGGCCGTATCGCTGCATGGTCGCCGGGATCGCCTGGCCATCGATCGGCCTGTCGATCGCCACGGGGAACTCGATCCGGTACTCCGAGAGGAACACCTCGAGCGCCTCGCGCCCCATGACCGCGTGATGCTCGAAGACCGTGTGCAGTCCGAGCACTACGACCTCGCTGGAGTCGAACATGCCGTGGAGGCGCTGTGCCAGGGGAAGACCGTGGCTCACGCAACCGGGGCAGAGCATCTGGAACGCCTCGACGATCACCACTCGACCGCGGAGGGACTCGGCGCTGATCGGGGCGCTGTTCACCCACTCCGAGACGTCGAGCGCGAAGGTATCGGTGTCGAGCACGGACTCAGGCATCCGCGTTCTCCTCACGGGAGGGCAGCCGCTCGGCGACGTACTCGGTGAGGTCTGCCAGACGGTTCGAGTATCCCCACTCGTTGTCGTACCAGGCCGAAACCTTCACCTGGTCGCCGATCACGCGGATCAGCCCCGCATCGAGGATCGAGGAGTGCGGATCGGCGACGATGTCAGATGACACGATCTCCTCCTCCGTGTAGCGAAGGATGCCCTTCAGCGGCCCCTCTGCGGCCTCCCGGTATGCGGCCTTCACCTCTTCGACGGTCACGGGCCGCGAGGCGGTGACGGTGAGGTCGGTGATGGAGCCGGTGAGCACCGGAACGCGCAGCGCGAAGCCGTCGAGCTTGCCCTCGAGTTCGGGGATGACGCGGCCGATGGCCTTGGCGGCTCCTGTGCTGGTCGGCACGATGTTGACCCCGGCGGCTCGTGCGCGGCGGAGGTCGGAGTGCGGACCGTCCTGCAGGTTCTGGTCGGCGGTGTACGCGTGCACCGTGGTCATCAGGCCGGCCTCGATCCCGAAGGCATCGTTGAACACCTTCGCCACCGGGGCGAGGCAGTTCGTCGTGCAGGAGGCGTTGGAGATGATGTGGTGCCGTTCGGGGTCGTAGGTGTGCTCGTTCACGCCGAGGACGAAGGTCCCGTCGTCTCCGGTCGCCGGCGCCGAGATGATCACCTTCCGTGCGCCCGCCTCGACGTGCTTCGCGGCGAGTTCTGCTTTGGTGAACAGTCCGGTGGACTCGATCACGATGTCGACGCCGAGGTCGGCCCACGGGAGGCGGAGGGGATCGCGTTCGGAGAACACGCGGATCGCCTGTCCGTTGACGAACAGGTGCGTGTCGTCGTGCTTCACGGGTCCAGGCAGGGTGCCGTTCGCCGCGTCGTACTTGAGCAGATGGGCGAGCGTGCGCGTATCGGCGAGGTCGTTGACGGCGACCACTTCCAGATCCGAGTTCTTCGCGAGCAGGGCTCGGAAGTAGTTGCGACCGATGCGTCCGAAGCCGTTGATGGCGATCTTCGTGGACATGATGCTCCCTCCTGTGCCGGGTTCCCGGCGTCTGTGACTTTTGGCCTATGCCAAAAATATCACGTTGAGAGAAGGGGAGGGCCGGCAAGACAGGCAACATCTCGCCGACCCGCGATCAGCTGAAGAGCACCACCAGGTATACGGCGAAGGTCACCAGGTGCGCGGCGCCGTGCATGGCGGTCACGCGCTTCGCGGCGAACGTCGTCACCGAGAGCAGGAGCGTCACGCCGAGCATCAGCAGGTTCGCCGGCGACTCCGCGAGCACGACGGTCTGGCCGGTGAACATGCCGATGATCAGCACGGCAGGGATGGTGAGGCCGACGGTCGACACCAGAGCGCCGTGGCAGAGGTTGTTCACACGCTGGGCTTCGCCGCCGAGAGCGGCGCGCACCGCGGTGATCGACTCCGGTAGGAAGACGATTCCGGCGATGAGCACGCCGGCGAGGGCGACCGGAGCGCCGAGGCGGCCAAGTCCGTCGTCGAGCAGTGCTGCCATGTCGTGCGACAGGAGCACGATGGGGATCACCGTGACCACCAGGAGCGCGAGGCGGACGAGGACCTCGGTGCGATGCTCTGCCAGCACCTGGCGGATTCCACCCGAGGCTTCCGCCTTCTCCTGATGCTGCGAGGTCTGGAGCAGCCGCGGGTCGACCTCGGTGAAGTCGCTCGCCTGCGCACCCATCTGCCGGTAGAGGAAGAAGGCGTAGAGCGCGAGGGTGAGCACGATGATCGGGATCTCCTGCGCGGTCGTGTACGAGCCGTCCTTGCCGATCAGGGCGGGGAGGCCGAACGCGAGCGCGACCAGCACGACCAGCATCGACAGATACGCCGACGTGCCGGTGCGGTTGTGGGCCATGCCGCGGTGGCGGAGTCCGCCCAGCAGGAGCGCGAGACCGATCACGAGGTTCAGGATGATCATCGCCACGGCCATGACCGAGTCACGGGCGATCGTCGCGTGCTCGCCGGGTCCGAGCATGACCGCCGAGATCAGGATGACCTCGATCAGCACGATCGACAGGGTCAGGACGAGCGAGCCGTAGGGGTCGCCCAGTCGGTGCGCGAGGGCCTCAGCCTGCTTCACGACACCGAACGCGCAGACGAGGATCACCGCGATGATCGTCCCCAGCGCGATGATGAGGACCGGGGTGGGCACTGGAGGGGTCAGCACCGGGTGGAGGAGGAGGAGAGCCGCGAAGGCACCCCATCCCAGGACGACGCGGACGATGTCCGTGACGCTGATCAACTGTTTCAGTTCCGTGCGTGACATCGCCGGACTCCTTCGAGGTGGGGCCGTCCCCGAATGATAACCACGACCGGGTCGTCCCGGTCGCAGCGCTGTGTCAGCGCACTGCATCTGATCGTACGCGGTCGATGACGGCTGATGCCCTCGAGATCGACCGCGGTGGCGTCACTCCTGAGAGGAGTGGGAGAGCGCGTGGATGTAGCGCTCCACATCGCGGCGGAACGCCGATTCGCGGTGTCTGCGACGTTCGACGCAGGCCCACTGCCCGGTGGCCCAGACGAGGAATCCTGCCGAGAGGACGAGTTCGAGCCAGATGCCCTGCACGCCGACGGACAGAGCTGCGGCGCTGACCATCGAGAACGAGACGATGCACAGCACGAGGGTGGCGCGCGCGGCCCGTGGCTCACGGGAGACGACCCAGAGGGGCCAGACGGATGGTTGCTTCACGGGAGACTCCTGTCGGGGTCGTCCCCGGTCTGTCTCACCGTCGGAGGTCGTCCTCCGTCGCTGTTTCCTCCTCCAGAGTAGCAAATCCCATCCGGGCCATGCCTCTTCGCGGGCCGACCGTGTTCTCTGATAGCTTGGCGGCAGGTTCGTTCCTGAACCTGCGGACGAGGGCGCAGTACCCGCAAAGCGACAAGACTGACCAGAAGGTCGTCTCGTGTTGCCCTGTGCGTGTGGAACCGCCCCGCATCCGCCTCTCCGTCCCTCACGGACGCCTCCACCTCGCACCTTGCGACCACCGCTTGTCGGTGCTCGCCGGTCGCGGGCGGTCCTGCGTGTGCAGCCTCAGAGCTCCCTGGCCAGCCACGACCGAAGAGGACCGCACCATGTCAAGTGAGTCTCCGACTCTGGAGCAGACGGCGCAGAAGAAGGCACCGCCCCTCGGCGGACGCTTCGTCGGCGCCGCGTCGAACTACATCGATGAGCGCACCAGCGTCTCCGGCCTCCTCAAGGAGCTGAGTCGCAAGGTGTTCCCCGACCACTGGTCGTTCATGCTCGGAGAGATCGCGCTGTGGGCGTTCGTGGTGGTGTTCATCTCGGGCACCTTCCTGACGTTCTTCTTCCAGGCGTCGATGGTCGAGACGCACTACACGGGCGCCTACGCCCCGATGCGCGGGTTGGAGATGACTGCCGCCTTCGACTCGGCCCTGCGCATCTCGTTCGACATCCGTGGCGGACTCCTGGTGCGTCAGATCCACCACTGGGCGGCACTGGTCTTCGTCGCCGGCATCGGACTCCACATGCTCCGGGTGTTCTTCACGGGTGCGTTCCGCAAGCCGCGTGAGCTGAACTGGGTGATCGGGTTCGTGCTGTTCATCCTCGCGATGGCCGAGGGCTTCACCGGCTACTCGCTCCCCGACGACCTGCTCTCGGGCAACGG
>JBOGEI010000102.1:0-14021 GCA_050701935.1 Microbacterium sp.
ATCACGGGGTTGACCTCGTACTCCTCGCTGTGCACGCCGAAGTTCAGTTTCAGGAAGTTGTCCACGAAGCTCAGCGAGTTGTCCGGGTAGAGGAAGGCCTGACCGACGCTCTTCTTGTGCGCGTACGCCGCGATCACGGGAAGCTTGGCGAGCATGCGGATCATGTTCAGTTCGACATGCTCGGGGTTGTGCGGGTCGGTCTGACCCTCGTAGTACGTGGAGAGGGCTGCGACGGCGGAAGAGAGCACCGACATCGGGTGCGCGGTGTGCGGCAGCGCCGAGAAGAACCGCTTGAGGTCTTCGTGCAGTAGCGTGTGACGACGGATCTTCTCGTCGAAGTCTGCCAGCTCGGTGGCCGAAGGCAGCTCGCCGTAGATCAGGAGCCAGGCCACCTCCAGGTAGCTGGTGGAGCCAGCGAGCTGGTCGATCGGATACCCGCGATAGCGCAGAATGCCCTTGTCGCCGTCGATGAATGTGATCTCGGACTTCGTGGAGGCTGTATTGACGAATCCGTAGTCGAGCCCCGTGTAGCCCGTCTGGCGGGTCAGTGTCGAGAAATCGATACTGTCGTGCCCAGCCGTGCCGCGCAGCACCGGGAATTCAGCGGTCGTGTCGCCGATCGTCAGCTTCGCCGTCTGGTCTGCCGCTGCACTCACGCGGACCTCCTCGTAGTGTCCGCACCCGCTCGTCGCGGTGGTGTCGAACAAGATCTTGATCAAGCCTGAACTGGCGATCTCGCGGCGCTGAGGCACCTGGTCGGGTCACGACCGGATCGCCTTTACAGCCTAGTAGTCGCACAGGCCTACTGTGACATCCGCCAAACAGATGACCTCGGCGAGGAGGGAACCTACAGCTTCCCGCCTGCGAGCCTGCGAGCAGCCTCGAGGACGCGATCGGTCGGCGCCGTCAGGGCGAGCCGGACGTGCTGCGCGGACTCCGCACCGTAGAACGGGCCAGGGCCCGCGAGGATGCCGAGATCGGCGAGCCGCCCCATCGACTCCCACGCATCGCGCCCCTCGGCCGCCCAGAGGTACAGACCCGCTTCGGATCCGTCGATGCGGAACCCCGCCGCTTCCAGGGCAGGACGCAGGGCGTCGCGCCTGGTGCGATACAGCTGCTTCTGTGCGGCGACGTGCTCATCGTCTCCGAGCGCTGCGGCCATGGCGTGCTGCACCGGGGCAGGCGGCATCAGCCCGAGATGCTTGCGGGCCGTGAGCATCTCGCCGACAATGCGCGCACAGCCGGCCACGAAGGCCGCCCGGTACCCGGCGAGGTTCGACTGCTTGCTCAAGGAGTACACGCTGAGCAGGTTCGCACGGCTTCCGCCCGTCACCCGCGGATCGAGGATAGAAGGGATCGGCTCCGTCGCCCAGACGCCGTCCCAACCCAACTCCGCGTAGCACTCGTCGCTCGCGATGACGGCTCCGAGTTCGCGTGCACGGCGCACTGCCGCAGCGAGCTCCTCCACCGTCCAGGTGCGCCCATCGGGGTTGCCGGGAGTGTTGATCCAGATGAGCTTCGTACCGTCAGGCCAGTTCGCGGGGTCGTCTTCGGGCAGTGGAGTCGCACCTACCACGCGCGCGCCGACTTCATACGTCGGGTAGGCCACGCGTGGATGCACGACGATGTCTCCCACGCCCAGGCCGAGCAGGGTCGGCAGAAGCGCGACGAGCTCTTTCGAGCCGATCGTGGGCAGCACGTTGTCGACCCTGAGGTCGGGCACTCCCCTGCGGCGTGCATACCAGTCGACGATCGCTTCACGCAGGCTCGGCGTACCCACGGTCTGCGGGTACGCATGCGCATCGGTGGCATCGGCCAGCGCCCGACGGATGATCTCGGGTGTCGGATCGACGGGCGAGCCGACCGACAGGTCGACGAGCCCTTCAGGGTGCTGTTCGGCACGCTCGCGGAACGGGATGACAGCATCCCACGGGTAGTCGGCGAGGTCGCGGATGCTCACGGAAGCGCCTACTCGCCCTGCGGTGGGAGCGCTGCGATGACAGGGTGGTCGAACGCGTAGACGCCCACCTTGGCCGCGCCGCCGGGAGAGCCGATCTCGTTGAAGAACTCGACGTTGGCCTTGTAGTAGTCCTGCCACTCGTCTGGCAGATCGTCTTCGTAGTAGATGGCCTCGACCGGGCAGACCGGTTCGCAGGCGCCGCAGTCCACGCACTCGTCCGGGTGGATGTACAAAGACCGTTCACCCTCGTAGATGCAGTCAACGGGGCACTCGTCGATGCAGGCTCGATCCTTGACATCGACGCACGGGAGGGCGATCACATACGTCACCCCTCCAGTCTACGACTCGCGGGACTCGTGGTCCTGCGCTGCCGGCGCCTCCGTGCGAACCGGAGTGCGTGAGATCGAAGGCCACGCGATGACCAGCAGCACGATTCCGGCGACCAGATAGGTCCAGACCTGACCGGCGAACGAGGCAGGCACAACCACTGATCCCCCAGGCCCGACACCCGAGATCAGCACCAGCATCCCGATCATCCCGAGACCGGCAGCCACCGCTGCGCCCCGGTCGTGGGTGAGCGCGCGCACGGCGACGAGGATGGCCGCGCATGCGATCGCTGCGATGATCATGCCGACCGGAATCGGCCCCCACATCACACTGTGACTGATCGTTCCGGCGATGCCGTAGACGCCGCCCACCAGGGCAGCAGCGATCCAGGACAACACTCTCGAAACCCAGCTCACGCGCACCTGTCGATCTTACCGACGAGCCCAGGCACCGCAGCGGACGGGTCAGGCGGCAAGACCGACGAGGCGCAGGAGGGCGGCCACGAGCGCCGCCGCCACGACGACCACGAGGAACGACTGCCTGAGCCACAGGAGCCCTCCCGCGACCAGCAGAGCCGGCACGCGGGCATCCACAGTGATGGCCTGGCCATCGCCCAGCGTCTGCACGGCGACGAGCGCCGCGAGGAGGGCCACTGTCAGAAGGTCGGAGATGCGGGCGGTGCGGGGCGCCTCGAGCACCTTGGGCGGCACCAGGTAGCCGGCGGCCTTGAGCGCGACGCAGATCAGCGCGGCGAGGAGGATCGCACTCCATACGCTCATGACGACACCTCCGAACCGGCATCCGCTCGGGGTACGGGACGCCCCAGCCAGTTGAACCAGCCGACCACGATCGCGACGACAGCCGCGACGAGCACCGGGAGCCCCGGCATGAGGAAAGGCGTGAAGGCAGCAGCGACCACCGCGGCAGCGACACCCACCGCCACCGCCTGGCGCTGCTTGAGGCGCGGCCACAGAAGCGCGAGGAAGGCCGCGGCCGCCGCCGCATCCAGTCCCCACGTCCTGGGGTCGCCGAGCACATCGCCGACGAGGGCCCCGATGAGAGTGGTGGCGTTCCAGCCGATGAATATCCCGATTCCGGTCACCCAGAAGCCCACCTGCCGCAGCCGCGGGTCGCTCTGCGAGATCGCCACCGCCGTCGACTCGTCGATCGTGAAATGCGCCGCCGCAGCCTTGCGGATGGGTCCTCCCCCGACGATCGGCGACATCCGCATGCCGTAGGCGACGTTGCGCACGCCGAGAAGCGCAGCTGAGGCGATCGCGGACGGGAGGGCGGCGAGGCCGCCGGCTGTGAAGACTCCGACGAAGGCGAACTGAGACCCACCGGTGAACATCAGCAGGCTCAGGACGCAGGTCTGCCAGACATCGAGACCGGATGCCACAGCCAAGGCACCGAAGGAGACGCCGTAGGCGCTGGTGGCGAGCACGACCCCGAGCGCTTCGCGCCAGACCTCACGCTCCGCTGTCATCACGCCGCCCTCGCGTCGGTGTTCGCTTCAGTGAACGCATGGTCATAATTCTGAACACCACCGACCGGATAGTCAAGCGAACGAACGTTTGACATGATGAACACATGGAGGAACTCCGCACACGCATCGCCCGCACCCTGCGCCGAGAACGGGAAGCCGCGAACCTCTCGGTCTCCGAACTCGCTCGACGCGCCGGCATCTCGAAGGCGACGGTCTCCCAGCTCGAAGGCGGCGCCGGGAACCCCAGCGTCGAGACCCTGTGGGCACTGGGCGTCGCACTGGGGGTACCGTTCGCGGTGCTCGTCGATCAGCAGACCAGCGCGCCGACACTCATCCGTGCAGACGACCTCGCCGGCGTGCCGTCCTCAGCCGCCGCCTACAGCGCAACGCTGCTGTCGGCAAGCCCGCCCGGAGCTCGCCGCGACGTCTACCTGATCCAGGCGGAACCGGGCGATGCCCGCCGCTCGGACCCGCATCATCCCGGGACCATCGAACACGTGGTGCTGATCGCCGGGCAGGCGCTGATCGGTCCGATCGACGAGCCCGTGCTGTTGAATCCGGGCGATTACCTCACGTACGCCGGCGACGCCCTGCACATCTTCGAGGCGACCGTCCCCGGTACGAGCGCGGTCCTCATCTCCGAACTGCGCTGAGCATCACTCCGATCCCGCAGCGGGCGACGGGTCGGGGATCTCGTGCGGCCGGTACTGCGGCAGCCGAGAGGCCGGAAGGATCGCAAGCGCGCTGATCCCCGCGAGCAGGAGCAGCCCCAGCTTGAGCGTGCCGAGCCGAGACGCCTCATTCACGGCGACCGCTGCTTCGACCTGCTCCGACGTCGCATCAGTGGCCTCGAGCGCGGCGCGCAGATCGTCGTTGCTGATGAAATTGAGGTTGTCCATGTCGACCTGAGCGACGAGCGCCGGCGGCAGGTCGGGGTGCTCGACGACCGCGCGTCCGACGCTCAGGCCCAGAAGCGAGACCAGCAGTGCCCCCGCGAGGGCCGTCCCGACCGCCGAGGCGAGGTTCTGGGTGGTCCCTCGCAACGAGCCGACGTCTCCGGCGAGTTCCGCCGGGGCCGCCGTCACCAGCACGTTGAACACCAGCGTCACCAGCGCGCCCTGTCCGATGCCGAACACGATGAGACCTGCGATCGTCGGAACCGTCTCCCAGTTGTTGTTCACGACGAACGACAACCACACGAGAGCAACCGTGGTGAGGATGAAACCGACCACCCCGATCGTGCGCGGCGGGAAGCGCTTGTACAACCGCACCACGAGCGTGGCCGTCACGAACACCGTGAGGTTGAAGGGCATCATCGCCATCGAGGTATCGAACGGGGTGCGCCCCTGGACGATCTGGATGTAGAGGGGAATCGTGAAGTTCACGCAGGCTTCGAGCGCCACCACGATGAACATCGCGTACACGGCCGCGCGCTCCCGCGACGAGCCGAGCACACTGAGATCGATGAGTGGAACCTTCCCCTGTGCCATCCGCTTCCTCGTCCAGAGGAAGAACGCCTGACCGAGCACCACGCCGACCACGATGAAGATGGGCGCAGGTGACAGCCCCAGCACGTTGAAGGGGGCACTTTCGGTGGCCGCGACAGCACCCCAGGCATTGAGATTGTTGAACCCGAGCGTCAGCAGCACGATCGCGGCGCCGATGAGCAGCGATGCGACGAGGTCGATACGGATCGAGGCGTCGCCGCTGTCTCCGCGCAGCGTGAAGCTCAATGCGAAGACGAGGATGGCGATCCCGAGCACGATGAAGAACATCGGCCGCCACCCGACGAGCGTCCCCAGAGTTCCTCCGATCAGGAAGGCGCTGACTCCGGAGATCGCCCGCGCGGACCCGATCGCGCCGATGGCGGTCGCCTGCTGCGGGCCGCGGTAGTTCTCGGCGATGAGCGCCACGATCGACGGCACGATGATCGCGGCCGCCGCTCCTGCGACCGCCTGCCCCGCGATCGCCCAGCCCACGGTGGGCGAGAGGAGCATCATCACCGACGAGCCGGCGAACAGAGCGATGACGATGCGGAAGATCACGACCCAGCCGATCCGCTGCCCGAGTTTCGCGCCGGTCATCACGAGTGCGGCCACGGCGAGGCCGTACATGACGATCGTCGTACTGGCGACCGTCGGGGGGACGCCGAATTCGCTCACCATCCCGCCGAGCGAGATCGGCAGCGCGGCGACGTTGAAGGACATCAGCACCTGCGCGAAGAACAGGCTGACCATCGGCAGCCATGACGTCTTCGTCGGGTTCTGTCGTGTCTGGGTCATGACGGCTCCTGCGTTGAAGACGACGGGACAGGCTCGGGGAGACGCGTGCGTGCAGGCTCCGATGCGAACAGGTTCAGACCCAGCGCACGCGAGAGATACCCGATCGCCATCTGGGATCGGACGGAGTTGCCCGCCTCGTCGAGACGCGGCGAGAAGCCGGCCGCGGCGCCCTTGCCGGGAGCGACCGCGACGATGCCTCCGGCCACACCTGACTTCGCCGGGAGCCCGATCTCGAACAGCCAGTCACCCGAGCGTTCGTACAGACCTGTGGATGCGACGACGGCGAGCGTGTCGCGACACACCTCTTCGGAGACCACCCGATCGCCGGTGACGGGGTTCACTCCGCCGTCGGCGAGCGTCGCTCCCATCACCGCGAGATCGTGAGCTGTGACGCTGAGCGCGCACTGGCGCGTATAGACGTCGACGACCTCGTCCGGATCCCCACCCAGGCGGTCATAGCTGCGAAGGAGACGACCGATGGCGCGATTGCGGTTGTTCGTCTCCGCCTCCGACGCGTACACGACACCATCCAGGCTCAAGGGGCGTCCTGCGAACGCCGACAGCCCTTCCCTGACGCGCTCCCACTGCTCCACCGCGGTCGCGCCCGGCATCAGCCCGGTCGTCGCGATCGCTCCCGCGTTGACCATCGGGTTCATGGGGTGCCCGCCGTTGAGCTCCAGCGCCATCACGGAGTTGAACGCGAGCCCGGTGTTGTTCACCCCGACGATCTGCCGCACGCGCTCGTGGCCGTGCTCCTGGATCGCCAGGGCATAGACAAACATCTTCGAGATCGACTGGATGGAGAAGGGATGAAGCGCGTCCCCTGCATCGTGGAGGCCGCCACCCACCTCGATGACCGCCAGTCCGAACAGCTCGGGATCAGCCTCGGCGAGCACAGGGATGTAGTCGGCGACCCGCCCACCGCGTTCCTGCGAGTAGCGCGAGTGCGCGTCACGCACGATCTCCTCGACACGATCCCACCCGGGCAGTGTGCCGGTGGACACCTCTTGCCGGACATCGCTCCACGCCACGGGGTCGAGCACATCTCCTCCTCGGATCCGTGACGCCCCCAGCCGTCAGAGTCACCGTAGCGCTCGAACCCCGCCTGCGGCTAGAAGATCCTCGGATGCGCGCCCGATCAGTACCAGTTCATCGCCTGAGAGTGCGACCATGCGCTGCACGGGGTGCCGTACACCGATGATATGTATCCCAGACCCCAGGCGATCTGCGTCGCGGCACTCGTCTGCCAGTCGGCGCCGGCCGATGCCATCTTGCCGCCGGGAAGCGCCTGTGGGATACCGGTGGCACCGCTCGGGTTGTAGGCCTGGTAGTTCCAGCCCGACTCCTTGTTCCACAGCGACTCCAGGCAGGAGAACTGGCCGTCGCCCCACCCGTATCGACTCGACATCTGCTCACGGGCGCTGGCCTTCGCACCTTCGACGGTGTTGGAGGCGGCCAGCGCTGCGGCCGCCTGCTGAGCGGCAGCCGCCTGAGCCGCCTGCTCCGCAGCGACACGCGCCGCTTCTTCCGCGGCCTGCTTCTCCTGAGCAGCGGTGAGCGCGCCACGGAGCGTCTCGGTGCTCGAGACTACCTTCGCCGTCTCGGCCGCGGCCTCGTCTGCCTGGACGCCCACGACCAGTACCGGCGTCACATCGCGCTCGGCGAGCTTGTCGATATCCTCTTCGAGGTCGGAGGTGTCGACAGAACGCGTCGCACCGACATCGAGACCCGAGGCGACGACTTCGGCACCCAGCGCATCGGCTGCTGCGATCGCTTCCTTGGCCTCAGCCACAGCCGCCGTGGCATCTTCGGTGATCTGCGACAGCGGCTCCGTGCCGACCAGCACAGGTGCGGTGACAGCAGCAGCCGCGGGGTTCATGGCCGCCACTGCGGGAGTGGCCGCCAGACCGACACTGAGCGTGATGCCGACGAGCGTCGCAGTCGCGACCCCGAGCATCGTCATCGGACGGTGGGCAGCGGAGCGGGCATCTGCCGCCGCGGAGGCGCGCCGAAGCGCACGAGTGTTCTGAAGCATGGGTTCGACTTTCGGGTTGTCGTACGCCCTCGCAGGAGACTCATCGGGAGCTCGTCCCAGGCGCAAGTGAACGAGTCTGAACCATCAACCTGAACAAAAACAATCCCTCACCTGGGATTTACATGAGAAGAGGGCCCCGCGCGCGCCTTTCGGCGGTGCGAGGCCCTCTTACTCGGAGCGGATCCGAGAGATGTCTCAGACGTTCGCGTCCTGACGCTTCAGCCGAGCGGTCTCACGCGCGCGGGTGTTCGCGTCGAGGTTCACCTTGCGGATGCGGACGACCTCGGGGGTCACCTCGACGCATTCGTCGTCGCGGGCGAACTCGAGGCTCTCCTCGAGCGTGAGCTGGCGCGGAGGCGTCATCGACTCGAAGGTGTCGGAGCTCGCCGCACGCATGTTGGTGAGCTTCTTCTCCTTGGTGATGTTCACGTCCATGTCGTCGGCGCGCGAGTTCTCGCCGATGACCATGCCCTCGTAGACCTCCTGCGTCGGCTGCACGAAGAACGACATGCGCTCCTGCAGGGCGATCATCGCGAACGGGGTGACGACACCCTGGCGGTCGGCGACGATCGAGCCGTTCTGACGCGTGGTGATCGAACCCGCCCACGGCTCGTAGCCGTGCGAGATCGCGTTCGCGATGCCGGTGCCGCGCGTGGTGGTCAGGAACTCGCTGCGGAAGCCGATGAGGCCGCGCGACGGGACGATGAACTCCATGCGCACCCAGCCGGTGCCGTGGTTGGTCATGTTCTCCATGCGACCCTTGCGGTTCGCGAGGAGCTGCGTGATCGCACCGAGGTGCTCTTCCGGAGTGTCGATCGTGAGGTGCTCGAACGGCTCGTAGGTCTTGCCGTCGATCTTCTTCGTGACCACCTGCGGCTTGCCGACGGTGAGCTCGAAGCCCTCACGGCGCATGTTCTCGACGAGGATGGCGAGGGCCAATTCTCCACGACCCTGCACCTCCCAGGCATCCGGGCGTCCGATGTCGACGACCTTGAGCGAGACGTTGCCGATGAGCTCCTTGTCGAGACGGTCCTTGACCATGCGAGCGGTGAGCTTGTGTCCCTTGACCTTGCCCATGAGCGGCGAGGTGTTGGTGCCGATCGTCATCGAGATGGCGGGGTCGTCGACCGTGATGGCCGGCAGCGGGCGCACGTCTTCGGGGTCGGCGATGGTCTCGCCGATCGTGATGTTCTCGAATCCGGCGATGGCGACGATGTCGCCGGGGCCTGCGGAGTCGGCCGGGTAACGCTCGAGTGCGCGGGTCTTCAGGAGCTCGGTGATGCGCGCGTTCTGGTGCGTGCCGTCGGCACGAACCCAGGCCACGGTCTGGCCCTTCTTCAGGGTGCCGTTGAAGACGCGCAGCAGAGCGAGTCGGCCGAGGAACGGGCTGGAGTCGAGGTTCGTGACCCAGGCCTGCAGCGGGTGCTCGTCGTCGTACGACGGGGCCGGAACGTGCTCGAGGATCGCCTCGAACAGCGGCTCGAGGTCGTCGTTGTCGGGCAGCGAGCCGTCGGCGGGACGGTTCTGCGATGCCGCGCCGGCGCGGCCGGAGGCGTAGACCACGGGGACGTCGAGCAGCGCGTCGACATCGAGGTCGGGCACATCATCGACCAGGTCGGACGCCAGGCCCAGCAGCAGGTCGTGCGCCTCTTCCTCGACCTCGGCGATACGGGCGTCGGGGCGGTCGGTCTTGTTGACCAGCAGGATGACGGGGAGCTTGGACTCGAGCGCCTTGCGCAGCACGAAGCGGGTCTGCGGGAGCGGGCCCTCGCTCGCGTCGACGAGCAGCACGACTCCGTCGACCATGGACAGGCCGCGCTCGACCTCACCACCGAAGTCGGCGTGACCGGGGGTGTCGATCACGTTGATCGTGATCTCCTTGCCGTCGGCGTGCTTGCCCTTGTACGTGATCGCCGTGTTCTTGGCGAGGATCGTGATGCCCTTCTCACGCTCGAGATCGTTCGAGTCCATGGCACGCTCATCGACGTGGGCGTGTTCGCCGAAGGAGCCCGTCTGGCGGAGCATGGCGTCGACGAGAGTCGTCTTGCCGTGGTCGACGTGGGCGACGATTGCGACGTTGCGGAGGTCAGAGCGGAGGGCGTGCGCCATGCAAGTTTCCTAAAAGGGTGTGGGGTTTTGCCGGGAAGCCGACGTTCCAGGATAACGCAAGCTCAGCGCATGTTCCTGAAAGCAGGTCGTAGCATCTAGATCGTGACCCAACCGAAGGCCCAGGGAAGCCTCCCCGACCTCTCCCCCACGCTGTCTCGTGCGCGACTGTGGTGGGAGATCGCCATCGTTCTGGCTCTGGGGCTCGGACAGTCGGCGGTGTACGCGATCGTGCAATTCGCCTACCGCCTCACCGACGACGTTCCGATCGCCGACCAGGTCGCGAAGCTCAATCCATCGCGAAGCGACCGGGAGATCTTCGACCTGATCTACCAGGTTCTCGCGATCGGGTTCTCGCTCGTCCCGGTGCTGCTCGTCTGCTTCCTTCTCTGGCAGTCGCGCCGTCCGCACCTGGAACGGCTGGGTCTGGACGGGACCCGGTTCGCGAGAGATGCAGGACGCGGCGTCCTCCTCGTGCTGGCGATCGGCATCCCGGGTCTCGGCCTCTACTTCGCCGGCCGCGCCCTGGGCTTGACGGTGGCCATCGACCCCGCGGGGATCGACGCCTACTGGTGGACCATCCCCGTCCTGCTGCTGGCCGCGGCCCGCGCCTCCTTGCAGGAGGAGTTCGTCCTGCTCGGATACCTCTTCGCTCGGCTCCGGCAACTCGGCTGGGGGCCATGGTCGATCATCATCGCCACGTCGATCCTGCGAGCCAGCTACCACCTCTACCAGGGATACCCCGCGTTCATCGGGAACCTGGCGATGGGACTGCTCTTCGGCTGGCTGTATCAGCGCACCGGCCGACTGATGCCGTTCCTCGTGGCGCACTTCTTGATCGACGCCGCCGCGTTCGTCGGGTACCCGTGGGCGGCGTCGATGTGGCCCGGGCTGTTCGGTCTACCGGGCTGAGTACCTCGACGTCGGCACGCTCTCCCTCCTCCACCTCAGGTTTGCCTTAGCCTGGGTGCTTCCAATGACGGAACACGGAGGGATGTCCTATGAAGATGAACCGGATGACCAAGGCAGGGTCCGCAATCGCGATAGCGGCAGGAATCACGTTGCTGAGCGTGGCGCCGGCATCGGCCAGCGTTTTCGGGCCGTACTCGTCGGCGGCGCAATGCAACGCCGATCGAACCGACTATGTCCGAGGCGGCGGGAAGGCAGCCCCCTGCATCCCCGGCACCGGGGGCTGGTACTTCCAGTCGTACTGAATGCCTTCGCTGAGGGCCAACGGACCTCAGCCCGGCGGTCCCGCCGTTGACACCTCTCGGGGCTCATCCTAGGCTCGGGGCACCCACGACGACGTGGGCAAGACAATCCGGGGGGATTCGAATGAAGAAGAAACTGTCCGCAACCGCCGCAGGCATCGTCCTCGTCGCAGGAATGGTGTTCGGCGGAGCAGTCGCCGCGCAGGCCGCATCCTGGTTCGGTCCGTTCACAGACCTGTCGTACTGTCAGGCTGAACGACGGATCTTCATCCAGGAGGGCTACAGCGTCGGATCGTGCGTGCACCGCGCCGGCCAGCCGGGGTACTGGTTCTCATACTCCTGAATCCGGGTGGAAGCGCGTGCTCACGTGCCCCCTGTCCTCGCTGCGAGGACAGGGGGCACGTGCATCGAGAGCGAGAGCCGTTCGGGCCTGCTCAGCCCATTCCGACGATCAGCACCGCCGCGACTGCCCAGGCGACGATGATTCCGAGGGCCAGCAACGCCCTGGCATCCCACGAGCGTCGAAGCGGTGCGCTCGCTTCGTGCCCCGCCGCCGCCTGCCAGCGGTCACGAATGTCGGTGAAGCTCTGCAGCGACCTCGAGACCTGTGTCTCCTCGTCGCGCATCTTGCTGCGTCTCGGCCGCGCGTGCGCAGGTCCTGCCCAGCAGGTGAGGTCCGTGCCGTCGTCGAAGGAGAACCGCAGCTGCCATTGGAGATCGATGTCACGAACCCGATGCCAGCCGAATTCGGTCCGACGAAGCATGTTCTGCACGACTGCGCCATCGTCTCGAATGCGGACCATCGAGACGAAACTGATCTCGTAGACGATCCAGAGCCCGAGCAGCACCCAGGGTGCGAGCAGCAGCGTCTGCATCCACCCGCCTCGCACGACGGCATCGCCGAGGAGGAACAACGCCAGCAGAAGGCTCACGATCATCGCGACCGCGCCCGCGGACGAGCGGAAGGTCCGCTCGTCCTCGGGAGAGTTCGGTACCGCCACGATCAGAGGCCGCCCAGGGGGATCGACGCACCCGGGATGGCTTCGAGCAGGCGACTCGTGTACTCCTGCTTCGGGTTCGCGAAGGTCTCGTCGACCGTGCCCTGTTCCACGATCTTGCCACGCTCCATGACGCAGACCAGATCGCTCGAGACACGAACCACCGCGAGGTCGTGCGTGATGAACAGGTAGGTCAGGCCGAGCTCGGTCTGCAGGTCGGCGAGGAGCCTGAGGATCTGAGCCTGGACGAGCACGTCCAGAGCGGAGACCGCCTCGTCCAACACGACGATGTCCGGCTTGAGCGCCAGAGCGCGCGCAATCGCGACGCGCTGACGCTGTCCACCCGACAACTCGCTCGGATACCGCGTGGCCAGATCCTGCGGCAGCGACACCTGATCGAGCAGCTCGCGGACACGCTCACGACGTGACGTACGGTCACCCACGCCATGGATCTCGAGCGGCTCCGCGATCGTGTTCTCGAGGTTCCGCAGCGGATCCAGTGAACCGTACGGGTCCTGGAACACGGGCTGCATCCGACGACGAAGCCCGAACGACTGCGCACGGGAGAACCCGGACACATCCATTCCATCGATCTCGATCGTCCCGGAAGTCGGGTCCTCGAGCTTGAGGACCATCTTGGCGACGGTCGACTTACCCGATCCCGACTCGCCGACCAGTGCCAGCGTCTTCCCGCGAGGGATCTCGAACGACACATCGTCGACAGCGCGGAACATCTCGCTGCGGAACCCGCCCTGCCGGATGCGATAGTCCTTCGTGAGCCCAGCCACTCGGACGGTCGGCGGGATGGCGGCGAGGTCCGCGAGCGTTTCCACGCCGCGATCCTCGACCACGGCCTGGATTCGCTGCGAGGCCACGCTCGGCGCGGCTGCAACCAGACGCTTCGTGTAGGGGTGCTGCGGGTTCTGCAGGATCTCCCTGCTCGGCCCCGACTCCACGATCGCGCCGTTCTGCATCACGATCAGCCGCTCTGCCCGCTCGGCCGCGAGGCCGAGGTCGTGGGTGATCAGCAGCATCGAAGTACCGCGATCACGCGTCAGGCTTGCCATGTGATCGAGGATCACACGTTGCACGGTGACATCGAGCGCCGACGTCGGTTCATCCGCGATCAGCAGCCGCGGGTCCGCAGCCAGTCCGATACCGATGAGCGCACGCTGGCGCATTCCCCCGGAGAACTGATGGGGGAACTGACGCAGCCGCTTGGCTGCATCGGCGAGCCCAGCCTGCTGGAGCACCTCGATGGCGCGGGCACGTACCGCGGCACGACCCTGGGCGAGACCGTTGGCACGGACCGCCTCCTCCACTTGGAAGCCGATGCTCCAAACCGGGTTGAGGTTCGACATCGGGTCCTGCGGCACGTAGCCGATCGCCTTGCCGCGTACCCGCTCCATCTCCCGCTCGGAGAGCGTGGTCAGCTCCTGCCCCTCCAGGGTGATGCTGCCACCGGTCACTCGACCGGTCCCGGCGAGGAGCTTGATGATCGAGGTCGCGGCCGTCGACTTTCCCGAACCGGACTCGCCCACGATGGCGACGGTTTCGCCCGCCGCCACATCGAAGCTGATCCCGTGGAGGACCTCTCGTGTGCCGTTCTGCGTGTC
>JBOGEI010000103.1:0-13848 GCA_050701935.1 Microbacterium sp.
CTGACCGAGTACCGCGGTCTGACGGTTGCCCAGCTCAAGGAGCTGCGCAACAGCATCCGTCAGGACGCTGAGTACGCCGTGGTGAAGAACACGCTGACCAAGATCGCCGCCAACAAGGCTGGCATCTCCGCGCTGGACGACGACCTCAAGGGTCCGTCGGCTGTCGCGTTCGTGCACGGTGACTTCGTCGCCACCGCCAAGGCTCTGCGTGACTTCGCCAAGGCCAACCCGCTTCTCGTGATCAAGTCCGGCATCTTCGAGGGCAACGCCCTCACCGCGGACGAGGTCAACAAGTACGCCGCGCTGGAGAGCCGTGAGGTTCTGCTGGCGAAGGCTGCGGGCATGATGAAGGCGACGATGGGCAAGGCTGCTGCCACCATCGACGCTCTTCGCGAAAAGCTGGAGACCGCAGAAGCCGCGTAAGCGACCTGCGATCTCGTCTACAAACCCCATCTATCTAGGAGATACATCATGGCGAAGCTTTCCACCGAGGAGCTGCTCGAGCAGTTCGCCGGCCTGACCCTCATCGAGCTCAACGAGTTCGTGAAGGCGTTCGAGGAGAAGTTCGAGGTCACCGCTGCTGCTCCCGTCGCCGTTGCCGGCGCTGCGGGTGGCGCAGGCGCTGCTGAGGCCGAGGAAGAGAAGGACTCCTTCGACGTCATCCTCGAGGCCGCTGGCGACAAGAAGATCCAGGTCATCAAGACCGTCCGCGAGCTCACCTCGCTGGGTCTCGGCGAGGCCAAGGCTGTCGTCGACGGTGCCCCGAAGGCCGTCCTTGAGGGCGCCAACAAGGAGACCGCCGAGAAGGCAAAGGCTGCTCTCGAAGAGGCAGGCGCAACGGTTACCCTCAAGTAATCGCGACGCTCACGCGTTTCATCGAAGGCCCCGGGTTCGCCCGGGGCCTTCGTGCGTTTCGCGGGGCCGTGAGTCCGGCCTGCGGCACGCTCAGCGCGGGGGAGCTGTGGAGCTGCGCACCACCAGGGCAGATGCCGCAGACACGTGTTCGAGCGGGGCGTCGGGGTGGTCCATCCGCTGCGTCAGCAGTCGCACCGCTTCATGTCCCTGCTCGCGAGGCGACTGTCCGATCGTGGTCAGAGCGAACATGTCGGCATGCTCATGATCGTCGATGCCGACGACGCTGAGCTCGGTCGGCACCGCGATGCCCAGGCGCCGGGCTGCGATGATCGCACCGATGGCTGCCTCATCGCACACGCCGACGATGGCCGTCGGTCTGCGCCTTCGATCGCCCAGCATGCCGGCAGCCGCGGCGTAGCCGCCCGGCATCGTCGGGGCGGCGCCGGCGATGCGCGCGTTCGCCGACAGCCCGGCCGCTTGCAGGGCGCCGTGATATCCGTCGAGGCGTCGCGCATCGCCGAAGCTCAGCTCGGCGGCATCCGTCGATCCGCCGACGAACGCGATGTCGGTGTGCCCTAGTTCGATGAGGTGCTCGGTGGCGATGCGCGCGGCCGCCGTGTCGTCGATGGAAACCGAGCTGGAGCCCTCGCTGTACGGGCCGACGCTCACGAGCGGGCGCTCGGTGCGCTGCAGCCGCTCGAGCTCTCGGGCGCTCGGCTGGATTCCGACGGCGATGATCCCGTCGAAGCGCCGACCGGGCAGCACGCTCTCGAATAGGTGCTCCCTGGTCTGGGATCCCTCGGGCACGCCGTAGAGCGAGAGGTCGTATTCGAGCGAGAACAGCGATTCCTGGACCCCTGCGAGCAACTCGGCGAAGAACCAGCGGTCCACCGGTGGCATGACGACGCCTACCGTCTGAGTCCGTCCTGTCGCCAGGCTCGTCGCGGAGGAATGCGCGACGTAGGTGAGATCGCGTGCAGCATCCACGACTCGCTGCCTGGTGCTCTCCGACACGTATCCGCGGCCGCTCAGGGCTCGGCTCGCCGTGGCTTTGGACACGCCAGCACGCGACGCGACGTCCGCGATCGTGCTCATCGGTCCTCCTCGACCTGATCACGCGATGCGTGGCACCGGCGCGGGGTGTTCGCGCCGGGTGACAGCGTAGCCGGTGCCGCGGAGAAAAGGAACCGGTTCCACACGTTTAGCGAGGGAGCGCTCCCATAGAGAAGGACCGCGCGAGGCGAATGGTTGCGAGCTTGTGACCCTAGCGTGTTGTGCGGGGGTGCGGATGGCCAGTAGGTTGGCCTGGAATCGGTTCCCTAACGATGCCCCGGGGTGGCGTCGCACCAGGCGGGAACCTGTACTCGAAGAGGAGAATTCACATGGCTCTGTCACAGCGTTCCCGGCGTTACGCGCCGCTCGCCCTGCTGGGGGTCGCGGGCATCGCGCTCGCCGGTTGCGGGGCTCCCGGTGGAGCACCGGGTACCGGCGGCGGTGACGGAGGCGACGCCACCGTCACGATCTACGGCACGATCGTCGACTCGGAGGCCGACCTCCTCCAGCAGTCCTGGAAGGACTGGGCCGATGAGAACGGCATCACGATCAAGTACGAGGGCAGCCAGGACTTCGAGACGCAGCTCGGCACGCGCGCTCAGGGCGGCAACCCGCCTGACATCGCGATCTTCCCGCAGCCGGGTCTGCTCAAGGACTTCGCCGATCGCGACTACCTCAAGCCCGCACCGGAGGCGGTCGAGAAGAACGCCAACGAGTACTGGACCGAAGACTGGGTGAACTACGGCACGGTCGACGGCACTTTCTACGGCGCGCCGCTCATGGCCAACGTCAAGGGCTGGATCTGGTACTCGCCCGCGAAGTTCAAGGAGTGGGGCGTCGAGGTTCCGAAGACTCTCGATGAGATGACCGCGCTCACCGACAAGATCCAGGCCGCGACCGGTACCCCCGCGTGGTGCGCCGGCTTCGAGTCCGGCACGGCGACCGGCTGGCCCGGCACCGACTGGGTCGAGGACTACGTGCTGCGTCAGGCCGGCCCTGACGTCTACGACGACTGGGTGACCAACAAGGTGAAGTTCACCGACCCGCAGATCAAGCAGGCCTTCGACTCGGTCGGCGGGATCCTGCTGAACCCGGCCAACGTCAACGCCGGTTTCGGCGACGTCCGCTCGATCAACTCGACGGCGTTCGGCGATGTCGCTCCGGCCATCGCCGGCGGCACCTGCGCTCTGACGCACCAGGCTTCCTTCCTCTCCGGCTTCTTCCCCGACGGCACGACGGTCGCCGAAGACGGCGACGTCTGGGCGTTCATGCTCCCGGGTGAGTCGGCCGACGACTCGGCTGTGACCGGTGCCGGCGAGATCGTCGGAGCGTTCAGCGACTCCGAGGCCACGCAGAAGGTGCTCGAGTACCTGTCCAGCCCCGAGTGGGCCAACAGCCGTGTCAGCCTCGGCGGCGTCACCTCCGCGAACAACGGGCTCGACCCGGCCAACGCGAAGGACCCGATCCTGCAGGAGACCATCAAGATCCTCCAGGACCCGGACACGACGTTCCGCTTCGACGCTTCCGACCTGATGCCCGGTGCCGTCGGCGCCGGAACGTTCTGGAAGGGCATGGTCGCCTGGGTCAACGGAACCTCCACGGATGAGGTCTTGACGCAGATCGAGACCGGCTGGCCGTCCAGCTGATCGAATGAGGAGGGCCACCCATACAGGGTGGCCCTCCTTCTCCACTCCACGACGTGCGCACAGAGGCGCGCGTCGCTGAGCCGCAACGCGTCATGAAGGGGATTCCGTGAACGCGACAGTATTCTTCCAATGGATCGGCACACTTCCGCCGATCCTGCAGGCCGTGGTCGTGGTCATCGCATTCGCGGTGGTCGTGGCGCTCATCCTTTTCCTCGTGGACGTGGCTCCGCGCAGGGGAGCGGTGTACACGTGGGTGCGACTGGCCATGTGCCTGCTCATCCCGCTCGCCGTGATGTTCTTCTTCAGCTCCTACTACTGGGCGATGGGCGTGGCCGTCCTCGTGGGAGCCCTGTTCTTCTATCTGGATTACCGCTCGCGCGATGGTGCCGGGTATCTGATCCAGCTGGTGGCCTTCATGGCGCCGGCTCTGCTCCTCCTGCTGGTCGGCCTCATCCTGCCCTCGATCCAGACGATGTACTCCTCATTCCTGAGTTCGTCCGGCAAGGACTTCGTCGGCTTCGCCAACTACCTCTGGATCTTCACGCAGTCCGACGGCATCACCTCGGTGGTCAACTCGATCATCTGGGTGCTGCTGGTGCCGACCGTGTCGACGATCGTCGGACTGGCCTACGCGGTGTTCATCGATCGAACCCGTGGCGAGAAGATCTACAAGGTCCTCGTGTTCATGCCCATGGCGATCTCGTTCGTCGGCGCCGGAATCATCTGGCGATTCATGTACGAGTACCGCGGCGCAGACTTCCCGCAGATCGGTCTGCTCAACCAGATCCTGGTGTGGTTCGGCGGCGAGCCGCAGCAGTGGCTGCTCAATGAACCGTGGAACAACCTGTTCCTGATCGTGGTGCTGATCTGGGTGCAGACCGGTTTCGCCATGGTCGTGCTCTCTGCTTCCATCAAGGGCGTTCCGCAGGAGCTGTTGGAAGCCGCCGAACTCGATGGGGCGAACGCGTGGCAGCGGTTCCTGTCCGTGACGATCCCCTCGATCCGTCCGGCGCTCATCGTCGTGCTGACGACCATCTCGATCGCCTCGCTGAAGGTGTTCGACATCGTGCGCACCATGACGGCGGGAAACTACGGCACCTCGACGCTCGCGAATGAGATGTACACCCAGTTCTCGAAGTTCGAGGCCGGACGCAGCGCCGCTTTGTCGGTCATCCTCTTCGTCCTGGTGCTGCCGATCGTCATCTACAACGCGAGACAGATCAAGAAGCAGCGGGAGGTGCGATGATGAGCGACACCCTGAAGACAGAGACGGCGGCGACCTCCACGCGCGCGATCACCACCGGAGGCGGTCTGGACGGCGCTGCCGGGCGTGCGCGCAAGAAGCTCTCCCGCCCATGGGCATCCGTCGGGTCCATCCTGATCGCCGTGCTGTGGACGATTCCGACCCTCGGCCTGTTCATCTCCTCGTTCCGCCCGCGGGACCAGATCCAGTCCAGCGGATGGTGGACGTTCTTCGCCGACCCGCAGGTGACGCTCGAGAACTACGTCGACGTGCTGCAGTCGGGGACGACGCAGCTCACGATCCTCGAGTCGTTCGTCAACTCGATCGCGATCACGATACCTGCGACCGTCATCCCGCTGATGATCGCCGCGATGGCCGCATATGCGTTCGCGTGGATCGACTTCAAGGGCCGCAACGCCCTGTTCATCTTCGTGTTCGCCCTGCAGATCGTGCCGATCCAGATGGCGCTCGTGCCGCTTCTGAGCTCGTTCTCCCGAGGGATCAACCTCTTCGGGCTCCAGGTCACGCTCCCGCTGGACGCCTCGCAGGGCTACGCGCAGGTGTGGATCGCGCACACGATGTTCGCTCTGCCCCTGGCGATCTATCTGCTGCACAACTTCATGTCGGAGATCCCGGGAGAGATCATCGAGGCGGCTCGCGTCGACGGCGCATCCCGCGGACAGATCTTCTTCCGCGTGGTGCTGCCGCTGACGATGCCGGCCATCGCCTCGGTCGCGATCTTCCAGTTCCTGTGGGTCTGGAACGATCTGCTCGTGGCGCTCGTGTTCGCCGACGGTGCTGCGGCGCCGATCACGAAGCTGCTTGCCGAGATCACGGGGACGAGAGGAAACGACTGGTATCTGCTCACCGCAGGCGCGTTCGTGTCGATCATCGTGCCGCTGATCGTGTTCTTCGCTCTGCAGCGCTACTTCGTCAGAGGGCTGCTGGCCGGATCGACGAAGGGATAGCGGTTCGGATCCGCTTCATGGACGACGCCGCGTCGACCCCCGAGGGTCGACGCGGCGTCGTCTTTCGCAGCTGGAGTGGTCGTACTTCCAGGTCACCGCGTCACGGGGTGAGTCCACGAGCACCGCGTCGACCCCGACGCGCGCGAGGTCTTGATACCGCTCCGCGTTCGCGACTCCGATCGCCATGAGGTTCACGCGATCCTTCGGATCGATGCAGCGCACCGCCTCACGATCCCAAGGGGTGACTTCGACCTCGCTCTTCGCGGTACCCGAGGTGAAGGTCTCGCTGACGGTGATCTTGCGACGATCCTCGAAGGCCATCCATGTTCCGGCCGCGGGCGGCGGCTCGCACTCGTGGGCGAGAGCGATGTCGAGAAGGCGCTTGCGGGTCACATCGCGGTCCTCCGCGACCTGGACGTCGGCGGCATCACGGGCTCGACCGGTCGCGGCTGCATCCGTGGAGTAGATGACGGTGTTCTCGGTGCGCTGCGCATCCCGGAGAACGGCGACGACCGCGTCGGCAAGGGGTACCGGATCGGCCTGCTTCAGATCGAGGAACAGCAGGCGATCGGCGGGGATGTCCTTCAGCGACTCTCGGAGCGTCGGGAGAAGGGCGGGCTCGTCGCGGTATGGCGTCTCTTCGGATCCGCGAGGACGGAAGTTCCACCCGGCGTTGAGTGCGGTGAGCTCTGCGACGGTCTTCTCCGCCACGGTCCCGGTCCCGTTCGTCTTCTCCTCGAGGCCGATGGGACGGTAGAGCACGGGCACGCCGTCGCGGGAGAGCTGGACGGTGATCCAGAGCGCGTCGGCACCGTCTTCCAGCGAACCGCGGATGCCCTCCCGGGTGTTCTCCGGGTAGTCGGCGGTTCCAGCGCGATGAGCCACGATCAGCGGTGCCGCTTGCCCGTGGTTGGCATCGGCATCGGCAGCGGTTTCGGCGCCTGTCTCGGCTCCGACTCCCGGAGCGCGCGCTGCCGCCGTCATCGGCGTCACGCCGAGCACGAGGGCGAGTGCCGTGACGGCTCCCACCCGCGTCCAGTGTGGATGCTGCTTCGAGAACATGATGATCTGCTCCTTCGTGAGCCCGCCGCTGGGGTGATTCCCGCCATCGGACAAACGTAACATTCTACGTTTTCACGATCGGGTGCGACCGGAGCCGCAACACAACCCCGGTCGCGGCATCCGCGCGTCTACCCTGAAGTCATGAAGTACGCAGACTCGATCGTCGACCTCGTCGGCGACACACCCCTCGTGAAGCTCCAGCACGTCACCGAGGGTGTCGCGTGCACGGTGCTCGTGAAGCTCGAGTACCTCAACCCCGGCGGCTCATCGAAGGACCGGATCGCCGCGAGGATCATCGACGCCGCCGAGGCGTCGGGTGACCTGAAGCCTGGTGGCACGATCGTCGAACCCACCAGCGGCAACACCGGCGTGGGTTTGGCGCTGGTCGCTCAGCAGCGCGGTTACAAGTGCGTGTTCGTGCTGCCCGACAAGGTCGGCGAGGACAAGATCGAAGTGCTGCGGGCCTACGGCGCGGAGGTCGTGGTGACCCCGACGTCGGTAGCCCCCGAGAGCCCTGAGTCCTACTACAGCGTGAGCGATCGGCTCGCGCGGGAGATTCCCGGGGCGTTCAAGCCGAACCAGTACGAGAACCCGAACGGCCCGCGCAGTCACTATGAGACCACCGGGCCGGAGATCTGGCGCGACACCGACGGTGAGCTCACCCACTTCGTCGCCGGAGTCGGCACTGGGGGCACGATCACCGGGACCGGTCGGTTCCTGCGCGAGATCTCGGACGGCCGGGTGCGCATCGTCGGCGTCGACCCCGAGGGCAGCGTCTACAGCGGCGGCACCGGCCGCCCGTACCTCGTCGAAGGAGTCGGCGAGGACATCTGGCCGGGGGCGTACGACCCCTCGGTGCCGCATGAGATCGTGGCGGTCGGCGATGCCGAAGCGTTCGCGATGACCCGCCGTCTCGCCCGCGAGGAGGGCATCCTCGTCGGCGGTTCGAGCGGAATGGCGGTCGTCGGAGCGCTGCGTATCGCGCGGGATCTGCCGGCGGATGCCGTGATGGTGGTGCTGCTCCCCGACGGAGGGCGCGGCTACCTCGCCAAGATCTTCAACGACGGATGGATGCGCTCCTACGGCTTCAGCGACGTCGAAGACGGTGAGACCGTCGCTGACGTGCTCGCGGCTCGTCCGTCTCGGCAGGGCGCGGGTATCCCCGACCTCGTGCACGCCCACCCGACCGATACCGTGCTCGAGGCGATCGGCATGATGACCGAGTACGACGTCTCGCAGCTGGTCGTGCTCAGCGCTGAACCTCCCGTGATGATGGGTGAGGTGGTCGGCACGGTCGACGAGAAGGGGCTGCTCGATCTGCTCTTCCGTGGTGAGGCGAATGCGACCGATGCCGTGGGCGCGCATGTGGGGGAGCGGCTTCCGCTCGTGGGCATCCACGCCTCGGTCGCGCAGGCGAAGGCCGCGCTCGCCGCAGCCGACGCGTTGCTGGTGACGGAAGACGGAAAGCCGCACACGGTACTGACACGCCAGGATCTGCTGGCGTACCTGTCGCGCTGAGGGGCACGCAGCTTCCGCCGACCCGGAGCGTAACGGGGAGGCCTCGTCCCTGCCGGCGGACGTAGGCTGACAGGCATGTCCGATCATGCTTTCGCCACCAGAGCCATCCACGCAGGACAAGCGCCAGACCCGGTCACGGGTGCGATCATCCCGCCGATCTACCAGTCCTCCACGCACGTGCAGGACAGCGTCGGCGGCCTGCGTTCCGGCTACGAGTACAACCGTGCGGGCAACCCGACGCGCTCTTCGCTCGAGACGCAGGTCGCGGCTCTCGAGGGCGGCGCGAGCGCGCTCTCGTTCGCCTCGGGACTGGCGGCGGAGGACGCACTGCTCCGCGGCATCCTGAAGCCCGGCGACCACGTGCTGCTCGGAAACGACGTGTACGGCGGAACGTATCGCCTGCTCACCAGGGTGCTGGCGCCGTGGGGGATCGAGACGACCACGGTCGAGCTCTCCGACGTCGATGTGCTCCGCGCGGCGATCCGCCCCGAGACCAAGATCGTGTGGCTGGAGACGCCGAGCAACCCGCTGCTGAAGATCGTCGACATCGCGCTGATCGCCGAGATCGCGCACGAAGCCGGTGTACTCGTGGTCGTCGACAACACCTTCGCCTCACCCGCGCTGCAGCAGCCGCTCGCACTCGGTGCCGACTTGGTCGTGCACTCCACGACGAAGTACCTCGGCGGCCACTCGGACGTGCTCGGCGGCGCGGTCGTGTTCGCCGACGATCGGTTCTTCGATCAGGTGAAGTTCCAGCAGTTCGCGGTCGGCGCGGTCTCCGCACCGCTGGATGCCTGGCTGACGACCCGCGGCATCAAGACCCTGGCGCTGCGGATGCGTCAGCACTCGGAGAACGCGACGGCCATCGCCGAGTGGGCGCAGGGGCGCCCGGAATTCGCGCAGGTGTACTTCCCCGGACTCGAGTCGCACCCCGGCCATGAGATCGCCGCCAAGCAGATGAGCGGATTCGGTGGGATGCTCTCGTTCGGCCTCGCCGCGGGAGCCGATGCGGCACGGGCCTTCGCCGAGAGCACCTCGATCTTCCAGCTGGCCGAGTCGCTGGGTGGCGTCGAGTCGCTCATCGGATATCCGCCGGACATGACGCACGCCTCGGTGCGCGGCACCGAGCTCGCGGTGCCGGAAAACATCGTGCGGCTCTCGGTCGGCATCGAGGACATCGGCGACCTGATCGCCGACCTCGAACAGGGGCTCGAACGCATCTCGCGCTGAACCAGGCGGGCTCCCAGACGCACCTCCGCGAACCTGCGGGGGTGCGTTCTGCGTCGTTCGGCGGGCAGGCGAGGGCAGGGCGGCGGTAACATAGGGGCTTCCCCAGGTCGAATCGATTCGACCGATGCGCTCCCCTGAACTCTGGAAGGACTTCGTGTCCGACGCTCCCCGCACTGATTCCCTCCCCGTCGTGAAAGCGGTGGATCCCGCCGCCGACGAACCGAAGACCTCGCAGCCCGAGCGCACCGCGACGGGAAGCCTCCGCATCCCGACCGCGACCGGCGCGATCCGCACCCTCGGCGCGAACCCCGCGACGGCGCCGATCATGCTGCACCCCGGCGATGCCATCTCTCTCGGTCGCCGGACGCTGTACATCATCCTGCTCGGCGCCCTCACGGCCCTCGGCCCGTTCACGATCGATCTGTACCTGCCCGCCTTCCCGGTGCTCGAGCAGGACTTCCAGACCACGGCAGCTGCCATCCAGCTGACCCTGACCGGCACGATGATCGGGTTCGCGCTCGGCCAGCTCGTCGTCGGGCCGCTCAGCGACAAGGTCGGGCGTCGAGTGCCGCTCATCGCGGTCACGGCGCTGCACGTGCTCGCGAGCATCGGCGCGGCATTCGCCCCCGATCTCGGCCTGCTCAGCGCTGCCAGGGTGCTCATGGGGGTCGGAGCTGCGGCCGGTGGCGTCGTGGCGATGGCGATCGTCCGCGACCTGTTCGGCGGGCGCCGCCTGGTCGTCATGCTCTCCCGCCTCGCGCTGGTATCGGGCGTGGCGCCGGTCATCGCGCCCCTGATCGGCTCGTGGCTGCTCACCCTCATGCCCTGGCGCGGGATCTTCGTCTTCCTCGCCGCCTACGGCGTGGTGATGCTGCTGTCGACGATCCTCTTCATCCCCGAGACCCTGCCAGTGGCTCGTCGTCAGGGCAGCGGTGGTGCCACCATGCTGCAGCGCTATCGCTCCGTGCTCTCGGACCGGGTGTTCCTCGGCGTGCTCGTGATCGGCGGCATGACCTTCTCCGGCCTGTTCTCCTATCTGTCGGCGTCGCCCTTCCTGTTCCAGGTGACGCATGGGCTCGACGCGCAGCAGTACGGGCTGCTGTTCGCCGTGAACTCGCTCGGTGTGGTCGCCGGCGTTCAGACCGCGTCCCGGCTCGCCGCACGGTTCGGTCCGCAATGGGTCATGGCGTACTCGACAGCGGTACTGCTGCTCGCCGGGGTCGCGATCATCGTGACGGACCAGCTGGGGCTCGGTCTGTGGGGCACGGTGATCCCCCTGTTCGTCTTCATGACCGCGTGCGGATTCACGTTCCCCAACGTTCAGGTGCTCGCGCTCGATCGCCACGGCAAGGCGGCGGGGACCGCGGCATCGATCATCGGCGCGACGAACTTCGGCGTCGCAGGTCTCATCTCGCCGGTCGTCGGCTGGCTGTCCCATGACGCCGGGATCACTGCGACCACGATGGCCTCGGTGATGGTCGGCTGCGCTGCGATCGGCATCCTGTCACTGTGGTTCGTCGTGCGCCCGCGTACGGTCGGGATGCTCACTCCCTGAGTCTTCAGGTGTCGTCCGACAGAATGGGACGATGAACAGGCGGATGCTGCTGTGGTGGGGAGTGGGCCTCCTCGCGCTCGCGACGGCGCTCGGCGCCGTGGTCGTGTTCGCCTACCCGGCCACTCCCGGGTTCGACCGGTGGTGGAACGACACCATCGCAGGGGCCCGCGCGGACTGGATGGTCGACTTCGCGCTGGTGCTGAACTGGATCGGCGGCGGCTGGGTGGCGATCCTCGGCGTGCCGTTGCTCGCGATCCTCGCGCTCCTGCTCGCGCGGCGGTGGCGCGGGGCCGTCTTCGCCGCTGTCTGCTTCGCCGCGAGCGCCGGCGGAGTGCAGCTGCTGAAGCAGCTCTTCGGTCGCGCGCGCCCCGACGACATGCTGGTCGTGAGCGACTACGGGTCCTTCCCCTCGGGGCACACGGCCAATGCCGCAACGATCGCCCTCGTGCTCTGGGTGCTGTTCCCCCGGGTCTGGGTCGCTGTCGTCGGGGCGGTGTGGGTGCTCGCGATGGCGCTCTCG
This sequence comes from Microbacterium sp., assembly GCA_050701935.1. GTDB lineage: Bacteria > Actinomycetota > Actinomycetes > Actinomycetales > Microbacteriaceae > Microbacterium. The sequence continues at coordinate 11,651 of JBOGEI010000103.1, forward strand.
CGCACCTTCCTGTCGGTGCACTGGGCCAGCGACACCCTCGGCGGAGCGCTCGTCGGCGCCGGGGTCGTGCTGGTGCTCGGCGCCTGGCTGCTCCCGTGGGTGCAGCAGAAGAGGTCCGAGGTCGCGCCGCCGATAGGCTGAGAGGACCCGTTCCCTCCAGAGGAGTCGTCTTGTCTCGCATCCGTCCGTACCGCCCCACCGATCGTGCCGCGTTGTACGAGATCTGCGTGAAGACGGCCGACGCCGGAGTGGACGCGACCGGCATCCTCTCCGACGATTCGCTGTGGGGCGACCTGTTCGCCGTTCCCTACGCCGAGCGGCACCCGGACCTCGCCTGGGTGGTCGAGAGCGAAGACGAGCGCACGATCGGCTACATCGTGGCGACGGACGATACCGATGCGTTCTACACCTGGTTCCGTGACCAGTGGTGGCCGACGCTCGAGGAGCGCCACCCCCGGCCGGTCGAGATCGTCACCCGCGAGGACCGGATGGTCGACTACGGCTACAGTCGCGCTGCCGGCATCGAGCCGAACGCGGCGGACTATCCGGCGCATCTGCACATCGACCTGCTCGCGGAGACCCAGGGGCAGGGTCTCGGGCGCCAGCTCATGCAGACGCTGTTCGCCGAGTTGACACGTCGCGGGGTGCGCGGGCTGCACCTGGGCATCGACCCGAACAATGCCGGAGCCGCGGCCTTCTACGAGCGGCTCGGGATGACACGCCTCCCAGCCGAACCCGGCGGACAGATCTACGGCGTGCGCTTCGACGGTTGATGCGCTCGTCGACTACACGAGATGCCTGAAAGGAGCCACCGCTGGTGCGGTGGCTCCTTTCGTGTCTGGCGGTGACGGCGGGACTCCGGTGCTCGCTGCGCTCGCGCCTCCCCGAACCCCCAGTGCTCGATAAACACGAAAAGAGCCCCCGCTGACGCGGAGGCTCTTTTCGTGTTTGGCGGTGACGGCGGGATTCGAACCCGCGGTTGCTTGCACAACACACGCTTTCCAAGCGTGCTCCTTCGGCCGCTCGGACACGTCACCAAGGAACAACCTGTCCATCCTATCCGATGCGAGGAGGGCGACGTGACAGGCCGCTCGAACTGCTGGCGAGGGTTGCGCGTATGTGGAATATTGCATGTCACTCATCACCTGTATAGCCTCATGTGAGGACGTATCGCCGTCGAACGGGATACGACGTTTCTCTGGGGGAAGCATGCAGGCGAGATCGACGACGACATCGAGAAGCAGCCATCGCACGGCGACGGGCTTCGAGCAGTACGTGAGCGGAAGGCGGGCGTCCGTCGAGGGCGCGGCGTTCTTCCTCGAATCCGCAGACCACCTGGACGATGTGCTCCGCGTGGTCGGGCGTGGCGACATCGTCTTCGCTCCCACCGGCTTCGCAGGGCATGAGGAGCTGAACGTCATCGGGTATGACGGCGTCTTCAGAGACCCGGGTGACGAGATGGTCCTCGACGGGCGACACGCCTTCGAGCTGCAGGACTATCTCGCGGCGCCGTTCATCTCGATCGTGGGGCTGGCCGTCGTCCGGCAGGGGTCGGCAGAGGGGGTGGCCGCCTTTCTCAGCGATGCCGATACTGCTCGCGAATCCGGCGTCTTCGTCGATCAGCTCCTCAGCAGTGCGGTGTTGCTCGACTCCCGTTCCTCGTTCGTCCGCGCCGACCCCGCGGGGCACGCACTGGTCCGTGCGCACGTGAGCGCAGACGGCGAGTATCGTGACGGGCCCGACGGTCTTCTGCTCGGAAACGTGGGTGACCAGCGGGCGGAGATCGAGGCGATCGCGGCCGAAGGCGCCGGTCGAGGCCGGGCATTCGCTCGGATCGTCGACCGCGGCGTCCTCCAGGCGGATCTCGACGACCGTCCCTGGCTGGAGCGGTACGTGGCGGCTCTCGACCTGCTGAGGCAGTGGGACGCCACCCCGGCCCGACCTGCCGTCTCGGGTTTCGGTGGGCACCTCGTCACTGCGCTCGACGAGGGGGCTGCGTTCCCCACGGTCGTGTCGGCCGAGGCTCCGTTCCTGGTGACGGGGGATGGCGAGGAGTACGTCCTCGTCGATCCCACGAGCCGAAGGCGCTTCCGGCTCGGGGTCGACGCCGCGCGGGCTGCGGAATGCCTGATCGCAACGGCGGACGAATCCTCGGCGTCGGCCCTGCTAGCCGCAGAGCTCGGGCGGCGTGCGGGAAG
>JBOGEI010000104.1:0-13669 GCA_050701935.1 Microbacterium sp.
CGCTGATCTCGATCAGTGCGAAGAGGGCGAAGGCGACGAACTGCAGCGGTCCCGTCGGGATCAACAGGAAGAGGATCCACAGCACCTGGACCGCTGCGATCCCGAAGGCGTACCGTCGCGTCGCGGATCGCAGGGCTCCGGCCGAGCGCGACGCCCGCAACCACTGCGCGACCATCGCGACACGCATGACGACGTACCCCAGCACCGGGATCGTGAAGTTTCCCTCGTTGAACGCCTGCGGAATGCCGGCGGCGAAGACGAGGACTCCGCCCATCTGCACGAAAGTCGTGATGCGGTAGAGCCAGTCGTCGGTATCGAAAGACGTCGCGAACCAGGTGAAGTTCATCCAGGCCCACCAGATCGCGAAGAACAGCATCGCGTACGAGGTGATGCCGTGCAGGAACTCCCCTTCGCTGAGGGCGTGGTGCAGCTGGGCCGAGGCGATGCTCACGGCGACGACGAAGACGAGATCGAAGAAGAGCTCGAGCGGACTCGCTGTCCGATGCGGCTGAGCGGGATCCCGCGGCAGCATCGTTCGGAGCTGGAAACGGGAAGGATCTGTGTTCGTGGTCACCGCGACAGGATAGCCCTCGACCGACGCCTCGTTCGCGACACGCGTTCGTCAACTTGGCGGAGTTACCTTCCGGTTAATACGATCTTCCGCTACAGTAAAGAAGGTCTGCAGTGCCTGCTGTCAGCGACCGCCGTGTGGGACGGCGAAACACGCACCTCGTGATGTGGGAATCACGGGGAGTTTCAGCAGGACCCGAGGGGTCGGGACGCAGACGAATGCCGTGAACGTGGGGTTCATGGTCTGGGGAATCTGGGGAATCACATGTCGCACTGGGGATATTTGCGTACATTCACGGCTCAAGGAGCCTCGGCATGACTTCCGTCGAGGATGCCCTGAGCATCACTCGCACGGGCTTTGTGCCGGTCGCTGCTCCGCGAGCCGCCAAGTCGGTGACGCGCACGGTGGTCACACCGCGCGCCTCGGCGACCTTGGAGAGGCGCCGTCAGTGGGAGCGTCGCTATCGGATGAGACTGCGGACCACGGATGCAGCTGTCATCCTGTTCGCCCTCGGTCTGACCGCAGCGATCCAGCTGGCAACAGGCGTCTCCGGGCTCGAGGTCCTGCGCGGCGGCATCCCGCTCGCTGCGCTGTGGTACCTCATGCTCAGCGCGATGCACACGCGGGACGCCGCGTTGTTCCGCGCGAGTGCCACCGAGTACCGCGGCGTGGTCCACGCCAGCGGGCTCGCCTTCGGGATCATCGCCATCGTGGCGGTGCTGCTCGCATGGAAGTCGATGCAACTGACGCTGCTGCTGGGGCTGCCTGTCGGTGTGCTGACACTTCTCGTGACCAGATGGTTGTGGCGCCACTGGCTGCAGAAGCAGCGTTCGCACGGGAGGTTCGCCTCCCGCACCCTCGTCGTCGGCAATCGAGACGACGTGGAGTATGTGGTCCGGACGCTGCATCCGATCGGTGCATCTGGCTACCAGGTGGTCGGCGCGACGCTGCTCGACGGCAACGCGCGCGACATCGTGATCGACGACACGAGGTTCCCAGTTCTGGGGAACGTGAACTCCGTGTCGTCGGTCGCGGCCGAGGTCGGTGCCGACACGATCATCGTGGCGAGCCGCCCCGAGGGCGAGCCGGAGTTCGTGAAGCAGCTGAGCTGGCAGCTCGAGGGAACTGCCGCTGAGCTCGTGCTCTCCAGCAGGCTCACCGATGTCGCGGGTCCCCGCATCTCCTTCGCCCCCGTCGAAGGACTGCCGCTGATCCAGGTGCAGATCCCGACCTACGAGGGCGGTCAGCACCTGCTCAAGCGCGCACTGGACATCGCAGTCGCCACGCTGGCGCTGATCCCGATCGCACTGCTGGCACCCGTGCTCGCGTTGCTCATCAAGCTCGACTCGCCCGGTCCTGTCTTCTTCTTCCAGGAGCGTGTCGGCCGTGACGGTCGCCGGTTCAAAATGGTCAAGTTCCGCTCGATGAAGACCGATGCCGAACAGCAGCTCACTGCGCTGAAGGCACAGAACGAGGGCGCCGGCCTCCTCTTCAAGATGAAGGACGACCCGCGGGTCACCCGCATCGGCAAGGTGCTGCGCAAGCTCTCGCTCGATGAGCTGCCGCAGTTCTGGAACGTTCTCATCGGCGACATGAGCGTCGTCGGACCGCGTCCTCCGCTGCCCACCGAGGTCACCGCCTACGACGGCACAGTGTTCCGCCGCCTCTACATCAAGCCCGGCATCACCGGCCTGTGGCAGGTCTCCGGACGCAGCGACCTCTCGTGGGACGAGAGCGTGCGCCTCGATCTCCGCTACGTCGAGAACTGGTCAGTGATGAACGATCTGCAGATCATGTGGCGCACCGCCAAGGTCATGGTGCAGCCCAGCGGGGCATACTGATCGCATGAGCAATACGAACCGCCTCACCATCGCGATGGTGGGGACCCGAGGAGTGCCCGCGGCCTACGGCGGCTTCGAGACCGCCATCGAAGAGGTCGGTCGCCGGCTCGCGGACCGTGGACACGATGTCGTCGTCTACACGCGCGGTTCCGAACGGCGAGAGAGGGAATACCTCGGGATGCGGGTGGTGCACCTCCCCGCGGTCCCCGTGAAGCAGATCGAGACGCTCAGCCACACCGGGCTGTCGGCGCTGCATCTCATGTTCCGGCGCCGGCCGGACGCGACGTTCGTCTTCAACGCCGCGAACTCACCGTTCCTGCCGCTGCTGCGACTGCGGCGGGCGCCGGTCGCGTTGCACATGGACGGGCTAGAATGGCGACGCTCGAAGTGGGGCCCGCGAGGCAAGGCGTACTACCGCTGGGCGGAGCAGTTCGGCGTCCGCACGGCCGATGCCCTGATCGCTGATGCACCCGGGATCGCAGACTACTACCGGCACCAGTTCTCCGTTCCGACCGAACTCATCCGCTACGGGGCGCCGATCCTCGATGAGCTTCCCGAGCGCGGCGTCGCCGAGATGGGACTGACCCCTGGCGGTTACCACCTCGTGGTGGCGCGCTTCGAGCCCGAGAATCATGTTCTCGAGATCGTCGAAGGCTACCGCGACAGCGAAGCGAGAATGCCGCTCGTGGTCGTCGGTTCGGCGCCCTACAGTGCCGGGTACACACAGGAGATCCAGCGCGTGGCCGACGGCGACGATCGGATCCGACTCGTCGGCGGCGTCTACGACCAGGATCTGCTCGACGCGCTCTACGCGAACGCGCTGACGTACCTGCACGGCCATTCCGTCGGCGGAACCAACCCCTCGCTCCTTCGTGCGATGGGTGCAGGAACAGCCGTGATCGGTTTCGATGTGCCTTTCAACCGAGAGGTGCTGGACGGCAACGGATGGTTCTTCACCGATTCTGCCGACGTCGCCGAGCAGGTCGTGGCAGCCGAGAACGATCCTGAGGCGGCCGCGTCAACGGCGAAAGTCGTTCAGGAGATCGCACGAACCCGATTCCGCTGGGACGATGTCGCAGACGAGTACGAGGCCCTCGCCCACCGCCTGGCGGAACGCGCGACCATCCACCCGTCTGCTCGCCGTGCCCGACGCCGGACCACGGACTGGTCCCCCGCACCTGTGAGGCCGGCCGCATCATGAGCGGCAACGGACAGCAGCGCACAGTCCTTCTCGTGCATCCCGGCGCCGAGTTGTTCGGTTCCGACCGGATGCTGCTCGAGAGCGCCGCCGGCCTCGTCGAGGCGGGCGCACGCGTCGTCGTCGCCCTGCCGAGTTCCGGGCTGCTCGTGCATGAGCTCCGCAACATCGGCGCCGAAGTCGTCATCATCCCGATGCTCGTGCTGCGCAAGGTCCTGTTGACCCCCCGCGGACTCCCCCGACTCTTCCGTGACACCTTCCGCGGCCTCGGTGCCGCGTGGCGTCTGATCGGTCGGATACGCCCCGACGTCGTCTACGTCTCGACCATCATCATCCCCGAATGGCCGCTCGTCGCCCGGCTGCGTCGCACGCGCTCGGTGAGTCATGTGCACGAGGCCGAAGCCTCGGGCAGCAGACTCGTCAACCGCATCCTCTACTCCCCCCACCTCGCCTCCCAGCGCACACTGGTGAACAGCCGATTCAGCCTCGACACGATCCAAGCCGCGCTTCCCGCGCTCGCCCGGCGTGCGCACGTCGTCTACAACGGGGTCGCCTCTCCCCCGCACCCGACCTCGCCCCGGCCCCGCACCGAGCGCGCGCTCCGCGTGCTCTATGTCGGCCGCCTCTCTCCCCGCAAGGGGCCTGACCTCGTGATCGAGGCCGCCTCGCGCCTGCAGTCCGCGGGGCGCGCCGTCGACGTCACCCTCCTCGGCGCCGTCTTCGAAGGCTACGAGTGGTTCGAGCGCGAGTTGCGCACGCAGGCGGAAGAGGCCGGGGTCTCGGTCGACTTCGCCGGGTTCCACACCGACATCTGGCCGTTCCTCGCCGAGGCTGATGTGCTGGTCGTCCCCTCGCGGGTCGACGAGCCGTTCGGCAACACTGCGGTCGAAGGCATCCTCGCCCTGCGTCCGGTGATCGCGAGCGACAGCAGCGGCCTCCGAGAGGCGGCCGGGGGCTACGGCACCGCGCAGCTCATCACGGCCGGAGACGCCGACTCGATCGCATCCGCGCTCACCGACATCGACACCAGGTGGGACGAGATGGTGTCGACCGTCGCAGACAGTCGAGCCGAAGCACTTCGACGCCATGCTCCGGCCGTCTACCGGTCGAGCATCAGGTCGCACGTCCTGAGCTGACGCGGGCGAAGGCTCCTGCCTTGACCGCGTATCGCGCCCACAGGTCGGATCTGCCGCTCGGCTAGATCTGCTCGGTGGCCCCGACCGTCAGCCGCGTCTTGTTCCGAACGATGTAGATCGAGAACGGGATCAGCTGGCACACCACCAGCGCGAAAGCGACCCCGATCAGAGGTCCGGCGATTCCCAGCACCGGCGTCAGGACGAAGGAGAGCGTGATTCCCACGGCCGCCATGCTGAGTGTGGGGATGACCTGGAAGCGAATACCCGGCTTGTCCATGATGAACATGCCGAGCGGATAGACCGCCGCGGTCATCATGATCATCAGACCGAACGCGAAGATCGTGCTCGGTCTGACGGTCAGCTCACCCTGCGTGATGAATCCGAACAGCCACGGTCCGACGAGCCACACCATGACCGTTGCGATCCCGATCGCGACGGCGAACAGCACGGAGAGAAGGAACGGCCCTCGTCGGAGGTCACCATCGTGCCGACTCTTGGCGAAGTGAGGCCAGAGCGCGAGCCCCGCTGCCATCACCAGCCCGTTGAGGGCGAAGAAGACCTGCCCCGCCACTCCGTACTCGGCCACATCGGTCGGTCCACCGAGCTGGGCGATCACGTACCGCTGGGAGCCCACCGCGATCGGGTAGGTCACCATCTGCGCGAGCATCGGCCAGCCGACATCCATCACGCGGACTCCCGGATAGCGCCGGGGGTGCAGGACCATGCGAGCGGCAGAGGGGATCAGTGGCGACGTCGTCCGCGCCGTGATGAGGATGCCGAGCACCGACACGAGGAAGGAAGCCGCGAAGGATGAGATCGCTACGAACGAATGGAGGTTGTCTCCACCGAACGTGAGCATGAGCCAGACACCGGCCAGGGTCAGCGGCGAGATGAGCCCCTGCAGGAGGATCACGATGTGGTTCCGGCGCTGCCCCAGCATGATCCTCGCCCAGACCCCTAAGGGGATTCCGAGACAGAAGATGGTGACGCAGTAGAACGCTGCCAACGAGGCCCCGGGACGCCCTCCCGCCTCGCCGAAGACCAGCTCCCACGTACCCGTGAACACGAGCACGGTGTTGATCGCCATCGCGGTGGCCGCGAACATGAGCAGCACTCGTCCGACCGATGTGAGCTGGTACCGCAGCTTCTCGTCCGTACGCACGTCGTCGCTCGTCGCCACGGCGTTTACGAGCACTGCCCCGCTACCGAGGTCGGTGAACGTCAGCAGCGAGGGGATGGTGATCAGCAGCGTGTACAGGGCGAAGCTGTCGACACCGGCACCGCCGATGATCATCCGGGTCGTGAGGACGCCACAGACCAGCGCGATGACCATCGTCAGCGCACGCGCGCTGACAGCGAGAAGAGAGCCCATACTTACATCGTCACCGCGGCAGGGCTCCCAGCGTCGTGCTGCTGCCGGGGAGTCGCGATACTGAGGCGATATCCGCGGGTACCGGGACCGCAACCGACGCCTGGGCCGCCGAGTACGCCGGCAGCAGCGCGTACGCGCCGTCGACGACGGTCGCACCCTCCACGAACTGCGAGCGGCGGTCCTGCCCTGTGGCAGCAGTGAACGCGGCGAGGGTGTCGGTCACTGCCGGGTCCCTCGAAGTCGCGCCCTTGGACCATGCGGAGAACCATCTCGGAGTGCCTGGCGACGTGCGGTGATAGAGGTTGCCGTTCACGCTGGACACCATCTGAGAGCCCGTGTACTGCATCGAGAAGTCCTGCACGCAGACCAGGCAGTTGCCGGCGCTCTCCGCCATGACGTTGTTCGACATCACGATGTTGCGCACGATCCACGAGGCCTGCGGCGCATATCGCGTCCGAGGGTCATGCCCTGGGGTGTTGGGGTCGGAAGCGCGGCGGGAGTCCATCCCGACGCTGATGTTCCTGTTCGCGTTCCCGACGAACGTGTTGTTCCAGATCTTCACACTGCCGGAGTTGAGCACGAAGAGGCCGAATTCGCCGTTGCGCGCGATCACATTGTCGGCGATCACCGCGCGCTCCGAGAGCTCGACCATGAGGCCGTGACCGGCGTTCCCGATCACGTCGTTGCCTGTGAACGCGATGTCGAGCACGGATTCATCGAACCACGGACCACGCCCGTCGTTGCCGGTGAATGCGCTGTCGGTCACCGTCACGCCGCGGGTTCTCGTGACCTTGAAGGCGCCGGAGACCGGTGAGTGATTGAAGTGCTCCATGTTGTTGCCGACGGAGAGCATCTGGCTCACCTTGAGGCCGTCTGCCTGAGATGCGCCACCGCCGAGCAGTCCGTTGCCGATCAACGACACGCGCGTGAGAGTCGTCGCGGGAGCCCACGAGTAGAAGCCCGTCGTCGAGTTGTCGCGGATCGTCACGTCGGTGAGCGAGACGTTCGGAGCGGCGGCGATCACCGTTCCCATCTGGGGAACGCTGGTCGCGTACCGTCGGACGCCGATTCCGCGCACCTCGGTGCCTGCCGAACGGATCGAAAGAGCCTGCGTGAGCACACTCGCTTCGACGGATTTCCCCGTCGGGTTGGAGCCGATCACGAGCCGCTTCGCAGAGTCGTCGACGAAGAACGTGCCATCCGTGACCTGTGCCGCGGATGCGACCTCGTGCAGCTGGACGCCCGCCACCCAGACCTGGTCCGGATGCGCGGCCATCGGATATTCCGGATCGACGAAGCGCCACTCAGCCTGGGTGTTGTCAGGAGCGCCCTTGGTGTAGGTCGGGCTCGCATCGAGCGCGGTGTTCCATCCGTCGACGACCCAGGTCTTTCCTGAAGCCTTCCAACCCGTGACAGGTTTCGTTCCGTCGAGCCAGACGGCCTCGTTCGGGGCCGGCTGGATGGTGACCCGCTTCTGCGCCGGGACCACGATCTCCTCGTGGTATGTGCCGGCGCGGAGGACGATCGTTCCACCGTTCGGAACCACGCGCAGTGCGGCCGCGATCGTCTTCACGGGAGAGTTCCTCGTCCCCGCGGCTCCATCGAAGCCGGCGGGAGCGACATAGATCGCGGTCGCGGGAGCCTCGTAGGCCAGTGTTCCGGGGGCTTTGGCGCCGGGTTCGCCGCGCACGCCTTCCGGCGTCTCCGGAGGAACCGGCTCGGGATCGGGCGTCGGTGTGGGCGTCGGCTCAGGCGTCGGAGTCGGCGTCGGCGTCGGAGTCGGAGTCGGAGTCGGCGTCGGCGTCGGAGTCGGCGTCGGCGTCGGCTCAGCCGTCGGAGTCGGCGTCGGCTCAGCCGTCGGCGTCGGCGTCGGCTCGGCCGTGGGCGTAGGAGACGGAGACGGCTCGGCCGTGGGCGTCGGCTCAGGTACCGGCTCCGGATCCGTCAGAGGCGCGGTGACGACGACATCGTCGATGCCGACCGGAACAGCCGTTCGAGCACCCGATGAGGTGTAGAGCGCGAACGCATAGCCACCCGCGTTCTGGATACGCGCATCCGATGCATCGCGGTACGTCGCCTGCCACTCGCTCGGCTCTGCGGTGTCCGCAGCCCAGGCCTTGGCGCCGAGGTTCACGGGACTCGCGCCCTCGACGCTGAATGCGACGTTCAGAGTCGTACCGTTCGACACGGTCAACGGCAGCCTGCGCTCGCTGAGGCTCTGCACGCGCATCAAGTCGGTGAGATGGACGATCGAGACGTAGGCGGAACCGTCGGGATGCACCCGCACCCGAACGCCGTAGGAATCCTTACCGGACACCCTGACAGCCTGGGCGAGGTAGAGCGGCCCGCCGACAGGGAGCGTGGGAACGGTGAGCGAGAAGCGGCTGCTCACATCCGACGCCGCGACGCCGTCGATGCTCGCCCTGGCGGTGATGCCGGGCTTGCGGCTGGCGAGCAGTGCCTGATCGCCCGTCACGCTCGCGGTGCCTTCCACGATGTGCCAGGCGCCATCAGCAGAAGAGCCCCACCCGTCTCCGACCGAACGGTCCATGTCGTCATCGACGACCGGAGTCGGCGACGACGCCGAAGCGTTCGCGGTGCGGGCGGTATCGTCGGCCAGAGCAGATGCGGGGACAGCCGTCAGGGCAGCGGTCACCGCCAAGACGGCGGTCAGCGTGCCTGCAAGGACTTTCCGGCGGCGTCTAGCCGGAACTGTGGTTTCGCGAGATGCGAGCGCGAGAAACGGAGTGGACACGATGTCACCGTTTTCTGGGGCAGATTCATGATCACCAGCACCTCTGCCGCAGTTTAGACCCCGGCAGCAAAGAGCGAGTCCCCCTCGCAACTCATGAAGACTAACGGGCTCTCGCGGCAAAGACAAACCGACACTGCGACATAGACCGATATACTCCGCGCGCTCGAACCCACATCACGCGACGCCGGGCGCCATGTCAGTCGCTGTAGTACTCGCTGCGGTGCCGGTCAGGGCGCGCCCGGTTCAAGACCGTGCCGAGAATGCGCGCGCCACCCGATTCGAGCGACTTGATGCTCTTCGCCAGTGCCGCCCGACGGGTCTTCGTCGCATCGACGACGAGGATCACACCATCGGTCTGCGTGGCGAAGAGGTTCGCATCGGCGACGCTCAGGATGGGCGGCGAGTCGATCACGACGTAGTCGTACTCGGCCGCGGCGAAATCGAGCAACTGAGCCATGCGTGCCGAGGTGAGCAGCTCCGCAGGGTTCGGTGGGATCGTCCCGGCCGGCAGGATGTCGAGAGTGCTGTCGGCGACGCTGTGCTTGGCGACCTCGAACTCGACCTCATCGAGCAGCACGCTCGTCAGGCCGATCGAGCCGTCGATGCCGGCGTGCTCATGCGCACGCGGGCGCCGCATGTCGGCGTCGATCAGCAGGACGGAGTTGCGCAGACCCGCCAGAGTCATGGCCAGGTTCACCGAGATCGTGGACTTGCCTTCCGAGGGCATGCCAGAGGTCACCAGCAGCACCTTCACCCGCGAAGAGACGTTCGCGTAGGCGAGCGCCGAGCGGATGCGACGGAACTCCTCCGAGGTATGGCCCAGGGGCTCTTGCGCGACGGCGATGCCTCTCATAGCCAGCAACGGCGAGTTCGAGACCACGCCGAGCACCGGGTCGCCGCCCGCGTCGGTCAACGTCTCCTCGTTGCGCATCCGGGTGTCGAGCACTCCGATCAGAACCGCGATGGCAAGGCCGAGGACACCACCGAGGAAGCCTCCGAGAAGGGCATCACGCGGCTTGCTGGGGGTGTACTGGAACTCCGGCACGACCGCGTCGTCGATGATCTGTGCCGTGATCGTGGACTCGCCCTGCGGATCCTTCGGGGCTACGTCCTTGACCACGATGATGAGCTGATTGGCCACGGCATCCGCCAACTTGGCTGACGCCTCCGCGTCGTCGGCGGTTCCTGTCACCCGCAGGGTGACGGTGCTCTGCGGGATCGCGACTTCGATGTCACGCGCGAGCACGCGTGGAGTCGTATCGAGGCCGAGTTCCTCGATGACCGGTTCGAGAACCCTCGAGCTCTCCGCGAGCTGCGCGAAGGAGAGCATCTGGCTCTGCGTGTACACCGATCCCTGGTTGAGGTCGGAGGCGCTGGTGCCCTGGTTGAGAGCGAAGTACAGCGAAGTCGTCGCTTGGAAGAGCGGCGTCTGGAGAGAGGCGTACCCGAAGGATCCCGCGGCACCGACGACGCCGCAGAGCACGATCACCCACCAGAACTTGCGCAACGAACTGGCGATGGCCCGCAGACTAACCCGGCTTTCGCCCATGACTCCCCGTTCCCCCTGAGACTTCGATTCTAGAGGAGTGTTGGATTCGGCATCCTCACGATTGTGCACGTCGCCTTCCACCGCCGTCCGGCAGCCGCAGCGCATCGGGTGGTGACCCGAGCTGGTTCTCCGACGGCACGCCCCGCACTCCGCGGACCACATCGGCATCCCTCGCCCAGGTGATCGCGAGCCCGACACAGAACCAGAGGAACATGCTGTACTGCGTGATCAACGCGACCACTACGAGACTCGGCAGCTGTCCGACGACCGCGAGCGACGCCGGGCTGCGGGTCGAGCGTCTCACGGCCAACAACGCGGCGCAGACGAGAGCGGCCATGATGAGCAACGTGGGCACATAGCCGTACCGGAGCAGTGTGAGAACGAGCGCATTGTCGACGGACCGGGCGAAGTAGCCCAGGTAGTAGTCGCCCGAGACCAGCGAATGCCAGTCCCCCGGGTTGCCGAAGAGCTGCACCTGCTGGAGGAGGACCAGGAGGTCCGTTCGATAGTCCGCGCTCCCTCCGGCCTCGTCGCCTGCAGCTCCGAAGACCGAGTCGAGGATCGGGATCGCGATCGCCATGCCGACGACGCCGGCGGCGACGACCGTGACCCGAAAACGGGTGGACACGCCCACGATCAGGAACGTGGACAGCACGAGGGTGAGAACGAGGGTGAGCTGTCCGGCGCGGCTGAAGGTGAGGACCGTCGCCACCGCGATGATCACCACGCCCCCGATCTTCGGGAGCAGCCGCCACTTCGTCGCCACGATGAACGCCGAAGACATCGCCAGCGCGGCACCGAGCGCGATCGAATGCCCGAAGGCCCCCTCCACTCTCAGCACCCCGCCACGCTCCTGAAGCGGGCTCCAGGTGTCGTACACGACCCCTGATCCCGGGATCAGCACGAACGGATTGAACGAGGTGACGAATTCGACGATCGCGAGGGTCGCCGCGATGATGGCGACGACCGCGATCGTGGAGTTCACCCATTCGGGAGCGACTCGCGCGAGCACGACGCGCCCCCAGATGTAGGGGATCACCCACTCTAGGAGCGCGGCCACGAGAGAGGGGAGGTCCACCGAGCCGAAGCCGTACAGGCCGACTATGACGATGATGAACGCGACGACCCACGCATCGGCCGCGCGCAACGGGACGACCGACCAGTTGACGAAGATCAGCAACGCCGTGAGCAGAGTGATCGCAGCCCAGTAGAAGCCCAGGTTCGCACCGACCCAGATGGGGACGAAGAAGAGCACGCACGCCCACGCGACGAATGCCGCGCGCGGCATCAGCCTGAGTCCGAACACGACGATGGCCACTGCTGCGATTCCTCCGACGGCGAGGAGCACGATCGGAACAGCAGTGGCCATGCGTCAGGATCTTACTGGGGTGCGGTGACGCGGAACGAATCGAAGGAGACGTTCAGGGGCGCCGTCGAGCTGCCCGACCGGTTGCCGCTCAGCCCCACGGAACCCGCGGCCAACGGCGTCGCATCCGTCGCGTTGATCTGCCAGCTCGCCGGCTCCGTGGTACCGGTCGCCCAGATCTTCGCCGAGATGGCGGTCGATGTGGAGCCGGTGACAGACACCTTCAGGCTGTACGACGTGTTCGCCGCCCACACGAGTCCGGGCACGGCCTGCGTGAGCAGCACGGTTCCTTCACGGTGAACCACGAGCCACACGGTGCCGTCAGGACGCAGCCAGGCGCGAACCAGGTACTTCCCCGCGGCCGAGTTGCGCGCGATGACGCCGATGTAGGCACCGCCGGCGGCCGGGGCCTGGTCGACTCGGAACTGCGTCGCCAGCACCGCATCGGCGATCGACGTGGTGTTGAGCGTCGCGTGCCGGGTGTCACCGGCGATCAGGTTCAACTTGCCCTGGCCGTCTGCGACGGTCGCCGCCGCTTGGGAACCGCCGGCGATCGTCCAGGCGCCGCCGGTGACCGCAGTCCCCCAGCCGGGGCCCGCGGTACGGTCGAACTCATCGCTCGCCAGCGCCGCAGGATCGGGTTGGGGCTGCGGGTCGACCGGCGGAGCCGTGACCGTCACCTGCTGTGTGGCGGTGTTGGTCGCACCCTTGTCGTCCGTCACCGTGAGGGTCACCGTGTAGGTGCCCGCCGCGGTGTATGCACGAGAGCTCGTCGCTCCGGTGCCCGTCGAACCGTCTCCGAAGTTCCAGGCATAGGACGCGATGGTGCCGTCCGAATCGGTCGATGCCCCGCCGTTGACGTTGACGGTCAGCCCCGTCGCCGTCGCCGTGAACGCTGCAGTGGGCGCGACGTTCGTGGGCTGCGGCTCGGGCTGAGGCTCGGGCTGAGGTGCCACCACTCCGAGGTTCTTCAACGTGAAGTCGTCGAAGCTCGCGATGTTGGTACCGGTCGCGCTGCCTGCACGGTAGGAGAACACGGTGGGTGCGCCGGCGACCTGGAGGGCCGGAGTCGCATCCGTCGTGGAGAGCTGCCAGTTGGCCGGCTCTGCCGCTCCGGCGGCCCACAGCTTGGCGCGGATCGTCGTGGTGCCGGAACCGGTGGTCTCCATGGCCAGGTTGAACGTGCTGCCCGCAGTCCATGTGAGACCTGCGACAGCCGTGCTGGCGATGGCCGTGCCGTTGCGGTGGATCACGAGCCACGTGGTCCCATCCGCACGGTGCCACGCGAGTGCACGGTAGCCGTTCGAACCGGATCGACGTGCACCGAGGCCCTCGTAGGCGACGCCTGTGGACGGGCCGGAGGACAGCGTGTAGGTGATCCGTGCGGAGGTGTCGAGAAGCGACGTTCCCTGCAGCAGCATCTCGCGGGTCTCGCCCGGGGTGAGATTCACCTTGCCGACTCCGTCTGCGACGGAGGTGACAGCGGCCGAACCGCTCATGGGCGCCCAGGTGCCGCCGACATCAGCTGCACCCCAGCCACTCGATACGACACGGCCGAACGAGTCGGACGCAGCGAACACCTGCGCCTGGACCGTCACGGACTTCGTGACGCTCGCCGAGCCGCCGAGGCTGTCGGTCACCGTGAGGGTGATGTCATGCGCGCCAGGCTGGGTGTACGTGTGCCCAGCGGTCGCACCGGTACCCGCAGGCGTGCCGTCGCCCCAGTTCCAGGAATAGGAGAGAGTCGCGCCGTCGGAGGCGCTCGAACCAGCAGCCGAGACGTCGACGTTCATCCCCGACGCCGTCGAGGTGAAGGTCGCGACCGGGTTCGCGTGGGTCGTGACGGCCTCTCTCGGGGTGGAGGCCGTGCCGCCGCGGTTG
>JBOGEI010000105.1:0-13593 GCA_050701935.1 Microbacterium sp.
ACCATGCCTTCTCCCGACAGGTGTACCGGATGCCGGGAGCCGGGAGCCGCAGGAGCTCAGGCCACGCGGGGGTCGCGCGTAGCGGCGAGCTCGCGCCCGTAGGTGCGCGCGTCGGACTCGGCGTTCTCCTTGAGCTCACGCGCGGTGTCGGCAAAGGCATCGAGCGCCGGATTCACACCGACGAGGGTGAACGGACGCTGCACGACGCGCAGGTCGAGGCCCCAGACGTCTTCGAGCACGCGACGCAGCCACCCGGTCGAGTGGTCCCAGCCCTCCTTCGGGGATCCCGCGTCGTAGTTGCCGCCGAGGACCGTGACCAGCGTTGCGGGTTTGCCGTTGAGTGCGGTGCCGGTCGGATCGATGCGCGAGTCGGTGTAGGCCAGGTCGAACCAGGTCTTGAAGTGCTGCGAGACGCCGTAGTTGTACAGCGGCACCGCGAACAGCAGCGCGTCGGCGCCGATGAGTTCGTCGGCGAACTGCGTGGCGAGGGCACGGGCTTCGTTCTGCGCGGGGGTGCGCTGGGCCGCGTCGGCGAAGCCGCCGGTCACCGCATCCGCCCACGCGGTCGCGGGCACCGGGTCGCTCGCCAGGTCGCGGCGGGTGACGGTGGAGTCGGGGTGAGACGCGGTCCACTCGGCCTCGACGATGTCGGCGAGCGCACGGCTGGCGGACGACGCGGGAAGGATGCTGGCATCCAGGCGGAACAGGGACATGGGCCTACCTTTCGTTTTCGTAGTCGCTATGTTTTTCTTAGCGACATTGGTTAACGTAGCACGGGTAGGATGGCGGTATGTCCGAGGTCGACGAAGCGCGTCAAGTGTGCGACGCCGCCGTCACACTGGCCTTCAGCGTGCTCGGCAAGCGGTGGAACGGCATGATCGTGTCGTCTCTCGGCGGGGGCCCATCGACCTTCGTCGCACTGCGTCGCGCGGTCGACGGCATCAGCGACACCGTGCTCTCCGACCGCCTGGCCGAGCTCGCCGACGCCGGCCTCGTCGCCCGCACCGTCGACCCCGGCCCGCCGATCACCGTGTCGTACGCGCTCACCACCAGCGGCGAAGGGCTCCTGCCGATCCTCGACCAGCTCGGTCGGTGGGCGTCGGCGAACCTCGGCGAGCGCGCGCACTGACGCCGTTGCAGGCCGCGCCCCTCACGCCAGGGGCAGCCAGATCTCGGTGACGGAATCGGTCGGCGCCGTGGTTGCGGGATCGCTCAGGTACTCCTCGAACACGGGGTGATCGCGCGGCACCTCTCCGGAGGCCGGCAGCCACCTTCCGTAGAGCCACTGATACGCCCGATGCATCGACGAGTACGGACCGGAGTACTCCAGCACCGCATGGCGTCCCGCCGGGATGGTTCGCACCTCGAGTGATTCCGGCGCGTCTGCGGCATCGGCGATCACGACCCCGGCAGTAGAGCGCAGACTCCGCGCGGGGACGGCATCCGGATCGTCCTCGTAGACCGCGACCATGCGCCCTCCTTGCGGGAACCGGTCGCGCGCGCGTGCGAACGCGCGGCCGATCTCGAGGTACGGACCACGGTGGGGCGAGACTGCGAGCACAACGTGGCCCGTCTCGCGAATCTCCACGGGGTGCGACTCGAGCAGCTCACCGCCAGGGCGCTGGAACGCCGCGTGCGCCCCAGCCTCCCTGAACCTCGCCGGCGGCATCCCGTATCCGCGGGAGAGCGCCCGGCTGAACGTCTCGACGGTGGAGAACCCGGCACGGCGCGCGATGCGGGTGATCGGCAACCCGGTCTCGACCAGCAGGGAAGCCGCGCGCTCCAGGCGCAACCGCAGCACGGTCTGAGCAGCCGTCTCGCCGCGCACCGCACGGTAGATGCGGTGCCAGTGATACGGCGAGAATCGAGCGACCTCGGCGAGGATGCTCAGGTCGAGATCATCATCGAGGTGCCGGTAGATGTACTCGGTGACGTCGTCGAGCTGCTGCTGGTACTGCGCGGCCTTCACGATGCCGAGCGTAGCCCCAGCGAGATCTCGATCGCCCCGTCCTGGCCGTAGCGCTCCACGTCGGCGAGGTAGCTGAGGTCGAGATCGTCCCGCTCCCAGATGCGCTGCCACGCCTCGGCCACGAGGTCGGGCCTTCCCGGTTCCAGGATGATCACCTCACGCTCCGATGCGGACACGGTGACCACGACCAGGCCGCCCGAAGCGACCATGCCCTCAGGCACCCGATGCCCGATCACGAGCGTGTAGTCGCCGAGGTTGTCGACTCCGGCGTGCTCGTGGTCGGTGTACACCGCGTAGACGTCGCCGCCTGCACCGAGCCTGCCCGCCACATCCGCCTCGACGAATGCGGCCCAGTGCGGCGGGATGGTCTCCATCGCCTCGCGGTTGTTCGTGCGCAGGGGGATCCCTGCGACGCGGAACTGCTGCTGTGTGATCCTCATGAGATCAGGATGCCGCCGACGGATTGACGATTCTTGCGGCATCCGATCCGCTCACCAGGGGCAGGGCTCGTAGTCCTTCAGGAACACGCCCTGCACGTCTTCGCCGGCCTCGCCGCGCACGATCGGGTCGTACACGCGGGCCGCGCCGTCGACCAGATCGAGCGGTGCGTGGAAGCCCTCCTCAGCGAGTCGCACCTTCGTGTAGTGCGGGCGCTCGTCGGTGATCCATCCGGTGTCGACGGCGGTCATCAGGATGCCGTCCTTCTCGAGCATCTCGCCCGCGCTCGTGCGCGTGAGCATGTTGAGCGCGGCCTTGGCCATGTTCGTGTGCGGGTGACCAGGCCCCTTGTAGCGACGAGAGAACTGGCCCTCCATGGCCGAGACGTTCACGACGTACTTGCGACGGGAATCGGATGCCGCCATCGACGCGCGCAGACGACTGATCAGCAGGAACGGGGCCGTGGTGTTCGCGAGCTGCACCTCGAGCATCTCGAGCGGGTCGACCTGGTCGATCGACTGCACCCAGCTGTTGACGCTGTTCACGTCGGGGACGAGTCCGCCGGCATCGATCGCCGTGCCGTCGGCGTGCTTCTCGAGCGAAGAGGACCCGGGCGCCATCGCGAGCCGCGCCAGGTCTTCGGCGGTGAGCGCCTGACCGCCCTGCTCTGCAACCGTGCCGCCGAGGGCTGCGACCGACAGCAGCGGATGCGCGTCGACCGAGGCCTGCAGCGCCTGCGGGTGCGGGTCGGCCGTGTGCCCGAAAGTCTCCATCTCGGGCAGCGGTCCGTCGGGAAGCGGCTGCAGCTCGGCGTCAGCCAGCAGCGAGTACGACCCCGGCGAGCGCCGCACGGTCTGCGCCGCGTTGTTGATCAGGATGTCGAGCGGGCCCTGGGCTGCGACCGAGTCGGCGAGGCCGATCACCTGGGCGGGGTCACGCAGGTCGATGCCGACAACGCGCAGCCGGTGCAGCCACTCGGCCGAATCCGGCAGGGCCGAGAAGCGGCGCACGGCATCGCGCGGGAACCGGGTCGTGATCGTGGTGTGGGCCCCGTCGCGCAGCAGCCGCAGCGCGATGTGCATGCCGATCTTGGCGCGGCCGCCGGTGAGCAGCGCGCGCTTGCCGGTGAGGTCGGTACGGGCGTTGCGCTTGCCGTGGCTGAAGCGTGCGCAGTCCGGGCAGAGCTGGTGGTAGAACGCGTCGACCTGCGTGTACGGCTGCTTGCAGATGTAGCAGTTGCGGGGCTTGAGCAGTTCGCCGGCGATCGGGGCGTCGACGACGCTGGTGGCGAGGTCATGACCACGGGTCTCGTCGTCGATGCGGTCGGGCGCCCCTGTGGCGGTGCGGGCGACGACGGCCTTGTCGGCTTCGGCGATCGCATCGCGAATCTCTTTGCGGCGCACGCGCTTGACGGCCTTGAACATCGCGGCGGTGGCATGACGCACTGCGACGAAGTCCGGGTGCTCGTTGTCGATCTGGTGCAGCTCGGCCAGCACGCGAAGAGTCGTGGCGAGATCGTCGGGGTCGACGCCCGGTCCGAGGTCGGGTGCAGCGTCGGAGGGGGCGTCGGTCATTGTGCTGATTTTACGCGAGAGACCTGGGGGAGCTTGATACGCAAGTGAAACCTTGCCTATCATGAGGCGCATGGCCGATCTGTTCCGTGCGCTCGACGACGAGACGAGGCGCCTCATCCTCGACGAGCTGTCCAGACGCGACGGCCAGACGCTCTTCGAGATCTGCACGACGCTGGCCATGCGCCACGGAGTGACGCTCACCCGGCAGGCCGTCTCCCAGCACCTCGCCGTCCTCGAATCCGCCGAGCTGATCTCCACAGAACGACGCGGACGTTCCAAGTTCCACCACTTCCACCCCGAACCCATCGCCCGTATCGCCGAGCGCTGGCCGACCACACGGAGCATCCCATGAGAATCGAACTGACCAGCATCTTCGTCGACGACCAGCGCAAGGCTCTGGCCTTCTACACCGACGTGCTCGGCTTCACGAAGCACCATGACATCTCGTTGGGCGACGATGCGTGGCTCACAGTCAAGTCCCCCGAGGCACCCGAAGGACCTGAGCTCCTGCTCGAACCCGCAGGCCACCCCGCCGTGAAGCCCTACCGCGACGCGCTCATCGAAGACGGCATCCCCCTCGCGCAGTTCAGTGTCGACGACCTCGACGCCGAGTACTCCCGCCTGAGCGCGCTCGGCGTCGTGTTCACCCAGCCCCCGACCGACATCGGCGACGCGTTGATCGCCGTGCTCGACGACACCTGCGGGAACCTCATCCAGCTGATCCAGATGAAGGCCGCCTGAGCGCGGCTACGCGATCCCGCCGCCGTCCACGACGAGCGCCGATCCGGTGACGTAGGAGGAGTCGTCGCTCGCGAGCCAGACCACGGCCTGCGCGACCTCGCCCGGCTCGCCCATCCGACGCAGCGGGCGATCGGCTGCTTCGGCGAGGAAGGCATTCGTGTCCTGCGCGAGCTGGCGGGCCTCCTCGCGCAGCATCCCGGTGTTCACATCGCCGGGGTTGACCGAGTTCACACGGATGCCGGCGGGTCCGTGGTCGATCGCGAGCGCGCGGGTCATGTTCACGACCGCTCCCTTCGAGGCGCAGTAGGAGATGGCCTGACCGCCGCCCTTGAGGCCCCAGCCCGACCCGGTGTTGATGATCGAGCCTCCACCGGCCGCCTCCATGATCGGCACGATGTGCTTGCACATCAGGAAGATCGAGCGCACGTTCACGCCGAAGACGCGGTCCCACTCCTCGACGGTCGTCTCGACCGCGGTGGTGCGGCGGATGATGCCTGCGTTGTTGAAGACCACGTTCACGCCGCCGAGTTCGGCGACCGAGGTGGCGATGACCCGTTCGATGTCGGATTCGCTCGCCACGTCGGCGGCGATCGCGATGGCGGTGCCGCCGGCCGCACGGATCTCCGCCGCGACGGCTTCGGCCGCATCCGCGTTCAGGTCGACCACGGCGACGGCCGCACCCTCGGCGGCGAGCGCGAGCGACGTGGCACGACCGATGCCGCCGGCGCCGCCCGTGACGATGGCCTTCTTGTTCTCGAGACGCATGGGATGTCCTTTCGGGTTCGTTCAGACTGGGGGTCAGGCAGGAGATGGTCAGACGGAGATCAGATCGGGCGCGCTCACGGCGTACAGGCTGCTGGCGCCGACGCCGGTGACGATGCGCACGTGTCCGGCGAGTCTCGCGTCGAGTTCCGGGTCGCCCGTGTCGACGAGGAGCGGTCGACCGTGCAGATCGATGAGTTTCTGCTCGGGGGCGACGACGAGGAGCGGGTCATCGCCGATCGCGCGCAGAACGGACGCCGAGAGCTGCTGGTTTCCCCGCCCGAGCAGGAATCCCTGCCCTCCGATCACGGTGATCACGGCCTGCGCAGGGCCCTCGGCGATCGCGGCGAGGAGTTCGTTCTCGCTCGCGCTCCGGACGACGACGGCGCCATCGAGCACGACATCCACGCCGAGCGGTGATCCCTCGATGCCCAGCTGCCGGGCGATCTCTGCGGTCGTGCCGCCTGGGCCGAGCAGATAACGAACGCCCGGTCGCATGCGCGCGACGACCCCGCGGGCTGCCGCCTCGACCGCCGCGGCCTCGGTGACCGGCGTCGGCGCCTTGCGCGCCTGGGTGCGGCCGCTCCGATACGGCACCCGCAGCAAGCCGTACAGCGCAGGGTCGACGCGAGCCCGCCGCATCGCGGCCTCATCGATGTCGAGCACCTCACGCTCCTCGGTGGGGAGCCCCTCGTGGTCGATCCAGTCAGCGGCTGTCGATCCCGCAGCCCTCGGGCTGACCGCGAACACGGGCGAGTACATCTTCACCCCGGCCGGAACCCCGAGCACCGCCGGCACGACATCCGCCCCGGCTTCCGACGGATGCTCCTCGGCCCCGAGCCCCGCGACCGCATCCCGCAGCGTCCCATCCCCACCGACCACGAGGATCAGGTCGACTCCGGCCGCGGCGAGTGAAGCCACCGCGCGCACCGTGTCCCCCGCATCCGTTGCTCTCGACTCAGCCCCTCCGTCACCCGCTCCGCTCGTCAGATCAGGCTGCCCGCCGGAATCAGGCTGCCCGGCGGAATCGACGAAGGGCCCCGACCCCACCACGCACGGCACGAGTCCCGCGGCGCGCACGGCGTCGGCTCCCATCGCGCCGGCGGCGGTCGTCACCACGAGCCCCGGATGCCGTTCGGCGAGCGTCGTCAGGGCGAGGACCGCCCGCTCCTGCACGCGCGAACGGGCACCACGCGCGAGGGCGAGGCGCTGCACGTCTGCACCGTCGGAGCCGGCGAGGCCCGCGGGCCCGCCGACACCGGCGACAGGATTGACGACGAGTCCGATCACGACGCGACCGACTCCGCGGGGAAGTACTTCCGCCGGTACGCACGCCACGTGATCGCCCACCGGTCAGGGTCGTCCAGATCGTCGTGGTGCGTGTGGTGCACGGTCTGGTTGTGCGGGGCGGTGCGCACCACCTCGGGCGCTTCCCGCGCTTCGCGCGCCACTTCGGCGAGGGTCGCCGCATACTCGTCGAGTTCGGCCATGGAGTACGACTCGGTGGGCTCGAGCGTGAACGGCTGCGGCACCACGTAGGGGTGGTGGCTGGTCCAGTAGTGCATTCCGAAGTCGGACATGCGCACGCCGATCTCCTCCGACGAGATGCCGGTCTCCTGGTACAGGTCCTCCCACGAGTAGCGCACCTGCTCGATGCGCCGGCGCCCGGTCGCGTAAGGCGCCGAGGCCCCGGGAATCGCGAGCACCTTCGCCATCAGGTAGTTGTTGTTCAGCACCGCGGTCTCGGCGGCGGCGAGCAGCCCCTCTGCCCCGAGCGCCATGATCCACGAGTACGCCTTCACGAGCGCGGGGATGACGCCGAAGAACGGCCCGACCGCGCCGATCGACAGCTCGCCCGCCTCGGCGACCGCGAAGGTCCCGTCGTCCGCGCGCACCACGCGCGGTCCCGGCAGGAACGGAGCGAGGGCCGCGCTCACGGCGTTCGCGCCCGAGCCGGGTCCCCCGCTGCCGTGCGGGGTGCCGAAGGTCTTGTGCAGGTTGAAGTGACATACGTCGAACCCGGCGTCGCGGGCGCGCGTGACACCGAGGATGCCGTTCGCATTGGCCTGGTCGTACGAGGCGAGGGCTCCGACCGAATGCGCGGCATCCACCCACTCCCGGATCGCCGGGTTGTAGATGCCGGTGTCCTCGGGGTTGGTGACCATGATCGCCGCGGTGCGAGGCGACAGCGCGGCCTTCAGAGCCTCGAGCGAGGGGTAGCCCTCGGTGTCGGGATAGACCGTGATGACCTCGTAGCCGGCGGCCTTCGCGGCGGCCGCGTTCGAGGGGTGGCTGAAGATCGTGGTGATGACCTCGCGACGCTGCTCACCCTCGCCGTTCGCCTCGTGGAAGGCGCGGATCATGGCGATGTTCGACCAGATCGCGGCCGAACCACCCTGCGTGTGCAGCGACACCTCGTCCATGCCGGAGATCTCGGCGAGCATCCGCTCCAGCTGCCAGACGATCTCGAGCACGCCCTGCGCATCAGCGGGATCCTGGTGCGGATGCATCGCGGTGAGCTGCGGGGTGTTCGCGAGCTGGTCGTTGATCTTGGGCGCGTACTTCATGGTGCAGGTGCCCTGGCCGATGTCGACGTTGAAGTCGGCGCCGAGGTTCTCCTGCGAGAGGCGCAGGTAGTGCTTGAGCACCCGCATCTGGCCCATCTCGGGCAGCTTCGGCTTCGCGGCACGGCGCAGGGAGGCCGGCAGCGCGGCGACCACATCGCCCACCACCTCGCGCAAGCCCGGCTCGACCTGCGACACCAGCACGCCGCGTTCACCGGGCGTGGTCAGCTCGAAGATGATCGGCTCGTCCCAGCGGGCCTGCTGGAATCGGCGGAGCGCCGGCTTGGGCGCGACGGGGAGGCTCACTTCTGCTCCTCTGCGAGTTCGGGGGCGACGACCGCGGCGAGCGCGCCCGCCAGGGTGTCGATGTCGGATTGGGAGACGAGTTCTGTGACGCAGACGAGCAGGCGGTTCTCCCCCACGACCACTCCGGGTTCGATGCCCCGGGCTCGAAGCGCCGTGACGACCGCCGCCGCGGGCACCGGAAGGGTCACCGTGAACTCGCGCAGGTGCACGGCGTCGTCGTCGAGGGAGACGCCGGGAACGGCGGAGAGCGTCTGCTGCGCGTAGCGGGTGCGGGCGAGCAGCACCTCGCCGAGTTCGGCCATGCCCGCAGGCCCCATCAGCGCGAGGTAGACCCCGGCGGCGATGCCCCAGAGGGCCGCGGCCGTGCCGACCCATTCCTTCCCCTCCTCGCGGTGCGCGAACGAGGTGCGGTCGTAGGCGACATCGCCGAAGCCGTATTCGCCGGGCACATCGGTGGTCGCGAGCCCGAACAGGCGTGAGGGCATCTCCATCACGAAGCGCGGGTCGTCGTGCACCGCGATGAAGCCGCCGTGGGCGCCCCCGAACCACTGGTGCAGCCCGAGGGACTGGATGTCACCGGTCACGATGTCCGCCCCCGAGACCGAGGGCGGGGTGAGGATGCCGTAGCCGATCGGGTCGGTGCCGACCACGACCACGGCACCGACCGCGTGCGCGGCATCCGCGATCTCCTGCAGCGCCGCCTCGACGGCGCCGGTCGCACTGGGTGTCTCGACCCAGATCGCGGCCACGTCGTCGCTCAGCGCAGCGCGGACGGCGGCCACGTCGGCCGTGCCCCCGACGGTCGGCACGTGCTCGAGCGTGAGGTGCGCGCGGACGTAGTCGTGCACCTTGGCGAGCTTCGCCGGCAGCACGTCGCTGACGACCAGTACCCGGCCCCGACCGGTGAGGCGGCCCGACATCGTCAGGCCTGTGGCCGTCGCCTGGTACCCGTCGTAGACCGGAACGTTCACGACGTCCATCTCCAACAGCTCCGCCATCAGCGACTGGTACTGGAAGAGGGCCTGGAACCGGCCGTGGTCCTCGTACGGCTCGCCGGCGTACGCGGTCAGGAATTCGCTGCGGCCGATGACCTCGTCGACCACGGCGGGCACGTAGTGGTTGTAGGTGCCCGCGCCGAGGAAGCTCAGCCGCTCCTCGGTCGAACGGTTCTTGCCGAGCAGCCCGCGCACGTGGCGGGCGAGGTCCTGCTCGGCCACGAAGGGTGCCGGCAGATCGAGCGGGCGGCCGAGCCGGAGGGCTGCCGGGACGTCGGCGTAGAACTCGTCGACCGACGCGGCACCGACGGCAGCGAGCATCGCCGCGCGCGACTCCGGAGCGGTGTTGGGGATGTACGGATGCACGAACGGGGCGGTCATGCGTCCTCCTTCACAGGGATCAGGGTGGCAAAGGGGATGGACTCGGCGCGGGGCGCGGCGAGCACGGCGACGCCGTAGCGGTCGAGCTCCAATCGATCCGCATGACGGATGCCGGTGAGCAGGTCGATTGCGGGAGCGGGGATCTCGAACGCGACGGGCGTGCGTCCGTGGTTCAGGTAGAACGTGTAGTCGGTCGTGTCGTCGGCGCGGGTGACGGCCTCGACCTCGACGTCGGTGTGCTCGCGCGCGGGGACGCCGGCGGTGGTCAGTACGTCGCGGAAGACCGGGAGCAGACCTGCCGGATCGAGCATCGCGCTGACGTACCAGGCCATCCCATCCCCGGCGGCGCGACGGGTCACGGCAGGCAGACCGTCGAGTTCACCACTCGCATAGGTCCCGCGCACCTCGACGTCGTCATCCGCTTCGAGCCATTCGCTCCACGACGGCACGGTCAGGATCTCGCCGGCGAAGTCGATGCTCTCGGTCAGACCGTCGGCGATCGGCCACTGCTCGTCGACCTCGATGCCGAGCAGATCGCGCAGCAGTCCCGGCGCTCCACCCTCGTGCACCTTCTCGGTGGCATCCACCACGCCCGAGAAGGGTCCGACCACGAGGTGTCCCCCGCGCTCGACGAAAGCGCGCAGCGCCTCGGACTGTGGCTCGTCAACGATGTAGAGGTTCGGCACCACGACCACGTCGTACGCGTCGAAAGGCCCCGTCGCGCGCACGGCATCCACCGGCTGACCGAGCGTGTACAGCGCCCGGTGCCAGGCGCGCGCCTGCTGGGCCCACTGCAGCCGCTGCGAGGGCAGCGACTCGACCGCGCTGGTGCCCCACCAGGAATCCCAGTCCACGACGAGTGCCACACGTGAGCGCACCCGCGTTCCGCGCACCTGCTCGAGCTTCTTGAGCTCGAGCCCCAGCGCCTTGGTCTCCTGGAAGCTGCGCGAGCGCTCCCCCCGGTGACCGAGCATCGAGGAGTGGAACTTCTCCTGGCCGTACCTGGCCTGGCGCCACTGGAAGAACATCACGGCATCCGACCCGTGGGCGACGGCCTGCAGGCTCTCGACGCGGATCTTGCCCGGCGCCTTGGGCACGTTCACGTCACGCCAGCTGGTCGCACTGGCCGACGACTCCAGCAGGAGCCACGGCTGCCCGCCCTTGAGCGAGCGCATGAGGCCGTAGTTGAGGGCAGCGCCGACGTGCGAGGTCGGGTCCGCGGGCTCGGGGTAGGCGTCGTCGGTCACGACGTCTTCCACGGCGGCGAAGTCCCAGTAGTCCAGGTCGCGGAACATGCTCATGAAGTTCGTGGTCACAGCGATGTCGGGCGTGACCTCGCGCAGCACGTCGATCTCCACCTGGAACAACTCCAGCAGGGCATCGGACGAGAAGCGCTCGAAGTCGAGCAGCTTGGTGGGGTTGATCGGGCCCGGAGCCTTCTTCGGCGTCTCGATGTGCTCCCATGAGGTGTAGCGCTGGCCCCACACGTTCACGCCCCAGGCCTCGTTCAGGCCGTCGAGGTTGCCGTAGCGGTGCTGCAGCCAGCGGCGGAAGTGCCGGGCGGACTCGGGGCACCAACAGCGCGAGGTGTGATCGCCGTACTCGTTCGAGATGTGCCACATCGCAAGGCCCGGGTGCTCACCGTAGCGCTCGGCCATCGCCCGAGCCATCCGTGCGACGTTCTCGCGCCAGATCGGCGACGAGGGGCAGTAGGTCTGGCGGGATCCGAATTCGAGCCGGTGCCCGTCGGCGTCCCACGGGGCCATCTCGGGGTGCGCGCGCAGCAACCATGACGGCGGGGTCGCGGTGGCGGTGGCGAGGTCGATCGCGATGCCCGCCTCCCACAGCAGATCGAAGATGCGGTCGAGCCAGGCCCAGTCGAAGACGCCCGGCTCCGGCTCCAGCTGCGGCCAGCTGAAGATCGGCAGGCTCACCATGTTCACGCCCGCTTCGCGCATCAGACGGATGTCTTCGTGCCAGGTCTCTTCCGACCACTGGTCGGGGTTGTAGTCGCCGCCGTAGGCGAGGGCGTCGAGGCGGACGCGTCGGGTGGGCTGGTCGCCACCGGGTGCGGGCACGAAGTCTCCTCTCTGAGTCGTCACCGGCCGAAATCGCGGGAGCACTGGTGCGAATCCGAGATCGGCTGTATTCTGTATACACACACTAGGACGTCGTCCGAGGCCCGTCAACCCATAGGCTGACGGGCAGGCGGCAGAAGAGGGGACGCATGGCGATCGAACGCAGGAACCTGCGCTCGCAGGTTCGGCAGGAGCTGCTGACCCGCATGCGCGCCGGACTCGTGCAGCCCGGCGAGGGCATCAACGAGGTGCAGCTCGCGACCGAACTCGGCGTCAGTCGCACTCCTCTGCGCGAAGCACTCATCGCGCTGGAGTCCGAGGGTCAGATCGAGAGCGAGAACGGCAAGGGCTTCCGGTTCGTTCCGCTCAGCGCGTCCGAGTTCCGCGATCTCGCCCCCGTCCTGGCGGCGCTCGAGAGTCTCGCGATCGAGCTCAGTCCGCCAGACGAGCTGCGGCGCATCGGCGCGAAGCTTCAGGAGATGGCCGATGCCTTCGCCGACGAGCTCGTGGAGCACCAGCTCGTGATCACCAAGGACGACGAGTGGCACAGCGTGATGCTGTCCGCCTGCCCGAACACCCGGCTCCTGGCCGTGATCGACAACGTGCGCAGCTCGTTCCACCGCTACGAGTCGCTGCTCGTCCCCGAAGACGTCAAGGTCGAACGCGTCGCCGCCGAGCACGCCGAGATCGCCCGCCACCTCGCCGACGGCGACATCCCCGGAGCCGTCGAGGCCCTCAAGCTCAACTGGATGCACGGCATGCAGCGCATCCTCGACAACGCCACGAGCAGCTACTTCACCGCCTGAGGCCGCCCCGGCGACCCCGTTCCGGTCGCACTTCCTGCCGCCCGGTGGGCCCGGAGGCGGCAGTACCTGCGACCGGAGGGAACCCCCCTGCCCGCCCGTCGCAGATTGCGGACCGGATGTGTCCTGGTTGCCCGCAAGAGTGAGTCCCACCACGAAGAAGGGACTCCTCATGACAATCCTGGTCAGCGGCGCGACCGGCACGGTCGGACGCCACATCGTCAGCCAACTGCGCGAACGCGGCGAGAGCGTGCGCGCCCTCACGCGCGATCCGCAGCGCGCGAACCTCCCCGAGGGCATCGAGGTCGTCCGCGGCGACCTCACCGACGTCGAGGCGTTCCGCCGCGCGGTCGAAGGCTGCGACGCCGTGCACGTCATCACGTTCCACGGCGAGTTCGGCGAGACGCTGACCAACGGCCCCGAGCTGGTGGCGGCCGCGGAGGATGCAGGGGTGCGACGTGTGAGCGTACTCGGCGGATGGGACGAGAGCACCCTCGAGCCGGCTCTGCGCGAGAGCGAGCTCGCCTGGGCGCTGCTGGCGCCCGTGGAGTTCATGTCGAACGCGCGGGAGTGGGCGCCGGAGGTCGTGTCCGACAGACGGGTGCGCACGCTGGCGGACTGGCCGAGCGCCATGGTTCACGAGGCCGACATCGCCGCCGTCGCGGTCGCGGTGCTGCAGGGCGCCCCCGCCGAGGGGCAGACGTACTACCTGACCGGGCCGGAGGCGCTGACTCCCGCCGAGCGCACGGCGCGCATCGCCGAGGCGATCGGCGAGGAGGTCGCCTGGATCCGGCTCACCGAGGACGAGGAACGGGAACGGCTGCGCTCTTTCGGGTACGACGAGGGCTATGTCGAGTTCGGCGTCGAGCTGGCACTGAACCCGCCGCAGATCGGACAGGTGGTGCAGGACACCGTGACGCGACTCACCGGACGCCCCGGGCGCACGTTCGCGCAGTGGGCGCACGAGAACGCCGACCTGTTC
>JBOGEI010000106.1:0-13561 GCA_050701935.1 Microbacterium sp.
CCCCAGGCCACGGCGAACTGCACGGCGGCCTGGCCGACAGCGCCGGAGCCCCCGTGCACGAGCAGCACGTCGCCGCGGCTCACCCCGAGCGAGCGCAGCGACTGGAAGGCGGTGCCTGCGGGGATGCCGATCGCGGCACCCTCGGCCATCGTGACCGAATCCGGGAGCTTCGCGAGGTTCTCGGTCGAGATCGCAAGCGCTGAGGCGTAGGTGCCGCGCCCGTCGCGGATCGCCACCCGGTCGCCGACCGCGAAGTCGTCGACCCCTTCGCCGATCGCCTCGATGACGCCGGCGCCGTCGAAGCCGACCGGGCGCGGCTCGGTGATCGGAGGCGATGGCCGCTTGCCGCTGCGCATCTTCGCGTCGATCGGATTCGCGCCGGCCGCCTCGATGCGGACCACGACCTCGCCGCGTGCGGCGACGGGGTCGGGGATCTCGATCAGGTGCAGGACATCGGGGGAACCGAACTCGGTGTAGACGATCGCGCTGGCCATGCGTTCAGGCTACCCGTGCCCGATGCCCGCGGTCGCGGATCAGCGTCCGGACAGCGCTTTCATGATGCGCTGCGGCGACACCGGCTGCGCGGTACCCAGTCGCTGGGCGAACACGCTCACGCGGTACTCCTCCAGCAGCCAGCGCACCTCGACCAGCGGAGGCGGCGCATCGGCCGGGAGCGGGATCGTGCCACCGGCATCTTCGAAGGCCTTCGCCATCCGCTCGTACTCGGTCATGCGCGCGCGGTCCTTGCCCGGTTCGCTGGCGAGGGTCTTCAGGCGGTCCACCATCGCCTCGAGGTATCGAGGGAAGTGCGTCAGCCGCTCGGCGCCGGCGGCGGAGATGAACCCCGGGTGCAGCAGTCCGCTGAGCTGGGTGCGGATGTCGTTCAGGGGTCCGAGCAGCGCGAGGGAGTTCTGCGACTTGATGCCGCGTTCGACCTCGCGCGACTTGGTCAGGATGCGTGCGACCAGCGAGACGCAGGCGAAGAGCTCGTCGACCAGGACAGCCGACACCGCGTCGCGCGCTCTGGCGAACTCGGCTTCGCTGCGGACGATGCCGCCCGGCACCGTCTTGTCGATGACGTTCCGGGCGACCGCGGCGCGGCAGTCTTCGATGAGGGCGGCAGCGGACTGATAGGGCGAGGCGGCGAGGGCGAGCTTCTCCTGACTGGTCAGATGCTCCTGCACATACGAAGAAGGGGAGGGCACGCCCAGAAGCACGAGCCGCAGCACGCCGTCTCGGGTGGCTGCGGCCGCCGCATCCGGTGTGGATTCGACGCGCACCGACACGCTCTTGCCCTGATCGATGATCGCGGGATAGCCGCGTACGACACCACCGGCGACGCGGGTGTCGAGCACCTCGGGAAGATCGCCGAAGGTCCAGGCGGTCAGACCGGTCTGCTCGATCGACGCAGCGGCGATGCGTTCGACACCGCCGCCGGCACCGCCGCGCTCAGCACCCCGGTTGCCGCCGGGTCTTCCCGAGCGCGCGGGCGCGGCGATCGAGCGGGCGACGCTGCTGCGGGCCCGATCGGAGAGCTGCGTCTGCAGTGCACGCAGGTCGCGGCCGGAGCCTGCGACCCTTCCGCGTTCGTCCACGGCGCGGAAGTTCATGCGCAGGTGCGGGGGAACCCTCTCGTCGTCGAAGTCGGCCGCCGAGACCAGTTGGTTCGCGAGGGGTTGGATGCGGCGTGCCAGGGCTTCTTTGAGCGTGCGCGGTGGCAGGCCGCCGTGCGACTCCGGCCCCTCGTCGGCGAGCTCTGCACCGAACTTCTCCGCCCAGTCGGCCGCGGGGACCACATGACGACGGATCGCCTTGGGGAGTGCCCGCAGCAGACCCGTCACGAGCTCTGCGCGGAGCCCCGGAACCTGCCAGTCGAAGCCGCGGTCCTCGATCTGGGCGAGCAGCGGCAGCGGCACGACAACGCTGACGCCGTCGTCGTCGGCGCCGGGCTCGAACCGGTACGCGAGGCCGAGCACCTGGTCGCCCTGCGTCCATCGCGTCGGGAACTCGCGCTGATCCGCGCGTTCCTCATCGTCGATCAGGTCACTCTCGCGCATCACGAGCAGCTTCGGCGTCGTCGCCATGGCCTCTCGCCACCAGCTCTCGAACGAGCGCACGTCGAACACGTCGGCGGGGATGCGCTCGTCGTAGAACCGGAAGACGGCCTCGTCGCCGGCGAGGATGTCACGGCGGCGCTCGCGCTCCTCGAGCTTCTCGAGGCGCTTGCGGAGTTCGGCGTTGCTGCGCCAGAACGCGCTCACCCGCTTGTCGATCCGTGTCGGATCCCATTCACCCTCGACGAGCGCGTGCCGCACGAACAGCTCGCGCGACGCTGCCCGGTCGATCCGCGCGAACTGCACGCGGCGACGCGGGATGATCTCGAGCCCGAACAGCGTCACCTTCTCGAACGCGACAGCGGCGCCGGCATCCTTCGACCAGTGCGGCTCGGTCACCTGCCGTTTGGCGAGGTCGCCGGCGAGCGGCTCCGCCCACGCCGGGTCGATCGCGGCGACGGTTCGTGCAAAAGTGCGGGAGGTCTCGACGATCTCGGCGGCGATGACGGCGCGGGGGCTCTTCTTGCGCAGCCCCGAGCCGGGGAAGATCGAGAACCGGATGCCTCGGGCCCCGCGGTACTCCGCGATGCGACGACCCTTCGGCTCCTTCGCGGGGGAGTGCGACTTGCCGGCTGGGGCGGTGCGCTCATCGAGGATGCCGATCTGCGACAGGAGCCCGGCGAGCACGGAGCGGTGAATCGAGTCGGGGTCGCTCGCGCCGGTGTCGTCATGTTGGCGGTCGGGGTTCTTCACGAGGGTGCGCAGTTGGCGATGCACGTCGAACCACTCGCGCACCCGCACGTAGTTGAGGTGCTCGGAGCGGCACAGGCGCCGGAACGCGCTCGACCCGAGCTCCCGCTGCTGTTCGCGCAGGTGGTGCCACAGGTTCAACAGGGTCAGGAAGTCGCTGGTCGGGTCGACGAATCGCGCGTGCAGCCGGTCGGCCTCCTCGCGACGCTCCTCTGGTCGCTCCCGAACGTCCTGGATCGTCATGCCCGAGACGATCGCGAGGACGTCCCTGGTCACCCCTGCGGCGGAGCCTGAGCGTCCCGCCTCGATCAGCATGCGCGCGAACCGCGGATCGATCGGCATCCGCGAGATGTCGCGACCCGTGCGGGTGAGGTGCGGGGAACCGTCTCTGCGGGACGGCTCGACGGCCCCGAGCTCGGTCAGCAGATCGAATGCGGCCTTCACACCTCGCGAATCGGGTGGGGTGAGGAAGGGGAACGCGGTGATGTCGCCGAAGCCGAGCGACAGCATCTGCAGGATGACCGATGCGAGCGAGGTGCGCAGGATCTCGGGCTCGGTGTACTCAGGCCGCTTGGCGAAGTCCTCCTCCGAATAGAGGCGGATGGCGATGCCGTCGCTCGTGCGTCCCGCTCGGCCGGAGCGCTGGTTCGCCGAAGCCTGGGAGACGGCCTCGATGGGCAGTCGCTGCACCTTGGAGCGGTTGCTGTAGCGCGAGATGCGGGCGGTGCCGGTGTCGATGACGTACTTGATGCCAGGAACCGTGAGGCTCGTCTCGGCGACGTTCGTGGCGAGGACGACCCGTCGGCGCACACCGGCCACCCTACTGCGCTCGAACACCCGGTGCTGATCGGCGGCGGAGAGGCGGCCGAACAGCGGAAGCACCTCGGTGGGGGCTCGGTCGCTCGCGTAGGCGCCGCGCACGGCATCGGCGGCGTCGCGGATCTCGGCCTCACCCGGAAGGAACACGAGCACGTCGCCCGGCGCTTCGCGGTCGAGTTCGCGCAGGGCCGCGACGATCGCCGAGACCTCGTCCTCTGGTTCGGTCGGCGTGTCCTCGTCGGAGCCTTCGGCCTGACCGCGATAGCGGATCTCCACCGGATACGTGCGGCCCGAGACCTCGATGATCGGCGCCGGGGTGCCGTCCGGTGCGGCGAAGTGCTTCGCGAAGCTCTCCGGATCGATCGTCGCCGAGGTGATGATCACCTTCAGGTCGGGACGCTCGGGCAGGATGCGGACCAGGTAGCCGAGCAGGAAGTCGACGTTGAGGGAGCGCTCGTGCGCCTCGTCGATGATGATCGTGTCGTACCGGGACAGCAGGCGATCACGATGGATCTCGTTGAGCAGGATGCCGTCGGTCATCAGGGCGATGCGGGTGGCATCGGAGACCTTGTCGGTGAAGCGCACCTTGTAGCCGACGAGGGTGCCGAGCTCAACCTGGAGCTCTTCGGCCACGCGCTCGGCGATCGTGCGGGCGGCGAGGCGTCGAGGCTGCGTGTGCGCGATGC
The DNA here is from genome assembly GCA_050701935.1 of Microbacterium sp. Lineage (GTDB taxonomy): Bacteria > Actinomycetota > Actinomycetes > Actinomycetales > Microbacteriaceae > Microbacterium. Next base: position 4,310 of record JBOGEI010000106.1, read on the forward strand.
GCTCCCGACCGAGTTCCAAGGCGATCTTCGGCAGCTGCGTGGTCTTGCCCGATCCGGTGGCGCCGGCGACGATCACGACCTGATGATCGCGGATGGCGTCGGCGATCTCCTCCCTGGCAGCGCTGACCGGCAGCTCCGGGGGATAGGAGATCACAGGGGAAGACATAGCCCTCCATCGTATGCCGGGAATCGCCCCCTACGATCATGGGGTGATCACCGCTCTCGCTCCCGTCCAGTGGTTTCGTGGGTTCGGACGGCCGCCGCGCATCCTCGGGCTCGACATCGCCAGAGGATTGGCGATCCTCGGCATGGCCGGAGCGCACGTCGGTGAGACCGAGCCGTTCGAGTGGCTCGACCCGGCGACGTGGACCGACCTGGTGCACGGACGCTCCTCGATCCTCTTCGCGGTGCTCGCCGGCATCTCGATCGCCCTGATGACCGGACGCAGTGCTCTCCCCGATCGCGAGCGCATCCCGAGCATCCGACTGAATCTGATCGGTCGGGGCGCGGTGATCTTCGTGATCGGCCTGGCGCTCGAGATGCTGAACACCCCGATCGCGGTGATCCTCACCCTCTATGGCCTGCTCTATGTCGCGGTCATCCCCTTCCTGCGTTGGCGACCCTGGCAGCTGCTGACCGCCGCCGCGGTGCTCGCCCTGCTGGGCCCGTCGCTGCTCGCGTTCCTGAACGCGGTGATGCTGAACCCCTACGGTTCCGGTATCGGGTTCGTGCTCTACGGCACCTACCCGATCACGGTCTGGATGGCGCTCGTGCTCGCCGGCATGGCGCTGGGACGCCTGCACGTCGAGCGGCTGCGCACGGCGGCGGTCGCGCTCGGGATCGGGTTCGTGCTCGTGGTGGTCGGCTACGGCCTGGGCGGGGTCGGGCAGGCCGCGGGTCTCACCGGCGCATTCAGCACCGGCTCCTCGGGAGGGGAGTTCTCCTCGAACAGCAGCTCGATCATCGACGGCGGCTCCGGCAGCATCGGCACGTCCCTATCCGGTTGGGAGGGCTACCCGCAGGCGCTCACCGAGACCGACCCGCTTCGCGCTGTGCTCACGGCGGTCTTCGCGGTCGACCCGCACAGCGGCGGCACGGCCGAGATCCTCGGCTCGGGCGGATTCGCGGTGGTGGTCATCGCGCTGTGCCTGCTGCTGAGCAGGCCCCTGCGCTGGGTGCTGCTCCCGTTGGGGGCGCTGGGCTCCATGCCGCTGACGGCATACAGTGCGCACGTCGTATCGATCGTGGTGGTCGGAGGCCCTGGCGCGTTCTTCTCCAGCAATGCGTTCTGGGCGGCGACTGCGATCGGGTTGATCCTCGTCACGACACTCTGGTCGATGTTCTTCGGACGTGGACCGCTCGAACGCCTGGTCGGCCGAGGCGCCGCGGCGATGGCGGCGGTTCCCCGGCGTTGAGCCGGTGGTGCCGCCTCGTTTGTGGGGTGCGTCGGGTGATGTGCTAGCGTCGAAGAGCAGCGCTTTCTGGCGTCTGCGACCGGCCCTCATTTCGGGTCGGGACTGGGGAGTTTCGAACTGGGGAGTTCACCAACCGCGCCGCGGCGATCTTCGCCGCCTCGGCATCGTCGAGTGCGCGGTTGAACAGCGACTTCGCGTTCGATGAAGCATGGCTGGGGAGTCATCGTGGGGAACAAGAGTTTTGGGCGAGGAGTACGGGGTGCTCTCGCATCGGTACTGACGGCAGGCCTGTTGATCGCAGGTCTGTCCGGCGTCGGCGCGACGACGGCGGTCGCCGCCGATGTGCCGCCGTCGATGCCGCCGCAGCTGCAGCGTGACGAGAACGTCGTGACGTCGGACCCGATCCCGACGGTGCAGATCGACAACGGGTACGTGTGGGCGCAGACCACGATCGGCACCACGGTGTACGCGGTGGGGAAGTTCGACAACGCGCGTGAGCCGAAGGCGGCACCCGGCACGTCGACGACGGCGCGATCGAACGTGCTGGCGTACGACATCGTCTCCGGCGCACTGTCGTCGTTCGCCCCGAAGGTCAACGGAGTGATCAAGGCGGTCGCGGCCTCTCCCGACGGATCGCGCATCTACATCGGCGGATCCTTCAACAACGTCAACGGCAAGGACCGGTGGAACTTCGCGGCGCTTGATGCGAAGACCGGCGAGCTCGTCCCGCAGTTCGCGCCGTCGATCGGCGGCAGCGGCGTGTACGCGATCACCACCGATGGATCGAACATCTACCTCGGTGGTCTGTTCACCCAGGCCAACGGCGTCGCCCGGAAGAATCTCGCCGCGTTCGACCAGAAGAACGGGGCGCTCCTGCCCTGGGCGCCGCAGGCCGACCGCCAGGTCGATGCCCTGGTGATGGATCCTGCCGGTACGAACGTCATCGTCGGAGGCCGGTTCTCGACGGTCAACGGCAGCAGCCTGCGCGGATCCGCGGCTGTGGACAAGGCCACCGGGGCGGCTGACACGGCGTGGGGAATCTCCAAGGTCGTCAAGAACAGCGGCAACAGCAGCAACTCGGGCATCTTCGCTCTCGCCACCGACGCGAACTCCGTCTACGGCACCGGATGGAGCTGGGCCGGCGGCGGAAACCTCGAGGGGACGTTCGCCGCAGAGGCGGGCTCCGGTGCGGTGCGGTGGATCGCGGATTGCCACGGCGATCACTACGGCGTGTACTCCACCGGCAAGGTCGTCTACACGACCAGCCACATGCACTCCTGCAACACGATGGGCCTGCAGCCGCAGAAGAACCCGGCTGTCTACCAGTACGCGGAGGCGTACACGGCCGACGCGCGCGGCACCCTCTCCGCGAACACCTACTCCGGTTACGCCAACTGGGCGGGAACGCCTGCGCCGTCGCCGTACCAGTGGGCGCCGGACTGGTCGGTGGGCACCACGACCGGACTCGGTCAGGCAGGCCTGTCCATCACGGGCGCTGGTGACATGATCTCGATCGGCGGCGAGTTCCGGTCGGTCAACAACGGCCAGTTCGAGGGACTGGTGCGCTTCTCCACGAACCCGCCCGGTGGTGCGAAAGACGGCCCCCGGGTCTCCGGTGCGGACTGGAAGCCCACCGCGGGGACATCGCCCGTTCCCGGTCAGGCTCGTGTGTCGATCCAGACGAACTGGGATCGGGACGATCTGACGCTCACCTATGAGCTGTACCGGGCCGGAACCGCCGAACCGGTCGCGAGCACGACCGCTGACGGCACCTGGTGGAAGCGCGCCACCGTCACGCTCGACGACCCGACGGCGACGCCGGGTGCGACGCAGAGCTACACCGTGGTCGCGAAGGACGCCGACGGCAACACCGCGACCAGCGCGAGCGTGAACGCGAAGGCGAACGCGGGGACCGTCTCGGCCTACACGACGAAGGTCCTCGCGGACAAGCCGTCGCTGTACTACCCGATGGGGAACGTGTCGAAGGACTGGGCGGGCTCGAACAATCCCGTGAACGGTTCGGGCGCCGCGGTCTCGTCGTCCGGTATCGAGAACAGCGGCACCGGATCCACCACGTTCAACGGCACCACGAACGGCCGGGTGTCGTCCGACGCCAAGGCGGCGGTGTCGAAGGAGTTCTCCTCGGAGATCTGGTTCCAGACGACCACGAAGACCGGCGGAATGCTCATCGGTTCCGGCGCTGCCAAGACCGGAAGCTCCGCGACCGTCGATCGTCAGCTCTACATGACCAATAGCGGCACTCTGACCTTCGGGGTCTCCGCCGGTCAGACCCGCGCCACGGTCGCAGGGGACAAGGCGCTGAACGACGGAACGTGGCATCACGCTGTCGTCTCGCAGGGCGCGGACGGGATGAAGCTCTACGTCGACGGCGAGCTCGTCGCCTCGGATCCCGCGGTGACGACGGCCAAGACCGACGCTGCCTATCTCCGCATCGGCGGCGATGCGCTCACGGGCTGGCCGTCGGCTCCCTCGTCGAACTACTTCAAGGGTTCGCTCGATGAGGCGGCGGTGTACCCGCTCGCGCTGAACGCGGATCAGGTGCGGTCTCACTTCCAGGTGGGGAAGGGACTCAAGGCTCCGACGGCGTCCTTCACGGCGCAGGCGACCGACCTGAGCGTGGCGGTCGACGGTTCTGGTTCGGCCGCGGACGGCGGAGCATCGATCAGCGCCTACGCGTGGGACTTCGGTGACGGCTCGACGGCCACCGGTGCGACGGCTTCGCACGAGTACGCGGCGGCCGGAACCTACACGGTGCGCGTCACGGTGACGGACAGTCGCGGACTGTCGGCCTCCAGCGAGAAGCAGGTCGTGGTGACCGCCCCGGTCGTCGCCGATGTCGTGGTGGCATCCGACGGATTCGATCGCGCGGTCGAATCGGGCTGGGGAACCGCCGACATCGGTGGTCTGTGGACTCCGATGCAGGGCAAGTCGACCGCACTGTCCGTGGCGGACGGCGCCGGAGTGATCGACCTCGCCGCCGGCCAGACGCGCGAGATGCTGCTGGACGATGCGTCGGTGCGGGATTCCGCCACCACGATGTCGTACGCGCTCTCGGGCGGTCCGGAATCGGGCACCGTGTACGTCGGTGCCGGTTCTCGCCGTACCGGTGACGTCGGGTACCGGGCGCTGGCGTGGCATCGCGCCGACGGGGCGGTCTGGGTGGTCATCCAGCGCAACGGCACGGCGATCGCCAGCGCTGCGGTGCCCGGTCTGACCTGGAGCGCCGGGACGGTTTTCCACCTGTCGACCGAGACGTCAGGTTCGCCGTCGACGACCATTCGCGCCAAGGTGTGGGCCGACGGCCAGCCCGAGCCCGCGGCGTGGCAGGTGTCCGCGACCGATGCGACCGCGGCACTGCAGGCAGAGGCCTCGCCGTCGGTGTTCTCCTATCGCGCCGGGAGCGCGACGGGCACCAACATCGTGCGCGTGAACGAGGTCAAGTCCATCCGACTGGGTCAGTGAGCAGACGGGGCGCCGGCATCGGGTCGGCGCCCCACCTGCGGTCTCTCAGAAGTGGGTGCCGCCGTCGATGCGCACCTCGGTGCCGGTGATGAAGGCGCCGTCATCGCTTGCGAGCATCGCCACGACACCGGCGACCGACTCCGGCCCGGCGAAGCCCTGACCGATCGCGGGCGCGAGCTTCATGAACAGGCTCATATCGGCGTCGGCGGGCAGGCCCGGACCGTTGCTCTGGTTGCTCTGGCCCGACCCGTCGGTCATGCCGGACGAGATCGACCCCGGCTGCACGGCGGTGAAGCGGATGCCGCTCTTCGCGTACTCGGCAGCGAGAGCATGGGTCATCGACTGCACGCCGCCCTTGCTGGCCGCGTACGCCGCCATGTAGGGGTGGGCGAAGCCGGCGGAGGTCGAGCTGAAGTTGACCACTGCGGGCGATGAGCCCTCACGCAGGGCGGGGATCGCCTCACGGATCACGAGGAACGTGCCGATCAGGTTGATCCGGATGACCTGCTCGAACTGGTCGAGCGTCGTCTCGTGGGTGTGCGAGGAGCGCAGGATGCCGGCGGCGTTCACCAGCACGTCGAGGCCGCCCAGTGCGGCGACCGCCTCGGCGACGCCCGCAGTCACGGAGGCCTCGTCGGCGATGTTCATCGTGACGGTCGTGAGGCGTTCGGCAAGCGGGCCTGCCTTGGCGACCGTGTCCTCGAGGCCGGCGGTGCTGACGTCGGCGGCGACGACGCTGCCGCCTTCGCGGAGCATCCGCAGCACCGTGGCCTGGCCGATGCCGGACCCTCCGCCGGTGACGAGCGCCCGACGTCCTTCGTAGCGGTTCATGATCTTCCCTTCGTGGTGGTGTCGTGGTGGTGTCGTGGTGTCGACGATTCGTTGTAGGCAGACTATGCCTGTATGGCAGAACGTGCCACCTAGGCCCAACCTGCCGTGGAGGGCGCCTATTCCCGTACGCTGTGACGGTGGAGACCACGACCCTCACCGAGCGCCGGAAGGCTGCGACCGAGCGCGACATCGCCGCCGCCGCAGCTGCGCTGTTCGCCGAGCAGGGCGTGGTCGGCGTCACTGCCGAGCAGATCGCCGCACGGGCAGGTGTGTCGGTGCGCACCTTCTACCGGTACTTCGCCCGCAAGGAGGACGCGATCTCGCCGATCCTCAGCTTCGGTGCGCAGCGCTGGCAGGAGGCCTTCGCGCAGGTCAGTGAGCGTTCGCTGCGCGAGCAGATTCCCGAAGTGATCCGCGCGCAGCTCGCCGAGGGTGACGGGCTCGAACTCGAGACGATGCTCGGAGTGCTCCGCGGTCTCGACGACGATGCGGCGATGCGCGACGTCTGGTTGCGCGTCAACGACGATTCCGAACGTCGACTTCGCGAGATCCTGCAGGAACGGGGAGTCGCTGCGTGGGAGGCGAGACTGATCGCCGCCGTCGCGACCGATGCGATCCGAGTCGGGCTCGAACAGTGGGCCGCGGACCCGGACGGACCGCGCCCTGCAGTGCGCGCGGTCGGTGCCTTCCAGGTGATGTCGCAGGGACTCAGCGGTCTCGACTGACTTCTTTCGTCACCGTCCGGTCCTGCCTGTCATCACAGGTCATAGGCTGGAGACATGACGATTCCTGCACTCGAACTGAACGACGGCAACTCCATCCCGCAGCTCGGCTACGGCGTCTTCAAGGTGCCGCCGGCTGAGACCGAGCGTGCGGTGGGCGAGGCGCTCGAGATCGGCTACCGCCACATCGACACCGCCGCGATCTACGGCAACGAAGAGGGCGTTGGCGCTGCCATCGCGGCCTCCGGCATCCCGCGCGAGGAGCTGTTCGTCACGACGAAGCTCTGGAACGACCGCCACCACGACGAGGAGCCCCGCGCGGCCATCGCCGAGAGCCTGGAGAAGCTCGGGCTGGAGAAGGTCGACCTGTACCTGGTGCACTGGCCGACGCCCGCCAAGGACGACTACGTGCACGCCTTCGCGAAGCTCGTCGAGCTGCGCGAGGCCGGCCTCACAACTAGCATCGGCGTCTCGAACTTCCTGGTTCCGCACCTGGAGCGCACCGTGAAGGAGACCGGCGTCGTCCCGGCCGTGAACCAGATCGAGCTGCACCCGGCGTACCAGCGTCGCGAAGAGGTCGCGTGGGCCGACGCGAACGGCGTGCGCATCGAAGCATGGGGTCCGCTCGGTCAGGGCAAGTACGACCTCTTCGGCACCCCTGCTGTCGCGGATGCCGCCGCTGCCCACGGCGTCACGCCCGCACAGGCGGTGCTGCGCTGGCACCTGCAGAAGGGCATCATCGTGTTCCCGAAGTCGGTGCGCGCCGAGCGCCTGCGCGAGAACCTCGATGTCTTCGGCTTCGAGCTCACCGATGCCGAGATCGCAGCCATCGATGCGCTCGACCCGCTCGACGGCTCCGGCCGCGTCGGTTCGCACCCGGACGAGGTCAACTGACCTCCCTGCGACCCCCGGGCCTCTCGCCCACATGACGCCCCGTGTCGCATCGCGCGACACGGGGCGTTCGCGTGAGTACCGTCGAGGCATGACAGCTCCGTTCCGCGTCGTTGCCGTGTCGGGATCCCTGCACGAGCCCAGCAAGACGACCGCCCTCGTCCGTGCGATCACAGCAGCGATCGCCGAACGCGCCCCGGTCGAATCGCAGCTCATCGAACTGACGCAGATCGGGCCGGGGCTTGCCGGAGCGCTCCAGCGCGACCAGTTGCCTCCCGAGGTCGAGGCGCAGCTGCAGGCGATCGAATCCGCTGATCTGCTGATCGTCGGCAGCCCCGTCTATCGCGCCTCATTCACCGGGCTCTTCAAGCACCTGTTCGACTTCGTCGGGCAGTACGACCTGGTGGGCAAGCCGGTGCTGCTGGCGGCGACCGGTGGCGGCGAGAAGCACGCACTGATCATCGAGCACCAGCTGCGTCCGCTGTTCGCGTTCTTCCAGGCGCTCACCCTCCCGCTCGGGGTCTATGCGAGCAACACCGACTTCGACGGCTACGTCATCGCCTCAGAGGTGCTCGAGGCTCGCATCGCGCTGGCTGCCGAGCGTGCCCTGCCGCTTGTGGGCTACGCCGCGTCGCGGCCAGTCGAGCTGCTCGTCGGCTGAGCGCACCGCCTCCGCGCGGCGTAGCGTGAGGGCATGACGAACCGGCTCGCCGACACCCTCAGCCCGTACCTCCGTGCGCACGCCGACAACCCCGTCGACTGGTACCCATGGGGCGAGGAGGCGTTCGACGAGGCGCGGCGGCGGGACGTGCCGCTGCTGATCTCCATCGGGTACTCGACGTGCCACTGGTGTCACGTGATGGCGCGGGAGTCGTTCGCCGACCCTGCCACTGCCGCGCTCATCAATGAGGGATTCGTGGCCGTGAAGGTCGACCGCGAGGAGCATCCGCAGGTCGACGGTGCGTACATGGCTGCAGCCTCGGCCTTCACCCAGAACCTCGGCTGGCCGCTCACGGTCTTCGCCACGCCGCGTGGGCGCACTTTCTATGCCGGCACCTACTGGCCGCCCGAGGCCCGCCCGCCGATGCCCGCGTTCCGCGACGTGCTCGCTGCGGTGCGGGAGGCGTGGACACTGCGTCGTGCGCAGGCCGAGGAGTCGGCGGATGCCGTGACCGACGCGCTCGCCCGCGCGGCGGAATCCGCGCCGTCGGAGCTGCCAGACATGGTCGCGATCGCGACTGCGGCCGAAGCCATCGCGCAGCGGGAAGACCGGCAGTTCGGAGGGTTCGGCGGCGCGCCGAAATTCCCCGTCGCCACGACGTTGCGGTTCCTCCAACACCCGCTCGTACGTGAGGGCGCTCCGGAGGCGGCGGCAGCCACCGGGCACGCGCTCGCCGCGATGGCGGCCTCGGAGCTGCGCGATGCCGATGGCGGGTTCTTCCGCTACGCGACCCAGCGCGACTGGACGGTGCCGCACTACGAGCGGATGCTCACCGACAACGCGCAGCTGCTCGACGTCGCGCGCGATGCAGGAGATGAGCGGGCTGTGCGCGGCATCGCCTCCTTCCTGATCGACGTGCTCCGTCGTGAGGGTGGCGGGTTCGGCGCCGCACAGGACTCGGAGTCGACGATCGACGGAGTGCGCAACGAGGGCGGGTACTACCTCCGCCCGCTCGCTGAACGTGCAGGTCTGGAGCCGCCGGCGGTCGACGGAAAGGTGATCACCGGCTGGAACGGACTCGCGATCGGTGCCCTCGCCAGGGCCGGAGCGGCATTCGGCGAGTGGGGATGGATCGATGCCGCGGCCTCTGCCGCCGATGAGGTGCTGCGCGTCAACCGAGATGCCGACGGCGCCCTCGTGCGTGCTTCCCTCGACGGACGCGCGTCCGCCGCGGTCGCGACCGCGGCCG
>JBOGEI010000107.1:0-13466 GCA_050701935.1 Microbacterium sp.
CAGAACGGGCCGTCTCCTCTCGGAGGCGGCCCGTTCTCGTCGTCGGGTCCGGTGCCCCCCTCAGAGCCGTTCGATGATGGTCACGTTCGCGATGCCGCCGCCCTCGCACATCGCCTGCAGGCCGTATCGTCCGCCGGTGCGCTCGAGCTCGTTCAGCATCGTGGTCATGAGCCTCGTGCCGGTCGCCCCGATCGGGTGGCCGAGAGCGATGGCTCCGCCGTTGACGTTGACCTTCTCGTGCGGAGCGTCGAGCTCGCGCATCCAGGCGAGGACGACGGGAGCGAAAGCCTCGTTCACCTCGAAGAGGTCGATGTCCTCGACTCCGAGGCCCGCGTGCTCCAGAGCGTGCCTGGTCGCCGGGATGGGCGCGGTGAGCATCAGCACAGGGCTGGCACCGCGCACCGTCATCTGATGGATGCGCGCGCGGGGCGTGAGCCCGTGTTCGCGCACTGCCCGCTCGCTGGCGATGAGCACGGCGCTGGAGGCATCGCTGATCTGTGACGACACGGCAGCCGTGATCCGTCCGCCCTCCCGCAGCGGCGCGAGCCCGGCCATCCGCTCCAGGGTCGTGTCGCGGCGCACACCCTCGTCGTCGGCGAGGCCGTTCAGGGGAGCGATCTCGTTCGAGAAACGGCCCTCGTCCTGTGCGACGGCCGCACGACGGTGACTCTCCAGGGCGAACTGCTCCATCTCGTCGCGCGAGATGTCCCACTTCTGAGCGATCAGCTCCGCCCCGGCGAACTGCGAGATCTCCTGGTCTCCGTACCTCGCGCGCCACCCGGGCGACTGCGCATACGGGGTGGTGAAGCCGTACTGCTCCCCGACGATCGCGGCCGAGGTCAGCGGCACCTGCGACATGTTCTGCAGACCGCCCGCGACCACCAGGTCGTTCACGCCGCTCATCACCGCCTGCGCCGCGAAGTGCACGGCCTGCTGGCTGGATCCGCACTGGCGGTCGATCGTGACGCCGGGCACGTGCTCGGGGAATCCGGCGACCAGGGCGGCGGTGCGCGCCACGTTTCCCGCCTGTCCGCCGATCGCGTCGATCGCCCCGAGCACGACGTCGTCGATGGCCGCAGGATCGACGCCGACCCGGTCGACCAGCGCGCGCAGGCTGTGCGCCCCGAGGTCTGCCGGATGGATGCCGGAGAGTGATCCACCGCGCCGCCCCACCGGGGAACGGACCGCGTCGATGATGTACGCCTCAGCCATGATCTTCCTTCCGTCGTGCGGGGGACACGGTGCTGTCAGCGCCGTGGTGTCAGCGCCCGGAAACCTTCCCGAACGCCTTCGCGATGGGCGCGAGCACGAGCGGTCGGGCGGCCACCCAGGCGATCGCGATCACCACGAGCGAGAGGACGAACACCCAGAACCCGGTCCAGGTGACTGCGTCCTGCGACGCGAACATGTGGTTCAGGTTGCGCAGGAATCCGGTCAGCATCACCAGGGCGACGTGGGCGATGATGAACGCCACGAAGTACAGCATGATCGGGAAGTGCAGCGCACGGGCCCACTCGACGGGGTACGCCCTCGACAGCTTCTCGGCCTTCTTCGGCCACAGCCCCGACATGCGGAATCCGGTGATCGCCGCCAGCGGTGCGGCGATGAACACGGTCGCGAAGTAGGCGAGCTGCTGCAGGCTGTTGTAGTTGTTCCAGCCGTTCTCGTGCGGCCAGTCGAACGAGACGTACTGCAGGGCGGCCGACAGCGCGTTCGGGAACACTTCCCAGCTCGTCGGCACGATGCGCACCCAGTGCCCTGTCACGAACAGCAGCACCACGAAGATCACGCCGTTCACCAGCCACAGGATGTCGAGCGACTGGTGGAACCAGAGGTTCAGGCTGATCTTGCCCTTGGCGTTGCCGCGGGGCGTCCAGAAGACGGTCGGTCGCTTCTCGGTGCGCACCTGCAGCCCCGAGCGGATGATCAGCACCATCAGGAACATGTTGAAGAAGTGCTGCCAGCCGATCCACGGCGAGAACCCGGGCTCGACGGCGATTCCCGGCTCGTACTCACCGGGGAACGCGGCGAGGAAGTCCTGCATGAACGGGAAGCTCAGGAGCGTGCGCACGAAGGCGATGGCGGCTCCCGCGAGCACGCCGAGCGCGGCGGCGCCGAAGAGCACGGCGATGGCCTGGGGCCAGGTCGGACGGCGACGGCCGGTCGCTGCGGCTGGCGCCTCGGCGATGTGACGTGGCGCGCGCCCGTTCCACACCGTGCGCGTCCACGGCAACGGGGTCGAGACGTCGCCGATGGCAGGTGCGGTCTCTGCCACGGCCACGGCGGTCACGACGGCTGGGGCACTCTCGGGTCCGGCGCTCTCAGGTGCGACCGGCGCAGGAGCCACAGGCTCGACGGATGCCGCGACAGCAGGTGCGAGCGGGACGGTGTCTGCGGGTGGCCACGGCTCGCCGCCGACCACGCGTGGCAGGCCGCGACGGATACCGCCTGCGGCAGCGATCGGCGCTTCGGGTGCGCTGCCGGCGGGCGAGGGCGCGGTCGAGGCAGGAGCCGTCGCCGGTGCGCTGCCGGTCGCCGAAGATGCGGGAACTGCTGCCGCGACAGCCGATACCGACTTCGTCTCCTGCGGAGCGGGAGTCGCCGCGGCGGCGGCGGGAACGGCGGCGACCGATGGCGGCCAGGGCTCTCCGCCCGGCACACGTGGCAGGCCGCGACGAATTCGCGCGGCCCCGGCGGTCGCCACGGGAGCGAGGCTCTCGGTCGACTCAGCGGTGACCACGGATGCCGACTCCACCGCAACGGCGGAGTCGGCGACGGCGACATCCGGCGTCACCGCAGGCTCAGCCTCCGTCGCCATCGGAGCCTCGGTGGCCACGGCGACCGTCGGCGCTGGCTCCTCCACAGCCGCCGCGTCAGCGGGCGGCCAGGGCTCCCCGCCCGGTACACGCGGCAGACCGCGTCGCAGCATCCGCGTCGCCATGACTACTTCTTCCGCGCCTCGAGGGCCGCGATCACCTGCGGGACCACCGCGAACACGTCGCCGACGATGCCGAAGTCCGCGACGTCGAAGATCGGCGCCTCGGGGTCTTTGTTGATCGCGACGATGTTCTTCGACGTCTGCATGCCCGCGCGGTGCTGGATGGCGCCGGATATGCCGAGAGCGACATACAACTGCGGCGACACCGAGACACCGGTCTGACCGACCTGGTGCGACTGCGGGATGTACCCCGCATCGACGGCGGCCCTGGAAGCTCCCACGGCCGCGCCGAGCGCATCGGCGAGCTCCTCGACGAGCACGAACTTCTCCTTCGACGCGAGACCACGACCGCCGGAGACGACACGCGCCGCGCCGCGCAGTTCTGGGCGGGAGGATGCGACCTCGACCGCTTCGACCGCGCCGGCCGTTGCAGCGACGACACCGGACGGGGTGACGTCGAGCACCTCGACCGAGTGCGAAGGCACGGCCTCGGCGCGAGCATCCACCGCCCCCTGACGCACCGTGATCACCGGGGCGCCGAAGGTGGGAGCCGAGTCGACGAGGTAGGCCCCACCGTAGACGGAGTGGTGGGCCACGACGCCGTCGTCATCGCGCGAGACTCCCACGGCGTCGACCGAGAGCGCACTCTTCGTGCGCACCGCGAAGCGTCCGGCCACATCGCGGCCGGAGATCGAGTTCGAGATGAGAACGGCGTCGGGGCGCACCTGGGCGGCTGCGGCCTGGAGGGCATCCACGATCGGCACGGTGAGCGCGGCCGGGTCGCCGTCTGCGGTCAGCACGACGGAAGCTCCTGCTGCAGCGGCCTGATCCACTGCGGCAGGACTGCCCCCGACGATCAGGGCGACGGGCTTGCCGATCGTCGAAGCCGCCCCGATGAGCGCGGCAGTGCTCGTCGCCACATATCCGGACGGGTCGACGTCGACGAGGACGAGGATCGGGTTCTCGGAGGAAGTCATCTCACACCAGCCTGTTCTGCACGAGGTAGTCGACGAGCTTGTCGGCTGCGTCGCCCTCATCGGTGATCTTCACGCCCGCGGCCCGCGGGGGCTTCTCCGACACGGTCGTCATGATGGTCCGCGGAGCGACGGACGGATCCGCCGATACATCGAGATCGGCGAGCGAGAGCACCTCGAGCGGCTTCTTCTTCGCCGCCATGATGCCCTTGAAGTTGGGGAACCGCGCGTCGGGAAGCGCCTCGGTGATGGAGATCACGGCAGGCAGCGGCGCCGAGACCGGCTGGCTGCCGGCATCCGCTCCGCGAACTCCCGAGACACCGTCGGCGGTGATCTCGACCGACGTGAGGGCGGTGGCCTGCGCGAAGCCGAGGTGCTCGGCGAGCATCGCGGGGAGAACGCCGCCGGAGCCGTCTGTCGACAGGTTGCCGGTGATGACGAGGTCGGGGGCGCCGCGACGGATCGCGGCCGCGAGAACCTCGGCGGTGAGCCCGAGGTCGGCGCCGGCGAGCTGCTCGTCTGCGATGTGCACGGCGGAGCCGGCGCCGATCGCGAGAGCCCGGCGCACTGACGCGGTCGAACCAGCCGGAGCCATCGAGACGGCCACCACCTCGGTGCCGTCGTTCTTGTCGGCATAGCTGAGCGCGACCTCGAGAGCCCGCTCGGTGATCTCGTCGAGGACGACATCACCAGCCGCGCGATCGGCGAGTCCGGTCTCGAGATTCAGCTTGCGATCGCCATAGGTGTCCGGCACCTCTTTGACCAGGACGAAGATCTTCATCGATTGCTCCTCACGACTGCTGCAATTCTAGACCGCGATACTGAGTTCCAGATTACTTGCGACTGAGACTCAGTGGAGTCGACGGCGGTTGCATCGCGCGCCGTCGCCGCGCCCCGCGCTCGCGCCACTACCGTAGAGAAATGGCCCGACCCCGCCCGCTCCCCATCGATCCGCTCGCCGAGGCGAAGCGGCAGTGGCTCGCGCACGGCTGGACGGATGCCGCCGACGGCATGGCCCTGGTCACCTCGGTCATGCGGGCCCAGCAGCTGCTGCTCGCCCGCGTCGATGCGGCCCTCAAGCCCTTCGCCCTGAGCTTCGCTCGCTACGAGGTGCTGCGTCTGCTCGCCTTCAGTCGCGCCGGCAGCTTGCCCCTGTCGAGCGTGGTCGCCCGCCTCCAGGTTCATCCGACCACCGTCACGAGCACCGCGGAGCGACTGGTCCGCGACGGTCTGATCGCCCGCCAACCGCACCCGCACGACGGACGCGCCGCGCTCCTCGTCCTGACGGAGTCCGGCCGGGAACTGGTCGAGCGCGCCACCGAGGCCCTCAACGCCGACGTGTTCGCCGACCCCGGGATGAACCGTGACGACGCCGCCGAGCTCGTCGCGATCGTGGCTCGGCTGCGCAAGGACGCGGGCGACTTCGCCGACCCGCGCCCCCAGCCCGAAGCCCTCTGAGATGGCCCGGTTCGCGCTCGAGACCGTCGTCGGCGCGACTCCGGCCGAGGTGTTCGCCGCATCGCTCGACCCTGCACTGCACGTGAAGAGCATGGCCAGGTTCGACGAGACGATGCTCGAGGCACCGGCCGGCGGCGTCTTCACCGAGGGCACGACCGCAACCTGGCGGGCACGCCACTTCGGCATCCCGTTCCGCCTGCGCTCGATCGTGTTCGACATCGATCCGCCCCACGGGTTCTCGGATCGGCAGGTCTCCGGTCCGTTCGCCGCGTTCCTGCACGAGCACCGGTTCGAAGAGCATCCAGCCGGCACGCTCATGCACGACACCGTGACGTTCCGCTCGCCGTTCGGTCCGCTCGGCAGGCTCGTCGACGCGATATTCCTGGCCGGGTACATGCGCCGCCTCATCCTGGAGCGCAACGCGATTCTCGCCGCGGAATTCGAGGATCCCGGGCGTACCCTTTCGGCATGAGCGAACTGCGTCTGCACACCGTCCTCACCGGCCGCGGCCCCGCTGCGGCGATCCTTCTCAGCGACGAGCAGGTCGCGTCTCTCGGTGCCGGCAAGGCGTTCCCGGTCGCCGTCACGATCGGCGGACGCACCGCCCGCCTGCGCCTGGCGCGGATGGGCAGCGAGAACATGATCGGCTTCAGCAAAGCCGTGCGTGCCGACCTCGGACTCGAGATCGACCAGGAGATCGACGCCGTCATCCGAGTGGATTCCGCCGAGCGCACGGTCGACGTTCCGGCCGAGCTCGCGGCGGCGCTCGACGCCGACCCCGCATTGCGCACCGCCTTCGACGCCCTGTCGTACACCGTGCGCAAAGAGCACGCGCGGAGTGTGACCGAGGCCAAGCAGGAGGCGACGCGCGAGCGCCGGATCGCGAAGATCGTCGACGCGCTCGGCGGCTGACTGTTCCTCGGTTGCGGCACTCATCGCGTCTGTGCTGATCGCGTCTGTGCTCATCTCGCGGGCCTGTTCACGCAAGCTCAGCGGTTCTGGAAGTCTGGGGCCCGCTTCTCCCGGAAGGCCGACATGCCCTCCTTCTGATCCGCGGTGTCGAACAGCGCGGCGAAGGCCTGCTTCTCGTGCGCGAGCCCCTCGGCCAGAGTCGTCTCCATCGCGGCGTCGAGCGCAGCCTTCGCGGCGTAGACCGACGGCAGCGACTTCGAGGCGATCGTGTCTGCCAGCTTCGTCGCCTCGGCAAGGAGGTCGGATGCCGGCACGACGCGCGACACGAGGCCGGAGCGCTCGGCCTCCTCGGCGCCCATGAAGCGCCCGGAGAGCACGAGCTCGGCCGCCTTGTAGTAGCCGACCGCACGGATCAGGCGCTGCGTGCCACCCATCCCCGGGATCACACCGAGGTTGATCTCGGGCTGGCCGAACTTGGCGTTGTCCGCCGCGAGGATGATGTCGCACATCATCGCCAACTCGCACCCGCCACCCAGCGCGAAGCCGGAGACCGCGGCGATCACGGGCGTGCGCACGGCGGCGAATTCGTGCCAGACACCGAAGTGATCGGTCTCGAGCATCTGCGCCGCGGACATGCCCTCCATCTCCTTGATGTCGGCACCGGCGGCGAAGGCCTTCTCCGACCCGGTCACGACGATCGCACCGACGCCCTCGTCCGCATCGAAGGCACGCGCCGCGGCGGTGACCTCCTCCGCGAGCAGGCTGTTCAACGCGTTCAGCGCCTCCGGACGGTTCAGGGTGATCCACCCCACGCGTCCGCGCTGCTCGACCAGGATCGTCTCGTACTCGGTCATGTCGCCCCTCTCTGTCGAAGTACCGATCATCACACGCGGTCGTCGCGGATGTCGGTGATGATGCCGGAGAAGTCGCGCCCCGCACCATCGCCCGCCGCGAACGCGGCGTAGATCTCCTGGGCGAGCCGGCCCATGCGCGCATCCGTCGAGGTCTGCTCGATCGCCTGCAGCGCGAGGCCGAGATCCTTCGCCATCAGCGCCCCGGCGAAGCCCGGCTGATAGTCGCGATTGGCCGGGCTCGTGGGCACGGGGCCGGGCACAGGGCAGTTCGTCGTGATCGACCAGCACTGACCGGACGCCTGCGAGACGACGTCGAACAGCGCCTGGTGTTCGAGCCCGAGCCGCTCCCCCAGCACAAAGGCCTCGGCCACCGCGATCTGCGAGACCGCGAGCACCATGTTGTTGCACACCTTCGCGGCTTGGCCCAGCCCAGGGCCGCCGCAGTGCACGATGCGGGTGCCCATGACTTCCAGCAGCGGAAGCGCCGCGGCGAAGTCGTCGTCCGACCCGCCCACCATGAACGCGAGCGTGCCGTTCTCGGCCCCCACGACGCCGCCCGACACCGGCGCATCGACGTTGCGGTGTCCCGCGGCGAGCGCGAGCGCATGCGCGGCGCGCGCCTCGTCGACGGCGATCGTGGACGACTCGATGAAGAGTGTGTCGGGTCGGGCAGCCGCCAGTAGTTCGGTGCGATACGCCTCGATCACGTGCTTTCCGGCAGGGAACATCGTGATGACGACATCCGCGCCGGCCACGGCCTCCGCTCCACTCGCCGCCACCGGGATGCCGGCCGCCTGCGCGGCCTCGATGGCCGCGGGCACGAGATCGAAGCCGTGCACCTCGTGACCGGCGGCGACCAGGTTCTTCGCCATCGGCAGCCCCATGTGGCCGAGGCCGAGGAACGCGACGACCGCCTTCGACGGGGAGGCATTCATGATGCACTCCGCATCTGATCGCCACCGCTGCGCTGGAGGGAAGCGGAACCCGCGGGCCGCAGCATCTCGCGTCCGACGATCAGTCGCATGATCTCGTTCGTCCCTTCCAGGATCTGGTGCACCCGCAGATCGCGCACGACCTTCTCGATCCCGTAGTCCTGCAGGTAGCCGTAGCCGCCGTGAAGCTGCAGCGCGCGGTTCGCGACGTCGAAGCCCGCATCGGTGGCGAAGCGCTTGGCCATGGCGCAGCGCATCGTCGCGTCGGGCGCATGATCGTCGACGGCCTGGGCGCCGTCACGCACCATCAGGCGCGCGGCGTGCAGGTCGGTGCGCATGTCGGCGATCGCGAACAGGATGGACTGCTTCTCGGCGAGCGGCTCACCGAAAGCGACTCGTTCATGCACGTACTGCACCGCCTTGTCGAGCGCCCACTGCGCGCCTCCCAGCGAGCAGGCCGCGATGTTGAGCCGCCCGCCGTTGAGCGCCGACATCGCGATCGCGAAGCCGCGGCCTTCGTCGCCGAGCATGGCGGATGCCGGAACGCGGACTCCGTCGAGGATCACCTGGCGGGTGGGCTGCGCGTGCCAACCCATCTTCTTCTCCGGGGCTCCGAAGCTCAGCGCCTCGGCATCGCCAGGGACGAGGAAGGCGCTGATCCCTCGTGCACCGGGTTCCCCAGTGCGCGCCATCACCACATACACCGCCGCCTCGCCTGCCCCCGAGATGAACTGCTTCATACCGGTGAGCACGTAGTCGTCGCCGTCGCGCACCGCGCTGGTCGCGATGTTCGCGGCATCCGAACCCGCACCGGGTTCGGTGAGGCAGTACCCGCCGAAGTCCGACATCGCGGTGAGTCTCGGCAGCCACTCCCCGCGCTGCGCGTCGTCGCCGTAGGTGTCGATCATCCACACGACCATGTTGTGGATGGAGATGTAGGCGGCGACGGCCGGGTCAGCCTTGGCGAGCTCCTCGAAGATCGCCACCGTGTCGATGCGACTGAGACCTGTGCCGCCGAACTCCTCGCGCACGTAGATGCCACCGAGGCCCAGCTCACCGCCTCGGTTCAGCGACTCCCGAGGGAACAGGTGCTTCTCGTCGCGTTCCGCGGCGAACGGCGCGAGCTCGGTCTCGGCGAACTCGCGTACGGCATCGAGGATCGCCTCGCGCTCCTCGGCGGTGGTGGTGACGGTGGTCATTGTCATCGTGATTCCTTGTGGGAGGTTCCGGGGCTAGTGCATGGTGGGGATGACGAAGCTGGCGCCGTCGCGGATGCCCGCAGCGGGCCAGCGGCTCGTCACCGTCTTGGTCTTCGTGTAGAAGCGGAAGGCGTCGGTGCCGTGCTGGTTGAGGTCGCCGAAGCCGCTGCGCTTCCAGCCGCCGAACGTGTAATAGGCGATCGGCACGGGGATCGGCACGTTCACACCGACCATCCCGACCTCGACGCGGGCCGCGAAGTCGCGTGCGGCGTCGCCGTCGCGCGTGAAGATCGCGACGCCGTTGCCGTACTCGTGCTCGGAGGCCATGCGCAGCGCCTCCTCGTAGTCTGCGGCGCGGGCGATCACCAGCACGGGGCCGAAGATCTCCTCGCGGTAGATCGCCATGTCGGTGGTGACGTGGTCGAACAGGGTCGGTCCGAGGTAGAAGCCCTTCTCGTGCCCTTCGACCGTGAATCCTCGTCCGTCGGCGAGGAGCGTCGCCCCTTCGTCGATCCCCTGCTGGATATAGCCTTCGACACGCTCGACCGCCGCCCGCGTGACCAGGGGGCCGTAGTCGACATCGGCCGCGAGGGAAGGCCCGACCCGCAGCTGGGCGACGCGTTCGGTGAGCTTGGCTGCGAGAGCATCGGCCGTCTCCTGCCCCACCGGCACTGCGACCGAGATGGCCATGCAGCGCTCGCCCGCCGAGCCGTAGCCCGAGCCGATCAGAGCGTCGACGGCCTGATCGAGGTCGGCGTCGGGCATCACGATCATGTGGTTCTTCGCGCCGCCGAAGCACTGCGCGCGCTTGCCGTGGGCTGCGGCTGTCGCATAGATGTATTCGGCGATCGGGGTCGACCCGACGAAGCCGACCGCACGGATGCGGTCATCGGTGAGCAGCGTATCCACCGCTTCCTTGTCGCCGTGCACGACGTTGAGGACGCCTGCGGGCAGGCCCGCTTCGAGGAAGAGCTCCGCGATGCGCACCGGCACCGAGGGGTCGCGCTCGCTGGGCTTGAGCACGACCGCGTTTCCCGCGGCGAGCGCGGGGCCCGCCTTCCACAGGGGGATCATGGCGGGGAAGTTGAAGGGGGTGATCGCGGCGACGACCCCGAGCGGCTGCCGCATCGAGTAGACGTCGATGCCGGTCCCGGCACCGGTGGAGTACTCGCCCTTGAGCAGGTGGGGGGCGCCGGCGGAGAACTCGATGACCTCGAGGCCGCGCTGGATGTCGCCCTTCGCATCGTCGACCGTCTTGCCGTGCTCGCTCGCGAGAAGCTCGGCCAGCGACGTCATCTCACGCTGCACCAGGTCGAGGAACCGCAGCAGCACACGGGCGCGCTTCTGGGGGTTGGTCGCGGCCCACGCGACCTGCGCCTCTTCGGCATTCGCGATCACGCGACGCACCTCGTCGGCCGAGGCCAGAGGGACGCGAGCCTGCACGGCGCCCGTGCTCGGGTCGAACACGTCAGCGAAGCGACCGGAGTCAGGAGTGAGAAGCGATCCGCCCACGAAGTGCGGGATAGTACGAGTCATTGTGTGACATCCCTCCGTGCCATCGTTGGCACATTGGGGAGTTTACTCGGATGGCATGACATTTACTAGGACATCCTTGTACTTGACGCGCTCCCCCTCCGTTCCCCTGATCGAGGTTGTTCGCATCGTGTTCACCGCCCCGTCATCTCGCCCGGGTACAACTGCAAGTGCGCGGACAGAGACTCAGACCGGATCGGGTGTCACGTCTACCGCGCGCACGGTGAGCGATCTCGCTCCCGTCGCGGCTCCCACGCCGCGAGACCCCCGCCGAATCGGGTCGGCGGGGGTCCTCCTCGTGGCGTGAGGAGCGGCAGGGGGCCTGCCGCATCCGAATTAGAATCGAGGGTGCGCCGCCACCCCTGGCGCATCCGCTTCGGCGTCCTGACCCCGGACGCCCGTTCCCCCGAGGACCGCACCATGTCCGAACCCCTCACCGTGTCCATCCGCCGCGAAGTCGACCCCGAGCGCATCGTCGAGGCGACCGCCTGGGTGCAGACCGGGGTGAACCTCGCGACGAAGTATCCGGGCTTCCTCGGCTCGGGCTGGGTGCGCGCGGGCGAGGACTCGCAGGTGTGGCACATGCTCTACCGGTTCGCGAGCGAGGACTCGCTCACCGCGTGGGAGCAGTCGGCCGAGCGGGCGTGGTGGCTGTCGATGGGCGAGGGCTTCGTGCGCAGCGAGCGCTCCAAGCGTCGCACCGGGATCGAGGGCTGGTTCGACGAGCCGACGACCGGCACGATCACGCTCCCGTCCTCCGACGGCACCGCCGAGACGGTCACGGTCGCCCCCGCTCCGCCGCGCTGGAAGCAGGCGACCTCGATCTGGCTGGGCTTCTTCCCCGTGAACCTCGCCTTCACCTACGCGATGAGCCCCGTTCCCGGGTGGAACGAACTGCCGATCTGGCTGCGGGTGCTCGTCACCACTCTCGTGCTCACGCCGATCATGGCGTACTGGGTGCTTCCGTTCGTGACCCGATCGCTGCGGAGCTGGCTCACCCGCTGAAGCCCGCCCCGTCAGGCGACCGCGCGCCGGAGGGCTCGTTCGATCTCGGCCACCTCTTCCGTGAGCGGACCGGGCCGGCGCACCAGATAGAGGGTGTTGATCGGCGGATCGTCGGTGTCGCACAGCACGACCAGCCGACCGTCGGCGAGCTCCTCGGCGATCAGATAGGTCGGCAGCACCGTCGCTCCCGCCCCGGCGACGGCGGCCGCGGCGAGCGCCCGGAGGTCGGGCACGATCAGAGCGGGTCCGCGTTCGAGACGCAGTCCGAACACATGCCGCCAGTACCGACGCAGGATCGGCACATCGTGCGCGTAAGCGAGGAGGGGGACCGCGTCGAGGTCGTCCGGCGCGAGCTCTGACGAAGGAGAGAGCCCGAGGGAGGGGGCCGCGACGAGCACGAACTCCTCGTCGACGAGAGCGGCGATCGGGAGGGATCGACCTTTCGGGCGGACGGCTGCGACCACGAGGTCGAGGCTCCCCGCCCGGAGCTGATCGAGCAGCTCATCCGCCAGAGCGGAGGTGACGGCGATCCGGCGCCCCTCCGCGATCATCGGAGCCAGCGCGGGCGCCGCCACGCGCTCGATGAACTCGCCCGCTCCCCCGATGCGCACCGTCGGCGCTTCGGCCGGTGACGGAGCTCCGACGGCGAGGGCGAGTGCGTCGAGCGGGCCGGACAGTCGCGCGGCCAGATCCTCGGCGCGTGGAGTCGGGAGAACCCCGCGAGGATGGCGCACGAAGAGAGGCTCTCCGATGATCCGCTCCAGGGCCTGCAGCTGTGTCGTCACCGAAGACTGGGCGCTGCCCAGCGTGCGCGCCGCCGCCGACACCGATCCGGAACGATGCACGGCGAGGAAGGTGCGCCACAGGGCGAGATCGCGCAACCCATCGCTATTCCGATCGCTCATATCGAAAATCTATCGGAATCGGATGCGAATGCCAGTCGTTGTCCTCGATATCGCATCCGCACGGCGTCTGCCGTCCGACCTTCTGGAGCACGAATGTCCTCTGTTCTCTTCGTCGTCACCGGCGCCCGCACCTGGACCCTCGCCGACGGCACCGCTCACCCGACCGGTTACTGGGCCGAGGAACTGCTCACCCCCTACCGCGCGCTGCGTGAAGCGGGCCACTCCGTGTCGTTCACGACCCCCGGCGGTGTCGCACCGGTCGCCGACCCGTCCAGCCTCGCCGACGGCGATGCCGAGGCCATCGCCGAGGTCGCGGGTCTCTCGACCCCGCTCGTGCTGGCGGAAGTCGACCCTGCGGCCTACGACGCCGTCTACTACCCCGGAGGCCACGGCCCGATGCAGGATCTGGCCGTCGACGAGGACTCGGCCGCACTGATCACGGCGACGCTCGCCGCCGGCCGCCCGCTCGCGGCCGTCTGCCACGGACTGGCAGCCCTACTCCCCGCCCGCACCGCGGCCGGAGAATCGGTCGTGGCCGGACGCCGCATCACCGGGTTCACCGACGAGGAGGAGCGCCTCGGCGGCCTCGCCGACCGCGCACCCTTCCTGCTCGAGAGCGAGCTGCGCGCCCGCGGCGCCGAGTTCGACATCGCCGCCCCCTGGAGCGACCACACCGTGGTCGACGGGCTGCTCATCACCGGCCAGAACCCGCAGTCGTCGGCGTCCGCCGCCCGCGCGCTCATCGCCGCCCTCGCC
>JBOGEI010000108.1:0-13268 GCA_050701935.1 Microbacterium sp.
CCGCAGGGGTGACCTGCGGCATCCGCCCGTTCTCGGTGAGAGTACTCACGCCTACTTCTCCGACCGTTCCTTGACCACGTCGGCGATGGTGTCGAGCGTCGCCTGGGCGTCGGCCTTGCCCTGGTAGAGCTTCAGGAACTCATCGGCGATCGCGGTCGGCAGGCCGGGGACTCGCGCCTCGGCGGGGTAGTCCTCGAAGCCGATGTCGCGCATGTCGAGGAAGGTCTGGGCGTGAGCGGGGTAGTCACCCTCGAGCACGACCTCATCGGCGCCCTTGATCGACGGGACAGCGTTGCCGCCGCCCTGCAGGCGGAACGTCTGCCCCTCAGCCGAGAGGAACTCGGTCCAGAACGTGAACGCCGCGTCCTTCACCTTGGTCTTGCCGTTGATGGCGAGGAAGCTGGTCGCCACGCCCGTGGGAGCGGCCTCGCCATCCGGCGTCGGCCACTGCACGATGTCATAGCTGTCCTGCTCGCCCGTCGCATCGACCGTGCCGATCGTGTAGCGCCCCTGCACGAAGAAGCCGGCCTTGTGGGTGACGAAGACGCTGTCGGCTCCGGCCCCGTCCGGGAGCGTGTCCGCGACGACGAAGGTGCCGTCCTCGAACAGGTCGCCGAGCTGCTGGACGGACTCGACGGTGGCGGCATCCTTGTTCGCGACGAATGCTCCCGAGTCGTCGTACGGGGCGTCGAGTCCCTGCGAAGACAGCCAGCTCCAGTGGGTCGCCCAGTAGTTCCAGTACATGGTCCCGGTGAGGCCGGCGTCGTGGAGCTTCTTGTTCATCTCGAGGAACTTGTCGGTCGTCCACTCGCCGTTCTCGGCCAGGGTCGCCGGGTCTTCGGTGATACCGGCGGCGGCGAGCGCCTGCTTGTCGTACCAGAACACGTCGGGGTTCGAGTCGTTCGGAGCGGCGTACACCTCGCCGTCGTTCTCGGCGGCGCCGAAGAGTCCGGGGAAGAAGTCGTCCTTCTTCGTCTTGCTGTCCTTCGACTCCATCAGGTCGCTGAGCGGCATGAGCCGCTTCGAGTCGACGAACTGGCCGATCTTGTCGTCGCCCACGTAGAACACGTCGGGCGCGGTGTTGCTGGTGAGCTGTGCGAGCAGCTTGGAGTGGTAGTCGCCGTAGTCGGCCACCGGCTGGAGTTTGACCTTGATGTCGGGGTGGCGCTCCATGAAGTCCTTGTTGAACTCCTCGTAGCGGGTGAGCTCGTCGGCCGTTCCCCAGGTGGACCAGACGACGGTCGCGTTGCCGTCGGCATCGACGCCACCGCCGCCGCCTCCGCCCCCACCGCTGCACGCGGCGAGTCCGAGTGCCAGAGCGCCGGCGACGCCCAGGGCCAGATACCGCGTCACGTTCGCACGTGCCATCTCGCTACCTCTTTCATCATTGGAAGATCTAGGTCGGGATCACCCCTTCGGGCGTACTGGTATTCTGTATACAGAACGCAATCCTGTCAAGGATCGCCCCGTCTTGAGGCCTATCGAGCCCTTCCGTGACGTGTGGCGCCGACAGGGCGCAGACTGGGTGCATGAGCGAACCCGATCCGCACCTGCTCGGCCCTGGACTCCTTCCGACCCCGTTCACCGCCGCCGAGATCCGCGACGCCACCGGCGTCGGAAAGACGATCCATCTACTGTTGGAGGGACAGGACGGCCCCCTCGGCGAGCACGTCAATCGTTTCCACGACACCGACGCCGAGGGCGCGACCCTCGACCGCTGGGCGGTCGCCGACCCGAAGGCCGTCGTCTCGAACAGGGTGACCTGGGCCGAGCTGCAAGCCCACGCCGCCTTCGATGCCGGCACGACGAGCGTGTCGACCGTGAGCCTCACGACGCCGTTGGGAGCCCTGACCTGCCGGAGGTACGACACCGAGGACGGCGTCTTCTGGTTCTCGATCGACCACCCGGGGATGCCGGTGCAGTACGAGTCCGACGGCCTGCGCACGACCGTGCTGAGCATCGAGCTCGACTGACCTCGCGTCGATGTGTCAGACGGAGAACTCGGCGTCGGGCGGACAGCCACGCCTCACGGCTCCTCCCGACACGGAGAACTCCGCCCCACACCGAGTCCGCCCGACGCGGTTCTCCCGGGGACACGCGCGCGACCGCCGCGAACGTCCGCGCCTCGGCGTAGGGTCGCAGCATGAGCAGCACAGCATCCGAAACCCGTCATGGAGTGGTCCCCTCCTACCTGCTCGCACGCCTGGCCGAGTCGGGTCGCTTCCCGAAGGCCGCCGCGGCCGCACGGCAGACGCTGACGGCAGGGCGTCCGCCGTTCCGCGCCCGCATCGACCTCTCGATCGACGAGAACGGCGACCTGGTGGCACAGCTGTCGGATGCGCCGAACCGCACGATCAGCGACGCCGGCAACACGCAGCAGCTGCCCGGTGCGGTCGTGCGAGGCGAAGACGACGCCCCGGTCGAAGACACCGCGGTGAACGAGGCCTTCGACGGGCTCGGCGCCACGTTCGAGATGCTGCTGGCCGCGTTCGAGCGCAACTCCCTCGACGATGCCGGGGCGCCGCTCGATGCGACCGTGCACTACGGAGTCGACTACGACAACGCGTTCTGGGACGGCGAGCGCATGGTGTTCGGCGACGGCGACGGCGAGGTGTTCCAGCACTTCACCGGCTCGCTCACGGTCATCGGTCACGAGCTCGCGCACGGCGTCGTGCAGCACACCGCGAACCTCGAGTACCAGGGGCAGCCCGGCGCGCTGAACGAGTCGATCGCCGATGTGTTCGGTGCGCTCACCGAGCAGTATTCCCTCGGCCAGACGGCCGACCAGGCGACGTGGCTCATCGGCGCCGAGATCTTCACCGACGCCGTCGAAGGCGCGGCGCTGCGGTCGATGATCGCGCCGGGCACGGCATACGACGACGACGAGCTCGGCAAAGATCCGCAGCCCGACCACATGAACGGCTTCGTGCGCACGACCGAGGACAACGGCGGGGTGCACATCAACTCCGGCATCCCCAACCGCGCGTTCGCCCTGTTCGCCATCGACCTCGGCGGCAAGGCCTGGGAGCGCGCGGGAACCGTCTGGTATCGCGCTCTCACCGGCGGCCTGTCGAGCACCGCGACGTTCACGCAGTTCGCCGACGCCACGGTCGCTGCAGCCACCGCGATCGATGCCGCCACAGCGGCAGCGGCTCGACGGGCGTGGACGACCGTGGGAGTCTATGAAGATGAGCGAGTCCCCTCCACCGACTGACGCGCAGGTCGTGATCGCGGTGGTGCGCACAGGCGGCATCGCCGGGATCCGCCGCCAGTGGCAGGTCGAGGCGGAATCCGACGACGCCGCAGTGGAATGGATCGACCTTATCGACCGCTGCCCGTGGGACCAGGAGCCCGATTCCGGGACGGGCGCCGATCGGTTCGTCTGGAGCATCCGGGCACGCACGCCGTCCGAGCGTCGAGAGCGCGAGCTGCCCGACTCCGCACTCGACGGCCCCTGGCTCACCCTCGTCGAAGCGGTTCGCGCGGCATCGGCCTGACGCACTCGACCACCACCGACGCCATCCGATCAATCGCGTGTGAATCCGGCCCGGCCGTAGGCGCTGGGGTTCACAATGGACCCCATGGGACTTTTCCAGCAGAAGCCTGAAGAGCAAGAAAACCAGTGGGTGCTGCCATCGGAGCCGCTCGAGCGCTCCGAGTCCGACCTCCTCGACACGGCGCCCGTCGTCGATCCGCTCTCGATCGGCCTCGGTGCGGAGACCAGCGGCGACCTGAGCTCGATCCTGTTCCCGGTCGCGCCTCCCGTCCCAGAGGCCACCTCGGCCGACGAGGCCGAACCGCTGGACGACGACCCCGAAGCCGACTGAGCGCCGCAATCACCCGCGCGGACTCAGCCCCGCGCCTCGCCCAGTCGCCAGTATCCCGAGAACGTGATCCGGTCCTTCGAGACTCCGCGGTCCACGAGGTACCGACGGATCTCTTGCACCGCGAGTCGCTCTCCGCACACCCACGCGTAGTCGATCACCTCGGGAAGCACAGCGGCCCGCACAACCTGCTGCAGTCGCACACCCGGAAGCTCGCCCTCGCGCTCGACCCAGGTGACGGCGCCGGCGAGGTCCTGCTTCTCCGCCGCATCCGATATCTCGATGAAGACGTGCGTCTCCGGAGCCTCCGTAGCCTCGAGGATGCGCGCGATCGCGGGAAGTGACGACTCATCGCCGATGATCACCCGTGAACGGGTCTCGGGCAGCGGCGCATACAGCGCCGTGCACTCGCGGATGCCGAGAGCCGAGCCCACCCGCGCTCGCCCGGCGAACCGTGTGCCCGGTCCTTCATCGCCGTGCACGACGAAGTCGACGTCGATCTCCTGTATGTCGGGACGGTGGTCCCGCAGCGTGTACCAGCGCAGGTCGGGGCGCTCGCTCTCGGGGATGGCGCCGACCGCGGCGCGGATGTTCTCCGTGCCGTCGTTCGCCGGAAGCACGAGCGCGGCGTCTTCTTCGCGAGGCAGCAGCAGCCCGAGGTACTCGTCGGGACCGGCAGGCGCGTAGTCGGCGAACTCCGCAGCCGCGATCGTGAGCCGTCGCATGTGCGGGGTGAGATCGCGCACGGCGGTGACCCTGGCGGCGAAGACGCGGGCCCCGGTGCGGCGAGGACGCTGCGGAGGACGGACGCGGTTGACGGTGTGCTCAGCCACGCCGAGCCCCCTCTCTCCAGAGCAGCCACAGGAAGAACGCGCCGCCGACGGTGATCGTGACGACGCCGACGGGAATCGGCGCCGGGAAGATGTTCTGCGCGAGCAGGTCGCTCGTGAGCAGCAGCAGCGCGCCCACGAGCCCCGAGGCGAGGAAGCTGGTCGCGCCGGTCAGACGTCGGGCGATGTGCGGGGCGATCAGCGCGACGAACGAGATCGGACCGGCGGTGGCGACCGCGACGGCGACGAGCAGCGTGGCGGCGGCGAGAAGGATCCACCGAGCCCGCACGGTCCGCACGCCCAGCGCGGTCGAGACGCTGTCGCCGAGCGCCAACATGCGAGCATCGGGCGCGGCCTTGATGAGCAACGGGATGATCAGGAGCAGCGCGATCAGCGCCGGGAGGAGATCCCCCCACCCGCGCCCCTGCAGCGAGCCGACCAGCCAGGTCTGCGCCGTGGTGGCGCTGGCGACGAATACCTGAGTCAGCACGTAGTCGACGACGGCCATGGCGGTTGCCGACAGTGCGACACCGGTGAGGATCAGCTGCACGCCGTGGAGTCCGGATCGCGCGGTGAACAGCACGATCACCCCGGCGATCACGAGGGCGCCGACCACGGCGCCGAGGGCCGCCTGCGCCAAGGATCCACCGAGCACCAGCATCACGACGACCGCGCCGACTGAGGCTCCGCTGCTGATGCCGATCACGTCGGGGCTGGCGAGCGGGTTGCGGGTCAGGCTCTGGAACACCGCACCAGCGACCGCCAGGCTCGCCCCGACGACGATCGCGACCAGGCTGCGCGGCAGGCGGCGGCCGAGCACGAAGAAGCCGTCGAGCCGCTCCGGCGGGCGCCCGAGCAGCGTCTCGATCAGCGCCGCCGGGGTCACGATGTACTCGCCGATCATGAGCGCGGCGACCAGCAGCACCAGCAGGGCAGCGGCGAGGATGCCGCACACGAGGGCCGTGCGGTGACTGAACCGCAACGACCAGCGCGCGCCGCGGAGGACGCGGTCATCGGCCGTGAGGGCATCGGTGCGCAGGCTCACGACAGTCCTGCCGTCCGCTTGCCGACGACGAAGGCGATGAGCAGCGGTCCGCCGATCAGCGCCGTGACGATGCCGACCTGCACTTCGCCGCCACCACCGATCACGCGGCCGAGAGTGTCGGCCAGCAGCAGCATCGCGGGGGCGGCGAGCAGCGACAGCGGAAGCACCACGCGAAGGTCGGGACCGACGAGTCGCCGCAGCAGGTGCGGGATGACGAGGCCGACGAACGCGATGGGTCCGGCGATCGCGGTCGCCGTGCCGCAGAGCAATGTGACGGCGACGAGCACGAGGGCGCGCACGACGCCGGGTTTGACTCCGAGCGCGATCGCGCTGTCGTCGCCGAGCGCCATCAGGTTCAGTGCAGGCACGAGCAGCAGGGCGAGGAACACGCCGACGACGATGAAGACGACCAGCGGCAGTGCCTCCTCGACCGGTCGGGCGGTGAGCGAGCCGACCCGCCAGAACCGGAACGCGTCGAGCACGGTCTCATCCGTCAGCACGATCGCCTGCGACGCCCCCGCGAGGATCGCCGAGAAAGCGACGCCTGCGAGGATCAGCCGCACGGGCGAACCCGAGGCGAAGCGCGTGCCGGAGAACCAGAAGATCACCGCGGAGGCGAGGGCGGCTCCGGCGAGTGCGAGCCAGATCGTGCCGCCGACGCCGAGGGCGCCGAGCACGCTCATACCCGCCACGACTCCGAATGAGGCGCCGGCGCTGACGCCGAGCATCCCGGGATCGGCGATCGGGTTGCGGGTGAGCGCCTGCATCAGCACTCCGGCCGCACCGAGGGCGACACCGCAGATCACCGCGTTCACGGTGCGGGTGACCCGCAGCTCGCCGACGATGTTCAAGACGTTCTGGTCGCCCGAGCCGAACAGCGAGAGCGCGACCTGGTCGAGGGGTACGAAGCGGGCACCGACCGCAAGGCTCACAGCCAGTGCGATGGCCAGCACGACCGGCACCAGGACGATGCCGTACCAGGCCGGGAATCGGGATGCCGCGACCGGGGCGCGACGGCGCGCGACGACGGGTTCGGAACTCATATTTGGATAGCCTAACCAAACGTCGCTAGTGTCGTTACACGTGAACAGACCTCTCCGAACTCGCTTCCGTCCGCTCGCCACCGCCGTCGCCTCCCTGGCCGCGATCACCCTGATCGCCACCGGATGCTCGAGCACCCCCGCCGCCGAGGAGTCCGCTCCCGCCTCGAAGGACTCGAGCTATACGGTCGAGCACGCGATGGGCGAGACCGAGTTCGAGTCGGTCCCCGAGCGAATCGTCGTTCTCGACTCCCCGCAGATGGACGCCCTGGTCGCACTGGGGATCACGCCCGTCGGCGCCCCGGAGATCGGTGCCGGCCGCGGCTTCCCGGCCTATCTCGCCGACGACCTCGACGGGACCGAGTCGATCGGCTTCATCGCCGAGCCCGATGTCGACGCGATCGCCAACCTCGCCCCCGATCTCATCATCGGCTCGAAGGTGCGTCACGAGGCCCTGTACGAGGAGCTGTCGGCCATCGCGCCCACCGTGTTCTCCGAAGACACCGGCACCAACTGGACCGAGCAGGCCGTGCTGACCGCCGCCGCTGTGAACCAGGGCGACAAGATGGACGAGCTCATCAAGGGCGTCGAGGACCGCGCATCCGAGGTCGGCGAGGCCGTCAAGGCCGATGGCACCACCGCGTCTATCGTGCGCTTCCGCGCCGACAACTTCCGCCTGTACGGCCCCGGCACCTTCTCGGGCTCGCTGCTGACCGACATGGGCTTCGACCTGGGTGCCGACCGCGACTGGAACGAGTACTCGATGATGGAGCTCAGCCCCGAGCTCTACGAGCAGATCGACGGCGACGTGGTGTTCTACATGAGCCCCGGCGGCGACCCGACCGCGACCACGCAGGCCCAGATCACCGGCCTCTGGGGCGCGCAGCCTGGTCCCGCAGGCGACAAGGCGTTCGAGGTCGAGGACGACACCTGGATGGTGGGCATCGGCGTGATCGGTGCGAACCTGGTGATCGACCAGGTCGAGGAACTGCTCGGCTGACCCCTCTCGAATCGTCCGGGCGGCTCAGCCTCGCAGAGCCGCCCAGGCGATTCGGACACCCGGAGGAACCCATGACCACGCAGCACCCGGCACTCGAAGCCCGCGGGCTCGTCGTCGCGTACGACGGCAAGGTCGTCGTCGACGGCGTCGACCTCGCGCTGTCCGAGGGGTCGTTCACGGTGATCCTCGGACCGAACGCCTCGGGCAAGTCGACCGTGCTGCGTGCACTCGCCCGCGTGCTGAAGCCCGAATCCGGCGACGTGCTGTTCGACGGGCGGGCGCTCGGCGAGTACGGCTCCAAGGAGCTCGCCCGAAGGATGGGCCTGCTGCCGCAGGATGCGATCGCGCCCGAGGGCATGCGGGTCGCCGATCTGGTCTCACGCGGCAGATACCCCCACCACTCGGCGCTGCAGCGCTGGACCTCCGCCGACGACACCGCCACCCGCGAAGCCCTGGCCGCGACGAACACCGTCGACCTCGCGGAGCGCTACGTCGACCAGCTCTCCGGCGGCCAGCGACAGCGGGTCTGGGTGGCGCTGCTGCTCGCCCAGCAGACCCCGGTGATGCTGCTCGATGAGCCCACCACCTTCCTCGACATCGCCCACCAGTACGAACTGCTCGACCTGCTGAGAGAGCTGAACGAGCAGGGCAAGACCGTGATCGCCGTGCTGCACGACCTCAATCAGGCGGCGCGCTACGCCGACAACCTCGTGCTGATGAAAGAGGGACGCGTGGTCGCCACCGGGACTCCCTCCGAGCTCATCACGGCAGAGCGCGTGGGCGACGTCTTCGGCATCGACGCGGTGGTGACACCCGATCCGGTCACCGGCACTCCCATGGTGGTCCGCCGGTGATTTCACCGTCGTCGCCCACCATTACGGTTGAGGGATGACGATCACCGCCGCCGCAGACGGCTCCGCCCTGGGCAATCCCGGCCCCAACGGCTGGGCCTGGTACATCGACGACGACAACTGGGCGGCCGGCGGTTCCCCCCACGGCACCAACAACCAGGGCGAGCTGCGGGCGGTGCTCGAGCTGCTGCTCGCGACGGCCGGCACCGACGAGAAGTTGCTGATCGAATGCGACAGCCGCTACGTGATCGACTCCGTGACCAAGTGGATGCCGGGGTGGAAGCGCAAGGGATGGCGCAAGTCCGACGGCGGGCCCGTGCTCAACCGCGATCTGCTGGAAGGCATCGACGAGGCGATCCGTGGCCGCGACGTCGAGTTCTCGTGGGTCAAGGGGCACGCGGGGCACCCCCTGAACGAGGCGGCCGACGAGCGCGCGAACGCCGCGGCCAAGGCCTACCAGGCGAAGCAGGAACCGCGACGAGGACCGGGCTTCACCCTCGCGACGGATGCCGGAGCAGCGGTCGCCGCGTCGGCGCCGGTCGCCGCGTCCGCGCCCTCGACTCCGGCCCCCACCCCCGCTCTCTCAGCACCGGCGCCCGCGGCAGAGACTCTGTGGGCCGAGGCCTCCGACCTCCTCGACGGGCTGGATGCGCCGGAAGACGACCCGATCGAGCTGCGCATCCCGCTGTCCTCCGACGAGCACGCGAGGCTGCGTGACCGTGCAGAGGCCCAGGGCATCTCGCTCGAAGAGGCACTCCGCCGACTGATCTGAGCGGATCGACCGACGCGTACACTCGCACCATGTCGACTCCCGCCCGCACCATCGGCCGCATCTTCCTCGGCGCCTCGCTCGTCTTCGCCGGCGTCTCCCACCTCACGGTGGCCCGCGAGGAGTTCCAGGCGCAGGTGCCGGAGTCGCTGCCTCTCGACCCCGACACCACGGTGCTGGCCTCGGGCGTGGCCGAGGTCGCGCTCGGTTCCGCTCTGCTGCTGGCACGCCGTCGTCGGCGCACGGTCGGCACGATCGCCGCCCTGTTCTTCGTCGCCGTGTTCCCCGGCAACGTGGCGCAGTGGATGCACCACCGCGACGGATTCGGCCTCGACACCGACATGAAGCGCTTCGTCAGACTGTTTTTCCAGCCCGTGCTCGTCGGTCTGGCGCTGTGGTCGACCCGCGAGCCGCGACGCTGAGCGACCGACGCGGGTGAGGGGCGCCCGCTGCGGCGCGGCGGGTCCTCCGAGGTGCGGTCCGTAGACTCGGCGGATGACGGAATGGGTGGTGACGCAGCGGTGAAGGCCCGCACCGTCTTCGGCCTGCTCCGCCTCGGCGCCGCCGCCGTCTGTCTCGTGGCGCTCATCCATCGACTCGCCTGGGGCCTGGCGTCGAACACCATCGCGAGCCAGAACTTCTTCGCCTACCTGACCAATCAGTCCAACATCGCGTTCGTGGTGCTGTTGAGCATCGCGGGTGTCA
Organism: Microbacterium sp.; assembly: GCA_050701935.1. Classification (GTDB taxonomy): domain Bacteria; phylum Actinomycetota; class Actinomycetes; order Actinomycetales; family Microbacteriaceae; genus Microbacterium. Next base: position 10,065 of record JBOGEI010000108.1, read on the forward strand.
TCGCCCTGCGCACGGCACGCGATCCACGCTGGCTCACGGTCGCACTGGCGCTCGTGCTGACGTGGACGATCACGGCCGGACTCGTGTTCGCGATCCTCGTCTGGCAGGCCGGGGTCCGCGGTATCCGCATCGACGTCCCGTGGTCGGATCAGGTGCTCCACTTCTGGCTGCCCGCGGTGACGGTGGCGGCGTGGGCGCTCGCCCCGGGGCACCGCTCCGTCCCGTGGCGAGTGGTGCCGGTGACGCTCGCCTATCCCGTGCTCTGGGGCGTGTTCACTATGATCCGTGGGCCGCTGATCGGCTGGTACCCCTATTACTTCCTCGACCCGCGACAGGTGAGCGGGCCGTTGGAGTTCCTCGTGTCGTCCGCGATCGCCCTCGCGACGTTCGCCCTGGTCGCTTCGATGCTCGTGCTCATCAGCCGCATGCCGCTGCCGCGAACGCCGCGCAGGGAGAGCGAGCAGAGTGCGGAGACGCCGACCGTCGCGCAGGCCTCGATCGACGAGCGCGTCGGTCAGACGTAGAGGGAGAGCGAGGCGAGTGCGGCTTCGATGGCCTCGTCCTCGTCGAGCTGCGCGAAGTCGGCCGCAGCCGCCCCGCCCACGATCCCCACGAGCACGTTCTCCCCGGTCGCGGGTCGCAGGTTGATCCAGGTCGGGATCGCCACGTCGGCACCGACAGCGTGCCAGATCGCCTCCTCGCTGTCCCAGAACGCCTCGTCCCAGCGCAACCACACCGTCTCGATCGTGCCCATCCCGAGAGCCGAGACCGCGCCACGGTTGGAGAAGGGCAGGGGCGGGTCGAACTCGATGCTCCGATCCTGCAGCACCCCGAGCGGCACGGTGACCACGACCCGGTCGAACGACAGCGCCTCCCCGGTGCCGAGACGCACGCTCACCCCCGAGTCGTCGTACGCCAGTCTCGCGACAGGCGAGTTGAGGCCGACGGTGACGCCGTCGAGCGTCTTCTCGATGAACGGCGTGAGATCTCCCGTCGCCGCTTTCGGGTCTCCGGTGGGCAGCGGCGGTGCGAACCAGCTCGAGAGCTCGTCGCCGCTGGCTCCGGTGCGGGCGGCGAGGATCGCGAGCAATGCGGCGGTCGCGGGGTCAGCAGGGTCGATACCCGCGGCGGTCAGCGCGTCGGCCACGGAGGCATCCTCGGGAGCAGCCTGGGCCGTCGTGATCGCGGCGTCGAAAGGCTGCGGGTCGACCGGATCGACGTCGCCGTCCGGTCCGCGCCAGAGCTCGCCGGCAAGATCGACGATCGCGACCTCCCCGCTGCTCAGGCGATCGAGCACCTCGCTGTCGTCCGCGCTGAAGAGCCAGGCCCCGAGTTGCGCCGGTACGGGCCAGGAGTCGTCGAGGCGCGAGTGGACCCGTCCGCCGACGCGGTCTCTTGCCTCGAAGACCGTGACCTCCATGCCGCCCTCGGCGAGGAGGGCTGCGACCGTCGCGCCGGCGAGGCCTGCGCCCACGACGGCGATGCGTTCGCCTGAGGTCGCCGGGACCATGACTTCTTCCGCCGCTCGAGCGCCAGAGGCGATGGCTCCGCGCACCGTGCCGGGCGCGTCCACGTCGGTCGCCTCACCCGCGAAGAACAGCCGCTTGCCGACGGGCCGCGCCAACGCGGAACGGGTATCGGACAGCACGCCGACGGGGGTGAAGCTGACGGCGCCGACAGAGTACGGGTCGGTGGTCCAGGTGCTGCGCACGCTGCCTGCTGCGGCGGGAACCCCGGGCGGCGGTTCGGGTTCGCGCGTGCGGGTGGGTGTCGGCGTGGGGGCGGGCTCCGGCGTGCACGAGGCGAGAAGCACCGAAGCGACACCGGCTCCGGCGCCGAGGAGCAGAGTGCGGCGCGTGATCCTCATCGTGTCGCCACCCTATCCCGAACACCTGCCTGGAGGTGCGGAACCTCGGCTCTCGGCCTCGCCGGGTCAGGCGAAAACGCCGGGTCAGGCGGTCTCCGTGGAGATCGGCCCGACCCGGCGTGAGCGCGTGAGGCGGCGACGGATGCTTCCGCGAGACTCAGACCGCGAGCAGCTCCCGCTCCAGGCGGGCGAACGACGACTCCATGCCGTCGGCCATGCCGGTGGCGAGGATCACGTCGCGCGTCTCCTTGTCGGGGTACTCGATGAGCAGCGTGACCAGGGTCGCACCGTCTTCCTCGTAGAGGTTCAGGTCGTTGAGGGTCTCGGTCGGCATGCCCTGCATCCGCTCGGTGGTGACCGCGCGGCGCGGGGCCTCGATCAGGAGCGCCTCCCCCTCGAATCCGAACGGCTGCCCCTCGGTGTCGCCGACCGGCGCCCAGGAGTTCCGGTACGACTGGCCCACCTCGGTGGCGGCGACGCACTCCGTCATCTCCCACCCGTCGGGTCCGAGCATCCACTTGCGGATGAGCTCGGGCTCGAAGTGCGCGCGCCAGACCAGCTCGCGCGGTCCCTCGACCAGACGCGTGATCCGCACGTGGGTGTCGTCGAGCAGCTCCACCCGCGTGCCCTTGCCCTGCGCGTACTCGCGTAGGTCCTGCAGCACGGTGTCGAGCTGTGCCATCGCCATCTTGATGCCCTCGACCTGGCCCATCTCGACGACCTGCTCGAGAGCGTCGACCGAGTCGAAGTGGCTCGTCGTGATCATGCGTGTACCGTCGGCGGTGGACTCGAAGGCGAACGACATCCGCTGCGCAGGGAAGCCGTCGAGCGGCTTGCCGTCCTCGTCGACGAACGAGTCGATGACCTCGAAGCTGTTCGGCGCGTCGATCGACACGAACTCCCACGCACCCGACGACTTCTCGCCGCGCGGCCCGTTCATCGAGTAGACGGCACGCCCGCCGACGGTGTGGTCCCACGCGGTGAAGGTGGCAGGCCAACCGGGAGGACCCCAGAAGCGCTCGAGCTGACGCGGGTCGGAGTAGGCGCTCCACACCCGCTCGATGGGTGCCGCGAAGTCTGCGACGACCGTCATGGTCAGGTTGTCGGCATCGGTGGTGACGTCGGTGACAGGCATGTTCAGTCTCCTTGTTCGTTCTTCTTGGTGTCGCTGTTGTCGGATGAGCCGGACCGAGGCGTCTCGGCCAGCAGGTCGTCGAGTCGGGCGATGCGCGACCGCCACAGCTCTTCGTATCGGGCGAGGAGCGCCCTGGCGCGGGCGATCATCTCGGGGTTCGCGCGGACGAGCCGCTCGCGTCCCTCGGCGCGCTTGACGATGA
>JBOGEI010000109.1:0-13123 GCA_050701935.1 Microbacterium sp.
CGTTGGTGCGGCAGGAACTGCGACCGGAATCACATCGATGTGTAAAAAATCTTTGACATAGAGGGATGCTCGTCGTACGCTGATGATGTCAAGAATCCTTTACATGGGAGGCATCATGGTCTACGAAGAACGCAACGCTTGGGCGGGGCTCATCGTGAGCCCGATCGTGATGGTCGTCTACGTCGTGCTGGTGCTCCAGCAGGCCGGAGGAGGGCCGCTCACCGGAGTCGACTGGCTCCCCCTCATGCTGTGGGTGATCGGCGGCGGCATCGTCGCGACCATCGTGCTCAGCGTCGTCTGGGGCATGATCGCCGGAATGCGCGACCCCGACGGTGTGGGGCGATCCGACATCCGCGACCGCGACATCAGCCGTATGGGCGGCCGGGTCGAACAGGCCTTCGTCGTGATCGCCGGCCTCGGGGTGATCGCGCTCTGCGCAGTCGGGGCCGACGTGTTCTGGATCGCGAACACCATGTTCGCCGGGTTCGCGGTCTCGGCGCTCGTCGGCGGCATCGCGCGAGTGATCGCCTACCGGCGGGGACTCGTCTGATGGTCAAGCCCACCCTCGTCTCGAACCGCATCCGCGCCCATCGTGAGCAGGCCGGTCTGACCCAGGCCGAGCTCGCCCGCACGGTCGGGGTGACGCGACAGACGCTCATCGCGATCGAGCAGCAGAAGTACTCGCCGACGCTCGAACTCGCCTTCCAGATCGCCCGTGCGTTCGGCGTGGGCCTCGACGACATCTTCGAGTACCCCGACACGTCAGGAGCAGCATCATGAGCCGGTCGATGAAGGCGTGGCGGCGGGAGACCTACGGGCCGGCCGACGGTGTGACCCTCGAACGCATCCCGGTCCCGGTGCCCGGTCGCGGCGAAGTGCTGCTGCGGGTGCACGCGACGGCTCTGAACGCGGGCGATGTGCGCCTCCTGCTCGGTGATCCGCTGCTGGTGCGACCGGTGTTCGGACTCACCCGCCCGAAGCATCCGGTGCGCGGCATGGAGGTCGCCGGCACGGTGGTCGCCGTGGGGCCGGACGTCGTCGGCGCCGAGATCGGTGAGGAGGTCGTCGGCGAGCTGGTCGGTGGCGGCGGTCTCGCCGAGTACGTATGCGTTCCCGCAGCACGGCTCGTGCCGATCCCCACCGACATCGCGGCGGAGGCCGCTGCCTGTCTGCCGGTCGCCGGCGGTACCGCCTGGCAGGCGCTCGACCTCGCCGGGGTCGGGCTCGCAGACGGTGGCCATGCGGCGGGTGGAGCGCCGCGCGTGCTGATCATCGGTGCATCCGGAGGTGTCGGCACGTTCGCGGTGCAGCTCGCGACTCTCCGCGGAGCCGAGGTATGGGCGACCTGTCGCGACCGCAACGCGCCGCTGGTCGAGCAGCTCGGCGCGGTGCGCACGTTCGACCACAGGGAGTCGCCGTTGAGCACGCTCGCGGACGGCCGATTCGACGCGATCATCGACGTCGCGGGAGGGATGCCGCTGCGCGACCTCAAGCGACTCGTCGTTCCCGGCGGCACTGTCGTGCTGGTCACCGGAGACGGCGGCCATGTGCTCGGCCCCATCCCGCGGATGCTGCGCGCGGTGTTCCTGTCGATCGGCTCACGGAGCATCCGTCCCCTCGCTGCGAAGCCGCGTGCCGAGGTGCTGGCCAAGCTGCTCGAGCTCGTGGCCGACGGCCGGGTGGTTCCCGTGATCGAGCGCGAGTACCCGTTCGCGCAGGCATCCGCCGCACTCGCCCGCCTCGAGGCAGGGCACACGGTCGGCAAGCTCGTCGTCACCGGCGCTGCGGTCTGATCGCGTCTTTCCTCTCGTTCCGGTCGCAGTTCCTGCCGTCCCTCTTTGAAAAGGTCGGCAGCAACTGCGACCGGAGCATTCCGGAGCATTCGGGAGCATTCGGGAGGGGCGGGAGGGAGCGAAGCAGGGGGATGGCGCCGACGCTCTGGCGGCATGCAGGGGCGGATGACACAATGGATCCCGGCGTGCCCGAGTCGCATCTTCCCCGACGCCCGCTCAGAACGAGCGAAGGGTCGAAGGACCGCCGGGCCCCTGGACAGCGTCCGCCGCGCCCGTCCTACGAGGAGAGCACCCATGTCGACGCCTGAAGCCGCCGTCTCCACCGCACCCGCCCGCACCGCACATCACCGTCACTACCTGATGTGCAAGCCCGAGCACTTCACGGTCAACTACTCCATCAACCCGTGGATGGAGCCGACCAAGCCCACCGACACCGCGAACGCGGTCGCGCAGTGGCAGAAGCTCTACGACCTTTACATCGAGCTGGGCCACGAGGTCGAACTCATCGAGCCGCTCGCCGGCTACCCCGACATGGTCTACACGGCCAACGGCGGATTCCTCATCGACGGCCGTGCCTACGTGCCCGAGTTCCGCTTCGTCCAGCGCCAGGGCGAGTCTCCTGCCTTCGCAGACTGGTTCCGCGCCGCGGGGTACGACACCGTGATGCCGAAGGAGGTCAACGAAGGTGAGGGCGACTTTCTGCTCGTCGGCGACGTGATCCTGGCCGGCACCGGCTTCCGCTCCACCGGCGACAGCCACCGCGAGGTGGGCGAGATCTTCGGCCGCGAGGTCGTCTCGCTCAATCTGGTCGACCCGCGCTTCTACCACCTCGACACCGCGATCGCCGTGCTCGATCCGGTGCAGGGTGTGGACAACGGCGGCCCGGAGCGCGCGAACATCGCCTATCTTCCCGGTGCCTTCGACGATGTCAGCCGTGCGATCCTCGAGGAGCGCTTCCCCGACGCGATCCTGGTCTCGGACGAAGACGGTTCGGTGTTCGGCCTGAACTCGGCGAGCGACGGCTACAACGTGATCATCTCGCCGCGTGCGAAGGGCTTCGAGAAGCAGCTGCGCGAGCGCGGCTACAACCCGATCATGATCGACCTCTCCGAGCTGCTGCTCGGCGGCGGTGGCATCAAGTGCTGCACCCTCGAGCTGCGGGGTGCCGAGTGACCGCCGTCGACGCCACCGCGGGCGCGGAGGCCGTGACGGAAGCGACCACCGAGCCCCACGTCGCCCACAACTACCACCCGCTGCCGGTGAACATCGCCCGTGCGGAGGGCGCCTGGGTGACGGACGTCGAGGGCAAGCGCTACCTCGACCTGCTCGCGGCGTATTCGGCCGTGAACTTCGGCCACCGGCATCCGGCCCTCGTCGCCGCCGTCACCGAGCAGCTCGGCCGGGTCACGCTCGTCAGCCGTGCGTTCCAGAGCGACCGGCTCGAGCCGTTCGCCGCAGCGCTCGCCGAGCTCGCCGGCAAAGACCTCGTGCTGCCGATGAACACAGGGGCCGAGGCCGTCGAGACCGGTATCAAGGTCGCCCGTGCGTGGGGCTACCGCGTCAAGGGCATCCCCGCGGGCAAGGCGCGCATCATCGTCGCAGCCGGCAACTTCCACGGGCGCACGACCACGATCGTCAGCTTCAGCGACGACGAGCAGGCCCGCGACGACTTCGGCCCGTACACGCCCGGCTTCGACGTCGTGCCCTATGGTGACGCGGATGCCATCGCCGCAGCCATCACCGACGACACGGCAGCCGTGCTGGTCGAGCCGATCCAGGGCGAGGCAGGCGTGGTGATCCCTCCGGAGGGGTACCTCCGCCGCATCCGCGAGATCTGCGACGAGAAGAACGTGCTCTTCATCGCGGACGAGATCCAGGCCGGGCTCGGGCGCGTGGGCGAGACGTTCGCCTGCGATCGTGAGGGTGTCGTGCCCGACCTGTACCTGCTCGGCAAGGCGCTCGGTGGCGGCATCCTCCCGGTCTCTGCCGTGGTCGGGAACACCGACGTGCTCGGAGTCATCCGTCCTGGCGAGCACGGCTCGACGTTCGGTGGCAACCCGCTGGCGGCTGCCGTGGGCCTGCGCGTGGTCGAGATGCTGCAGTCCGGTGAGTTCCAGGAGCGGGCGCGAGCACTCGGCGCCCACCTCGAGCAGGCGCTGCAGCCACTGATCGGCAACGGGGTCACGTCCGTCCGCATCGCCGGACTCTGGGGCGGTGTCGACATCGATCCCGCCAAGGGCACGGGGCGTCAGATCGCCGAGAAGCTGCTCGAGCGCGGCGTGCTCGTGAAGGACACGCACGGACAGACCGTTCGCATGGCGCCGCCGCTCGTGATCCGTGCGACCGAGCTCGACTGGGCGGTGGAGCAGCTCAAGCTCGTGCTGGCCTGACCACCTCGTCGAAGCACCCCTTTGCCGTCGTCCGCGAGGGGGTGCTTCGCGTGCGGGGGTGGCCCGATGCGGCGGGCAGGGCCATCGCAGGGGAGGGCCGTGGCCTGGGGATGCCGTCGGCTGGCGATGGCGCTGCCCGCTCGCAGACGCTCAGGCCGGTGGGGAATCCGGGTCGAGCGTCTTCAGGGTGTCTTCCTCGGCGGCGTTATCGGCATCGAGCTGTTCCTCGGTACCCTCGTCGCCACCCAGTGCTGCGCGGTGACCCTGGCCGGCGTCGCCCTGGATGGCACCGCCGGTCGACTCTCCGCGTGAGGCGTCGCCCTGGATCGCGCCGCCGGTGCCGTCGCCCTGCCCGGCGTCTTCGTCAGGCACCCGGCGCGCACCCTCGGCCGGATCCTGCGGGTGCGGGGTGCGTTCGATGTTCTCGTCCATGCATCGACGGTACGGTCGCGCCACGCATCTCGTGGAGGGCGTTGACAAACCGCGAGATGCGGGTCAGTCCTCGACGTCGTGTCTCTTGGCACTCCGGATCGGTGTGGTGACGGCGGCCTCGTCGCTGAACTCGATCGGATCGACCACGCGGAGCGGACGCGTCTCGTCGAGCGTCAGCAGGAATCGACGGTTCTCGTCACGGCGGAGACGGCCCGATGTCGCGACCCAGATCACGCCGATCGCGCAGGCGACGAACCCGGCCGTGCCTCCGAGCATGATCGCGGCGCGCGGGCCGAACGTGTCGGCGACCCATCCGGCGATAGGAGCTCCGACCGGGGTCGAGCCCATGATCACTGCCATGTAGAGGGCGAGCACGCGTCCGCGCAGTGCCGGTTCGGTCGTGATCTGCACGTAGCCGTTGGCAGTGGTGAGCAGGGTCACGATCATGAAGCCGGTGAACGTCAGCGTGACGGCGTACGAGGCGTAGGTCGGCATCGCGGATGAGACGAACGCGGCGATCCCGAATCCGCCGGCGGCGAGGATCACGACCCGAACGCGTGCCCGATCGCGTCGCGCGGCCAGCAGAGCGCCGATCAGCGAGCCGATCGCGAGGACCGAGCTGAGCACGCCGTAGCCGTCTGCGCCCGCTCCGAATTCGAGAGCCATGGTCGATGCGAAGATCGGGAAGTTCATGCCGAAGGCGCCGATCAGGAAGACCGTGATGAACACGACCTTCAGGTCGCTGCGCCCCCACACGTAGCGGAATCCGGCAGCGAGCCCTCCGCGGCTGCGGTTCTTCAGGCGCGGGGCGAGCAGGTTGCGGCGCAGCAGCATCAGCGCGAGGAGCATCGCCAAGAAGGTCGCGGCGTTGACGATGAACACCCAGCCCGAGCCGATCGCCACGATCAGGAGGCCTCCGACCGCAGGCCCCACCATGCGGGCGAGGTTGAACGATGCGGAGTTGAGGGCCACCGCGTTGGAGGTGTCGCCGGTGGAGACCATGTCCGAGACGAACGCCTGCCTGGCAGGGGCGTCGAACGCGTTCACGATGCCGAAGCCCAGGGCGAAGCCGAACATCATCGGCAGCGTCATCACATCGTTGAGCAGGAGCACGCCGACCGCGATCGCCAGGGCCAGCAGTGCCGACTGGGTCGCGAACAGGATGTGCCGCCGATCGAATCGGTCGGCCACCCATCCGGTCAGGCTCACGAGCACGAGCGGCGGTCCGAACTGCAGCGCCATGGTCACGCCCATGGCCGTCGCATCGTTGTCGGTGAGCTCCGTGAGCACCACCCAGTCCTGGGCGGTCGCCTGCATCCACCCGCCGACGTTGGAGACCAGGGCGCCCGCGAACCAGATGCGGTAGTTGATGTTGGCGAAGGAGCGGAACATGGCGCTCATCTCTCCACCACCCGCCTCATCAGGGCGCTGGCTTCACGCAGCGTGGTGAGCTCTGCCTCGGTGTAGTCGACCTCGCGAAGCATGTCGGCCAGCAGCTCGTCGCGGCGGCGGATGGTCTCGACGACGATCGCGGCGCCGGCCTCGGTGATGTCGACCTGCACGCGGCGGCGATCGTCCTCGTCGGGGGTGCGCGCGACGAAGCCCTGTTCTTCGAGTCCGTTGATGGTGTTGGTCATCGACGGTGCCGTCACGCGCTCGCGCTCGGCGAGGGTCGAGATCGTGCGGCGTCCGTTCATGCGCAGGTCGGCGAGCACCGCGAGCTGCGCATCGCTCATCGAGTCTGCGGCACGCGCGCAGCGAAGGCGGCGAGCCAGCCGGAACGTGGCCATGCGAAGGTCTGTGGCGGTGAGGTGGAGTGATTCATCAGACGCAGACATTACTTAGTTAGTCTATCTAATTTTCCAGACGTCGTCGCGGCAGCGGGCACAATGGAGGGGTGACCCGATCGCTCGCCCTGGAAATCGCCGTGCAGGACCCCGCTGGAGTGCGGATCGCCAAGGAGGTCGGTGCCGCGCGCGTCGAACTCGCGACGGCTCTCGCCCTCGGCGGGCTCACCCCGTCGCCCGCGACGCTCGAGCTCGCCGTCGAGGCGGCAGGAGTCGACGGCCCCGAGGTGCACGTGCTGATCCGGCCGCGTGCCGGTGGCTTCCACTACGACGAGGATGAGCTCGCGGTCGCCGAGCTCGATGTGCGACGGGCGATCGCCGCCGGGGCTTCCGGTGTGGTGATCGGTGCGCTCGACGCCGAAGGACGCCTCGACCTGTTCGCCATGGCCCGCCTGCGCGACGCTGCCGGGGGAGCGCCCGTGACGCTGCACCGCGCGATCGACGTCACCGCCGACCCCGTCGCGACGCTGCAGAGCGCCCGCGAGCTGGGCCTCGGCCGCGTGCTCACCTCCGGTGGAGCCTCCGCCGCGATCGACGGCATCGACACCCTGCGCGCTCTCGTCGCCGCAGCCGAGGGCGAGATCGAGATCATGGCCGGGAGCGGGGTCGATGTGACCAGCGCCCCGGTGCTCGCCGCCTCCGGAGTCGACGCGATCCACTTCTCCGCCAAGCGGGCGGTGACAGAGGATGGCGGCGTGCGCATGGGCTCCGCTTCCGACGGGGTCGGCGGGTACGAGGTCACCGACCGTGACATCGCCTTCGCGATCCGGGATGCTCTCGCGCAGTAGCCACCTCGCTCGCGCGGTAGCCGCCCTCTCGTGTGATGGGTAGGCTCGCACCGTGATGGATACCCGCGAGTTCACCGATGCCTATGGCGTCGACATCGTCTACGACGTCCATCCCGCCGAGGGGACGCCCCGCGGCGTGGTGCAGCTGCTGCACGGCGTCGGCGAGCACGCCGGGAGGTACAGCGCGCTCATCGCGGCGCTCACCGCCGCCGGCTTCCACGTCTACGCCGATGATCACCGCGGGCACGGGCGCACCGGCATCCGCCAGCACGGCGGCCCCGAAAAGCTCGGTCGTCTGGGCAAGGGCGGGCTGCGTGCGGCCGAGGAAGCCGTCTGGCAGCTGACGGGCATCATCCGCGATGAGAACCCCGACCTGCCGCTCGTGCTGCTCGGGCATTCGTGGGGCTCGTTCCTGGCGCAGATGCTCGTCAACGACCACCCGGAGGCGTGGGATGCCGTCATCCTCTCCGGCTCTGCGCTTCGGATGCCGGGGTCGCTGAACGCCGCACCCCTGAACGCGCGCTGGGCAGGTGAGGGGGCCACGGGCCTGGAGTGGCTCAGCCGCGACCCGGCCGTATGGGCGGCGTTCGACGAGGACCCGCTGACCACCGACGTGCCGCTGCTCAAGCTCTTCGGCCCGATCGAAGCCGCGAAGCTCTACGGTCGCCCGGCCAAAGACCTCGGGCACGACATCCCGATGCTGCTGCTCGTGGGGCGCGACGACCCGGTGGGTGGACCCCGCAGCGTGCACAAGCTGGCCGACGAGTACCGCAGCCGTTCCGGGCTCACCGACGTCACGACGCTGGTCTACCCGGATGCGCGTCATGAGATCTTCGCCGAGCTGCAGCAGGAAGAGGTGCGCGCCGATGTGCTCGCCTGGCTCGACAAGCACATCCCCGCGCGCTGAGATCCTTCCCTGACGCCGCTGGTGTGACGCGGCGTTACGCGCGGTGAACGGGTGTGACGCGACGGCCTCGCCGGCCCCGGAGCCACCGTAGATTCGGGGCAATATTCCGCGCATGAGCGAGGAGTGCTCCGCGGTGCGGTGCCCTCGCAAGGGAGGATCCGCTCCGATGAGCTTCGTGAAGGACTGGCAGGACTGGCACGCGTCACGCGAGCGCTATGCGGGGTCGGAGTACGGTCCGTCAGCGCTGGAATCGACGAACTGGCTCATCACGGAGGCGGCCGCGGTCGACGGGATCCCCGGGCTCTGGGCGCTGACCGGCGACGGCGGCATCCGCGGCAGTGAGCTCGGTCAGGCAGGTTCCACCGTGACGCTGCGCGGTGCGCAGAGCATCCGTCTCGGTCGCCGAGAGGTGCGCGTGTTCGAACGCCACGGCACGCTCGCGCTGCGCGTGCTGAATCCGGCACGTCCGCAGCGAGAGTGGTTCACTGCGATCGACGCGTATTCGCCCGACGAACGCTGGCGACTGCCGGCGGTCTTCGAAGAGACGCCGGATGAGCAGATCGTGATCACGTCGGTCGACGGCGATGCGCGGGAGACGCCGGTCGCCGGGCGGCTGCATTTCGAGCTGGCGGGTGCGCCGCAGACGCTGACCGTGACCAGGAACGGACAGGGGGCGCTGAGCGCGGTGTTCGCCGACGGCACGAACGGGCTCGAGACCTACCGCTTCCGCTTCCTCCCGGTCGATGAACCGGCAGACGACGGCACGGCTGTGATCGACTTCAATCGCGCCTACCTGCCGCCGTGCGCGTTCTCCGATCAGTTCGTCTGCCCGCTTCCGCCGGCCGGTAATCGGTACTCGACCCCGATCCGCGCCGGGGAGCGGGTCGTCGTGCTCGGCGGCTGACCCGCCGGAACGAGGCCAGCGCGCCTTAAGCTGGAACCGTGCACGGTGAATACAAGGTCCCAGGTGGAAAGCTCGTCGTCGTCGACCTCGAGATCGAAGATGATCGGATCTCCCGCTTCCGCCTCGCCGGCGACTTCTTCCTCGAGCCGGACTCGGCGCTCGACGACATCAACGCCGCGGTCGACGGGCTGCCGGTGGAGTCGGATGCGACGGCGATCGCCGCTGCCGTCCGCGGCGCTCTGCCCGATGGTGCTCAGCTGCTCGGCTTCACTCCCGAAGCGGTCGGCACCGCCGTGCGGCGTGCGCTCGTCACGGCCCCGGGGTGGCGCGATTTCGACTGGGAGATCGTGCACGAGAAGGGCGTCTCGCCGCGCATGAACCTCGCCCTCGACGAGGTGCTCACCTCCCGGGTGGGCGAGGGGCGCCGCCGACCCACCCTCCGCATCTGGGAATGGGACCAGTCGGCCGTGGTGATCGGCTCGTTCCAGTCGTATCGCAACGAGGTCGATCCCGATGGTGCGGCGAAGCACGGATTCGATGTGGTCCGTCGTATCTCCGGCGGCGGCGCGATGCTCATGGCCGCCGGGCAGATCATCACGTACTCGCTGTACGTGCCGGCATCCCTGGTCGCTGGCATGACCTTCGCCGACTCCTATGCCTTCCTCGACGACTGGGTGCTGCAGGCGCTGCGCTCGCTCGGCATCGACGCGATCTACCAGCCGCTCAACGACATCGCGAGCCCGACCGGCAAGATCGGCGGTGCCGCGCAGAAGCGCCTCGCGAACGGGGGAGTGCTGCACCACGCGACCCTCTCGTACGACATCGACGGTCAGGTGATGACCGAGGTGCTGCGCATCGGTCGGGAGAAGCTCAGCGACAAGGGCACCGCGTCCGCGGCGAAGCGCGTCGACCCGCTGCGCAGTCAGACCGGTCTCGAGCGCGCCGAGATCATCGAGCGCTTCAAAGACACCTTCCGCTCGCTGACCGACGCCGAGACCGGGTCGATCTCGGCCGACGAGTACGCCGACGCCGAGGCACTCGTCGAGTCGAAGTTCGCCACCGAGGCGTGGCTGCATCGGGTGCCGTGACGGCTCCCGACCCCGACTTCTCCACCGCGGAGGGCGAGCCTGAGGGCGATCCTGGTGCCGCGGCTGCGATCGCTCCGGTCGTGCCGGGGGCGGTGACGATCGTCGAGGGCGACAACCTCGCCGTCGCAGCCACCCTCCCCTCCGGTTCGTTCACGCTCGTGTACCTCGACCCGCCGTTCAACACCGGCCGCACGCAGGAGCGCCAGGTGGTCACCGCGCGACGGACGTTCACCGCTCAGGATGAAGCCCCAGGGCCGGACGTTCCGGCTTCCGGGGAAGAGGGCGAGGCGCCGGTGGCCCGGAGCTCTGCATCGGGCGCAGCCGAGCCCGAGACCGAGGTGCGGCACGGTTTCCATGGTCACGCGTACGAGCGCGTGCGCGGGATGCTGCGCGCCTACGACGACCGCTTCGACGACTACGGCACCTTCCTGATGCCGCGACTCGAGGAAGCCTGGCGACTGCTGGCGGATGACGGCACCCTGTACCTGCACCTCGACTACCGGGAGGCGCACTACGCGAAGGTCATGCTCGACGCGGTGTTCGGGCGCGACTCGTTCCTCAACGAGCTCATCTGGGCGTATGACTACGGCGCCAAGTCACGCAGCCGCTGGCCCACCAAGCACGACACGATCCTGGTCTACGTGAAGAACCCGCGGGAGTACGTCTTCAACTCCGATGAGGTCGACCGTGAGCCCTACATGGCGCCGGGGCTGGTGACGGCCGAGAAGGCGGCGCGCGGCAAGCTCCCCACCGACGTGTGGTGGCACACGATCGTGCCGACGACCGGGCGCGAGAAGACCGGTTACCCCACGCAGAAACCCGAGGGGATCCTGCGCCGCATCGTGACGGCGTCGAGTCGTCCCGGCGACCGTGTGCTCGACCTGTTCGCGGGCAGCGGCACCACGGGAGCTGTGGCCTCGGCGCTCGGGCGCGACGCCGTGCTCGTGGACGACAACCCCGAGGCCGTCCGGGTCATGAAGGCGCGGATGCCGCACGCCGAGGTGAAGACGCTCGGCTGAATCGCACCTCGCGAGGTGGCACTGGTCAGGACGGCCGCAGCAGAACGAGGAACTGCTCGATCTCGGCGGCCATGTCGAGCGAGGGGTCGAGCATCCATGCCGCCTGCAGCCCATCGGCCAGAGCGTGCAGGGTGCGCACGACCCAGGCCGGGTCGAGGTCGGAGCGGAGGCGGCCGGCCTTCTGATCTTCTGCGACCTGGGCGCGGGTGAAGGCTTCGATCCGCTCGGTGCGCTCGCGGAAGTAGGAGTGTGCGGGGTGCGAGGGGTCTCCGGCTTCGGCGGCCAGCTGCGCGTAGAGCTGCACGAGGCCGGGGACGGAAGCGTTGTGGCGCATGACCGCGAGGAACGCGGAGGAGGCGTCTTCGCCGGCGTACTCCTGCTCGTCGCGGTCGTCTCTGGCGCGGAGGATCGCGACGAACAGCTCTTCCTTGCTGCCGAAGTAGTGCAGCAGGCCGGCGGGACTGAGCCCTGCGGCATCGGCGATCTCTCGGACCGACGCCTTGCGGTAGCCGTGCTCGGCGACGACGGCGAGGGCAGCCTCGAGGATCTCCTCGCGCTTGGCGACGCCCTTCGCGTATGCCCCCCGTATAGCCATCGCTCCAGGGTAACCGTCACGGTCAGATCACAAAAACCAAACAACGTTCGCGAATGGCTTGCGAGGGTGACCGGAGATCTGTCAGCATGTCGATGAATACCAAACACTGTTCGGTATTAATCCGATTCCGCTCAACGAGGAGCCGACATGTCCGTTTCCCCGCTCGATCCCGCCGCCGAACTCGCCCCGACCGGAACGATCCGCTCCGTCCCGCCCGAGGCAGGGGAACCGGCGGCGAGCCCGCCCGCGAATCGACGTCTGCTGCCCAGCCTGCTGATCGCCTCGCTCACCCTCTTCGCCACCTACGGCGGGCTGATCGCGATCCTCCTTCCGAGCCAGATCCTGATGATCGACGAGGCCAACAAGGTCGGCAACCTCGCCATCGTCACCACCGTCTCCTTCGTGTTCACGCTGTTCGCCCAGCCGATCGTCGGGGCCTTGAGCGACCGCACGCGCTCGCGCTTCGGGCGTCGCGTGCCGTGGATGGTGCTCGGTGCGATCATCGGGGGCATCTTCCTGTTCGGGCTGGGATCGCTTGCCGACATCCTCTGGATCACGGTGTTCTGGGTGATCATCCAGGTGGCTCTGAACTTCTTCCAGGCCCCTCTGACCGCCATCACGGCCGACCGGTTCCCGCGTTCGAAGCGCGGCGGGGCGAGCGCGATGATCGGGCTCGGCACGCAGGTCGGTATGACGGTCGGCATCATGCTCGCGGGTGCCTTCGCCGCCCAGATCGGCATCGGCTACGCGGTGTTCGGCGGTGCCGTGATCGTGGCGGCTCTGCTGTTCGCACTCGTGAACCGGGACTGGTCGTCGAAGCACGCCGCGGTCGACGCGTTCCGCTGGGGTGCGTTCTTCCGCGGATTCTGGATCGACCCGCGCCGGCACCCCGATTTCGCGTGGGCGTTCGCCGCGCGGTTCCTGCTGATCCTCGGCTACTTCGTCGTCAGCGCGTATCAGCTGTACATGCTCACGGACTACATCGGCCTGCCGCTCGTCGAGGCCCAGGGTGCCGTCGTCACGCTCACCCTCGTCGCCTTCATCCCGACGCTGATCGCGATCGCCCTCTCCGGCTGGTGGAGCGACAGGGTCGGTCGCCGTAAGGTGTTCATCTACGCCGCATCCGTGGTGATGGTGGCAGGGCTTGCGATGCCGCTCCTGCAGCCGAACATGACCGGCATGATCCTGATGAGCATCATCAACGGCGTCGGCTTCGGGCTCTACATGTCGGTGGATGCGGCGCTGATGACCGAGGTGCTGCCGAACGAGGGCGTCTCGGCCGGCAAAGACCTCGGCATCCTCAACGTCGCGACCAACGTGCCACAGGCTCTGAGCCCCGCGATCGGCGGTGTCATCATCA
>JBOGEI010000110.1:0-12968 GCA_050701935.1 Microbacterium sp.
GGGCGATGGCGCCCAGGCCCAGACCGATCCAGAGGCCGAGGCGGCGCTTCTTGGGAGTCGGTTCGATGGGGGCCCAGGCCAGTGGCTGGTCGCCGGTGGTGGGCGGCACGGTCTCAGTGGGAGCGTCGGTCGACGCGAGCACTGCGGTGGGCGCGGAGTCTTCTCCGTGCGCCTCTTCTGCTGCGCCCGGCGCAGAAATCAGATCGGTCACGAACTTCACCCCCCGGCTCTCAAACGTGTCCTGACGCTCAATGGTACGGGATGGGAGGTAACGGGGAGGCAACGGTCCGTGATATCGTCCCTCCCCACTTCGCCGAAGTCAGTCGATGATGGCGATGCCGTCGATCTCGACCAGCATCTCCTCGCGCGGAAGTCCGGTGAACACAGTGGTGCGCGAGGGCAGGACGCCGTTCGTGGTGTGTGCCGTGACGAAGGCGCCGTATGCGTCGTTCATGATCGGGAAGTCCTCGCGCTTGGTCAGGTAGACGCGCAGCATCACCACGTCGTCGAAGGTCGCGCCGGAGGCCTCGACGATCGCCTTGACGTTCTCGAGCGTGCGCGTGGTCTGCGCGGCGACATCGCCGGGGAACAGGTATTCGTTCGTCTCAGGGTGGACGGGTCCCTGGCCGGACACCTGCACGAACGGACCCTTGCGGATTCCCTGCGAGAAGGTGTGGGCGGGAGCGGGGGCGGCGTCGGTGGAAACTCGGATCTTCGCGGTCATGTCGCCAGCCTAGTAGCCTTGTTAGATGCCTCTACAAATTCCGGATCCCGTTCTCGGCGCCTGGGCGAAGGGCTTCCCGGCACGTGCCGCCGGTCTCCGTCTCTCGGAGATCACCGGTGCCGGTCTGCACCTCTCCGACCTGGTCACTCCGGTGCTGACCGTGCACGAGGGAGCCCTCGTGCACAACGAGGAGACCGTCTTCGCGTGGGCCCAGCAGCAGGGGGTCCTGCTCGCACCCCACGGCAAGACCACCATGGCGCCGGCGCTGTGGCAGCGGCTTCTCGACGCGGGCGCCTGGGGCATATCGGTCGCGACTTCCTGGCAGGCCGAAGTCGCCGTCGACGCGGGCGTTCCGACCGTGCTCATCGCGAACTCCGTCACGGATCCTGCAGCAGTGCGTCGACTGGGCGAGCTGCTCGCCGCCGATGAGGGGCTGCGCGTGCTGTGCTGGGCGGACTCGCTCGACGGCGTGGCGATCCTCGCGGAGGGTATGCGCGATGCTGCGCGGCCGTTGGATGTGCTGGTAGAGCTCGGAGGAGCCGACGGTCGCACCGGAGCACGCACCGTCGAGGAGGGTGAGCGCATCGCGCAGGCCATCTCGGCTGCGTCCGGCCTGCGTCTCGCGGGGGTCACGGGATACGAGGGACCGTTCGGGCCTGACCGCAGCGACGCCTCCGTCGCCGCCGTCGACGCGTACCTGCGCACGCTCATCGAACTTCACACGCGCCTCGAGTACCCCGCCGACGTGCGCCCCGTGCTCAGTGCCGGAGGGAGCTCCTTCCCTGATCGGGCAGCGGCGGTGCTCGCACCTGCGGGTGCGAGCGCGGATGTCGTCCTGCGCTCCGGCGCCTTCCAGATCCACGACGACGGCTTCTACTCCCGGATGTCGCCGTTCGGCGCGTTAACCGGGACGGCTCCGCTCCGATCGGCGATGCACGCATGGTCGCGGGTGGTGTCGCAGCCGGAGGCGGGCCTCGCGTTGCTCGATGCCGGTCGGCGCGACGTGCCCTTCGATCTCGATCTGCCGGTTCCGCAGAGCGTGACGGGTGAGATCACCGCGTTGAACGACCAGCACGCGTTCCTGCATCTCGACGACGACGCTTCGGTCGC
Organism: Microbacterium sp.; assembly: GCA_050701935.1. Lineage (GTDB taxonomy): Bacteria > Actinomycetota > Actinomycetes > Actinomycetales > Microbacteriaceae > Microbacterium. The sequence continues at coordinate 1,835 of JBOGEI010000110.1, forward strand.
CGTCGGCGAAGTCGTGCGGCTGGGGCTCTCTCACCCCTGCACGGCCTTCGACAAGTGGCGGGTGGTCGCGGTGATCGATGATCCCGACGCTGCCGACCCTCGGGTGATCGGGGCGGTCGCGACATGCTTCTGAGTGCGCAGAAGGCTGCCGCAGGGCTCGTGAGGGTCTACCGCGGAGCGACTGTGATCGACGGGACCGGATCGTCTCGGTACGTCGCCGATGTCGCTGTCGAGGGTGCCAGAGTCGTCGCGATCCTCCGTGCGGGATCCGCGGCCGTCGAACTCGGGCTTCCCGACGGTGCCGTGGAGGTCGACGCGGCAGGTCTCGTCCTCGCGCCGGGGTTCATCGACATGCACGCGCACAGCGAGCTCGCCGTGCTGAGCGGGGCTGCCCACGAGGCGAAGGTCCGGCAGGGCGTCACGACGGAGGTGCTGGGCCAGGACGGGCTCGGCTATGCGCCGCTCGACGACGCCACGGCCGCTGTCATCCCCGCCCAGATCGCGGGATGGAACGGAATGCCCGCCGATGTGCCGTGGCGGACGATGGACGATCTGCTTGCGGCGATCGACGCCGCGGCGGTCGCCAACGCCGCCGTCCTCGTCCCGCAGGGGAATCTGAGGATGATGGTCGTCGGCCATGAGAATCGTCCGGCCACGTCTGTCGAGATCTCCGCGATGGCGGATCTGCTGGGCCGTGCCATGGATGCGGGAGCGTTCGGGATGTCGAGCGGCCTCACCTACACGCCGGGGATGTACGCCGACGTGGCGGAGCTCGAGGCCCTGTGCCGTGTCGTCGCCGAGCGGGGCGGATACTGGGCACCGCACACCCGCAGCTACGGCGGGGGAGCGCTCGAGGCCTATCAGGAAGCGCTCGAGATCGGGCGGCGCACCGGCTGCCCCGTGCACCTCACGCACGCCACGATGAACTTCGCGCCGAACCGCGGCCGTGCCGCAGAACTCCTGGCGCTGATCGACACGGCGATCGCGGACGGCGTGGACGTCACGCTCGACACCTACCCGTATCTGCCAGGCGCCACGACCCTTGCCGCCCTGCTGCCGAGCCGGCTGGCCGCTACCGGCGACCTGCTGCAGGCACTGGCCGAGCTCGACGTGGCCGGACGCGAAGCGGTGCGGGTGGAACTGGAGGATGTCGGCTGCGACGGCTTCCACGGCGAGAGGGCCGACTGGACGCAGATCCAGATCTCCGGCGCGGTCAACCCCGCTCTCGCGGATCTCGTCGGGCGCACCGTCGCCGAGATCGCCACCACGAGCGGCCGACGCGCGGTCGACGTGGTGATCGACACGATCATCGCCGACGCCGGTGCCACGGGCATCTTGATGCACATCGGCGATGAGGAGAACGTCCGTGCGATCATGCGCCACCCGCAGCACGCCGGTGGGAGCGACGGGATCCTGATCGGCGCCCGACCTCACCCCCGCGGGCGCGGCACGTTCCCGCGGTACCTCGGGCACTATGTGCGCGAGCTCGGCATCCTCACCCTGGAGGAGGCAGTGCGCCATCTGGCCGGCACGCCTGCCAGGCGTCTGGGTCTCGACCGCGGCGACGCTCCACGCGGCATCATCCGACAGGGCGCGACCGCTGACCTGGTGCTGTTCGATCCCGAGACCATCGCGGCCGGTGCGACCTTCGACGCGCCTTTCGCCGCTCCGCACGGCATCATCGAGGTGCTGGTCGGTGGCGTACCGGTGGTGTCAGAGGGTGACGTGACCGGGAGTACCCCCGGTCGCGCGCTGCGGATGGCGCCTCCGGCCCACCGCGCTACCGTGCCGCTCGTCGCCTCTCAGATCGACCCGGCCGCTCCTGGGTTCGCATGGTCGGAGCAAACGCCGATCCTCGCCACCCCCGAGCTCGCCGCCTCAGTCGCCCGACTGGGCGGAGACGGCGAAGACGAAGGGCTTCCGCCGATCCGTCTGGTGATCGACGAGACCCTCGGAGCTGATGCCGCATCGGCCGGTCGTGTGGGTGCAGAAGCCTTCCGGGTGAGTGTGAGCGCGTCCGCCATCGAGGTCAGCGGTGCGAGTCCCGCCGGCGTGTACCGGGGCGCCACGACGCTGCGACAGCTCCGGGATCCGGATGCCGAGACGGCGTTGATCCCGGCCGGCGTGTGGGAAGGCGCACCCGCCTACAGCTGGCGCGGCGCGATGCTCGACGTCGCCAGGCACTTCCGGCCCGTCGATGACGTCCGGCGGTTGATCGACCTCCTCGCCGACCATCATCTCAACGTCCTGCATCTGCACCTCACCGACGACCAGGGATGGCGCTTCGAGGTGCCGGGATTCCCTCGTCTCACCGAGGTCGGTGCGCGCCGGGAGTCGACGCAGCTCGGACACGGTCCGCTCTCGACCGTCGAGCCCGGCGTGCACGAGGGCTTCTACACGACAGGAGAGCTGCGCGACCTCGTCGCCTACGCCCGAGAGCGCTTCGTGACCCTCGTGCCGGAGGTCGAGCTGCCCGGACACATCCAGGCGGGTCTTGCCGCGTATCCCGAACTCGGCAACGTCGACGTCGGGGATGCGGTCTCCTCCGCCTGGGAGCGCTTCGGTGTCAATCAGCGCACGCTCGCACCGACGGACGCATCGCTGGCATTCGGGCGTGCGGCGATCGACGCCCTGTGCGACGTGTTCGATTCGGAGTGGATCGGGATCGGCGGCGACGAGGTGCCGGTGACCGAGTGGGCGCAGAGCGCGGCAGCCGCCGAACGGATGCGTGAGCTCGGGCTCGACGACCCGCACGACGTGCAGCCGTGGTTCACGAGCCATTTCGTCGCGCACGTCCGTTCCCGCGGGCGCACGGCGCTCGCCTGGGATGAGGTTCTCGAAGGCGACGTCCCCGAAGGGGTCCGCATCCTCGCCTGGCGGGGCGCTGCGGCGATGCGTGAGGCACTGCGCCGGGGGATCGAGGTCGTGGCGTGCCCCGACCTCGAGGTGTACCTCGACTACCCGCAGTCGGAGTCGGAGGAGGAGCCGATTAGGGTCGGCCCGCCGCTGACGATCGAGCGCGCCTACACGCTGCGTGTCGAGGAGGGTGCGGTGGGCGGCCAGGCGAACGTCTGGAGCGAGCACCTGCCCACCAGGGATCGTGTCGACTTCGCGATGTTCCCTCGTCTGGCGGCGATCGCCGAGCGTCTGTGGGAAGGCGGCGATCCGGCACCGTACGAGAGTTTCGGACGGCGCCTGAACACGCACCTGCGTCGGCTCGCTGCCGCAGGCGTGCGGTATCGTCCCCTGGACGGGCCTGAGCCCGGACAGCGCCGCCCAGGGGTGCCGGGGAAGCCTCTCACGATCGAGGCTCGGGAGAGGATCGTCGAGGGGCTGGTGGAGCGTCTCATCGAACGCTCCAACACGGTCGTCGCCGGCGACCGAAAGTAATGTAACGTTTCGGTAACCCTCACCGCGCGTCTGCGGGCAGAGGTTGCGCAAATTTTGTTCGTAAGGTCTACTAACAAACATGTCCGTTTCGGATGAACAGCGTTCCGCATCGCCGTCAGAGTACGCCGGTGCGAATGCGCACGCCTTCGGCCCAGGGCGCCACCTGCGCTCGCGATCCAAGGTGCTCCCCGAGCACGCGCGAGGGCACAACCGCGCGCTGGTGCTCCAGACGCTCTACCACGCGGGCGCCATGAGCCGCGCCGACCTCTCTCGCGAGACGGGGCTCACTCGGGTCACGATCTCCGACCTGGTCGCCGAGTTCATCGCCGACGGAATCGTCATCGAGATGGGGGTCCGTGAAGCGGTCGGCCCTGGCAAGCCGCCCATCCTGATCGACATCGACCGCTTCGGCCATCAGATCGTGGGCCTGGACCTCTCCGGACCCAGCGCGTTCACGGGGGCGGTGCTGAGCCTCGACGGCGACGTGCTCGAACGCCGAGAGGTGCCGCGCCCTGATTCCCCCGACGGCGAGGCAGCGTATGCGGCACTGCGCGAGCTCGCACAGGCGCTCGTCGCCGCGTCGACCCAGCCGCTGCTCGGTGTGGGCATCGGAGCTCCCGGCGTCGTGCGTCCCGACGGCGTCGTCCTCAGCTCGCCGAACCTGGGCTGGACGAACTTCCCGCTCGAGGCGAAGCTGAGCGTCGACCTCGATCTGCCGGTCCTCGCCCGCAACGATGCCAACGCGGCTGTGCTCGCCGAGTACACCTTCGGCGATGCGAAGGCCGACTTCATGCTGATCAAGATCGGCAGGGGCGTCGGGGCAGGGCTCATCACCGGCAGCCAGCCTCTGCTCGGCAGTCGGTTCGCGGCCGGGGAGATCGGCCACGTCGTCGTCGGAACCGACGGCGGACCGCGCTGCGCCTGTGGCAAGGACGGGTGTCTGGAGGCATGGCTCAGCGTCAGCCGACTGCGTGAGGCGCTCGCCGCCGACCCCGATGCCCGCGACGAGATCCTTCGTGACGCCGGCATCCGCATGGCGATCGGCATCGCGCCGATCGTCGCCGCTCTCGACCTCTCGGAGGTCGTGCTCTCCGGCCCGGCCGACCTGCTCGACGGCGTCCTGATCGACGCCGCGATCGAGACACTGCATGCACGGACCCTCGAGGGTGTCTTCGAGGATGTCATCGTGCGCCTGACGCACCAGGACGACATCGTCCTGCGCGGGGCCGCCGTGATGGTGCTCTCCGGACAGCTGGGAGTGTCGTGATCGTCACCTCCACCATCACCGGCACGGCGGCGAGCGGCATCCGATGACGGGTGCGAGCACTGCCGACCGCACCGGTCGGCAGATTCGAGTGGGCCTGGACGTCGGTGGCACCAAGATCGACGCGGTTGCCGTGGATCCCTCCGGCGACATCCGCGGACGCCTGCGTCGACCGACAGGCTGGGGCGATGATGCCGTGGTCGAGAGCATCGTGACTGCCGTGACGGCCCTCGCCGACGAGAGCGGATTCCCTCTCTCCGACGTCGGCTCCGTCGGCATCGGGATCCCCGGACTCGTCGATGCCGAGGCCGGGCGCGTGGATCACGCGGTCAACCTCGGCGTCGAGTCCCTGGAGCTCGCCGTCAGAGCGGAGCATGCCCTCGGCGTGCCCTTCCGGGTCGAGAACGATGTGAAGGCGGCTGCCCTCGGCGCGGCCGTGCTGAGCGGAGTCGCCGGGTCGATGGCCTATCTGAACCTCGGTACCGGGGTCGCGGCCGGCATCGTGATCGACGGACGCATCTGGCGCGGCTCTCGAGGAACGGCCGGCGAGGTCGGGCATCTCTCGGTCGACCCCCGTGGACGCCTCTGCGGCTGCGGACAGCACGGATGCGTCGAGACGTTCTGCGGCGGTGGCGCCCTCGCCAAGGCCTGGGGACGGCCAGGCGCCCTGCCGATCAGGGACATCTTCGACGCCGCCGATGCCGGCGATCCGCTGGCGCTCTCGCTCCGCGACGACCTCTACCACGGGGCCGCCGCCGCCGTGCGGGTGCTCGTGCTCTCCGCCGACGTCGAGACCGTGGTCATCGGGGGAGGGCTCACCGCTCTCGGCGCACGGCTCGAGAACGGCATCCGCGCTGCTCTGCATGCCGGCGCTGAGGCGTCGCCGTTCATGCGGTCGCTCCGCCTGGATGAGAGAATCGAACTGCTTCCGGCGGGGTCTCCCGCTGCCGCTTTCGGCGCCGCACTGGTCGGCGCATCCATCACCGAGAAGGAGATCGTTCCGCATGGCTGAGGTCGTCATCGTCGAGAATGCCGAGGCCGCCGGCGCCTTGGTCGCCACTGAGATCGTGGAGCTGATCGAACGCCGTCATGACGCGGTTCTGGGCCTTGCCACCGGATCGACTCCGCTGCCCGTCTACCAGGCGCTGCGCACGCGGCTTGCGGGGCGCGACGTGTCGCAGGTGCGCGGCTTCGCCCTCGACGAGTACGTCGGCATCGACCCGGCGCACCCGGAGAGCTACCGATCGGTCATCACTCGCGAGGTCGTCGAGCCACTAGGACTCGACCCGCGACGCATCCACGTCCCCAACGGTGCTCAGGCGACGATCCAGCATGCGGGCGACGACTACGAGACGGCCATCGACGCGGCAGGCGGCGTCGACCTGCAGATCCTCGGCATCGGCACCGACGGACACATCGGCTTCAACGAGCCCGGTTCCTCCTTCGCCTCCCGGACGCGCGTGAAGACGCTCACCGAGCAGACCCGCGAGGACAACGCCCGCTTCTTCGACTCGATCGACGATGTGCCCATGCACTGCATCACGCAGGGGCTGGGGACCATCCTGAAGGCACGCCATCTCGTCCTGCTCGCATTCGGCGAGGGCAAGGCGGCCGCGGTCGCCGCCGCTGTCGAGGGCCCGCTCACGGCGCTCCTGCCGGGTTCGGCGATCCAGCTGCACCCGCACGCGACGATCGTCGTCGACGAAGCCGCGGCATCGCAGCTCGCGCTCGCGGACTACTACCGCTACACGTTCGCCAACAAGCCCGCCTGGCAGGGAATCTGACGCAGCACCGGCAGGATCAGACCGCCGGTGTCGGCCAGGCGATCGGCAGCAGGTGCTCCACGCTCAGCGGGGCCAGGGGCAGCGTCGCGACGTCGACCGGCGTGATCCAGCGCAGCTCCGCGAGCTCTGCCTGAACGGACACGTCGTCGGGGGCGACAGATGCCGCGAAGGCTGCGGCGACGACACGATGCCCCGGCTCGTTCGCGGCCTCAGACACGAACGTTCCGAGCGGACGGAGGTCGGTCTCGTCGAGCGTGAGACCGAGCTCCTCCTCCAGCTCGCGGATGAGGGTCTGCGCGGCGGACTCACCCGGCTCGGGCTTGCCGCCCGGCTGCATGAACCGCGTCGTGCCCTGCTTGCGGACGACGAGAACGCGACCGTCTTCGTCGACGATCACGGCCGCGCTCACATGGATGTCAGGCATCTGGACTGAACACCTTTCCGGGGTTGAGGATGCCGAGGGGGTCGAAGACTCGGGCGATCTGACGTTGGAGGTGCCACTGGTCCTCACCCAGCTCTTCGGCGAGCCAGCGGCGTTTGAGGACTCCGATACCGTGTTCACCCGTCAGGGTGCCTCCGAGTCGGATGGCGGCGCGGAAGAGCTCGTCTGCGGCCGCCCACACGTGCGCCGGCGTCTCAGACCCCTCGAAGACGAAGTTCGGGTGCAGGTTGCCGTCACCGGCGTGGGCGACCGTCGGGATCACGAGGCCGTACTCGCGCTCGATGCGTGCGATCTCGTCGAACATCGCCGGCATGGCGCTGCGCGGTACGGAGACGTCTTCGATCAGCGTCGTGCCCAGCGACGCCATCGCCGCGTGCATGGAGCGACGGATCGCGAGGAGGCGCTCGCCCTCCTCGCGATCGTGCGTGACGGTCGTGATGCCGTCATGGGCGCGCAGGATCTCGGCGATCGCCTCGGCCTCGACTCCGGCTGCAGGCCCGTCGGTCTGGATCGTCAGCTGGGCGGCACCCGGAGTCGGCGAGGGGAGGGCGAGGAGTGCGTGCACAGCCGCGAGGCTCGTCGCATCCATCAGCTCCATGATCGCCGGCTGCACTCCAGCAGCGGTCACCGCGGAGGCAGCCGCTGCGGCATCTCGAACTCCGGGGAACGTCGCGGTGACGGTGCACGTCTCGCCCGCCACGAGTCTGCGCAACTTGAGCGTGGCGCCGACCACCACCCCGAGCGTGCCCTCCGAGCCGATGACGAGCGCAGTCAGGTCGAGACCGGTCACGCCCTTGACGCTGCGGTGTCCGAGGTGCAGCAGCCTGCCGTCGGCGAGGACGATGTCGACCCCGAGCACGGCATCGCGCACGACACCGTACTTGGCGCACAGCAGACCACCGGCGCCGGTCGCGATGTTGCCGCCGACCGTCGAGATGTCGCGGCTGGCGGGGTCCGGTGCCCACCACAGACCATGCTGGGCGAGTTCGGCGTTGAGGTCGGCGTTCAGGACGCCGGGCTCGACGACGGCGAGCAGATCATCCTGGCGCACTTCATTGATAGCGGTCATCCGCCGCAGCGAGAGTGCTATCTCGCCGGTGCCCGCATTGGCTGCACCGGCCAGGCCGGTACCGGCACCGCGGATGACGACCGGAGTACGCGTCGCCGTGGCGATGCGCATGGTCTGCTGCACGTGCTCGATCCGCTCCGCATGCACGACGGCGACAGGCTGACCGGCCGCGGAATGGCCTGAGCGATCGGCCCTGGCCTGCTCGAGCGAAGCCTCGCTGGTGTCGACGAGCGGACCGAGCGACTCCTGAAGGAGCGACAGGACGCTCACAAGGTGCTCATGACGGCTGGTCTCACGACAGAGCGCGTCGACCGCTGAGGACTCCGGCGACGACGGCGACGAGGGCGAAGGCGGTGCCGATCAACGCCTGGCCCATCGACCACCAGGCGATCGTGACGCCGACGTAGATCAACAGTTCGACGGCGGCGCGCAGGAACGGATGCACGCGCAGAACCGGCCGCGGCGACAGGAACAGCGCCCAGATCAGGATCACGATGACGGGGGCTCCGACGCCGATGACGATGTTCCACGGGAGATCCCAGCTGGCGAAACCCCACAGCGCGAGGGAAGCCACCGCGACGACCAGCACGATTGCGCGAACGATGTCGAGGACGGAGATGACCGGGCGGTCGACGCCGGGAACGGGAGCAGGATCCGAGGACATGGATCCAGTCTATTCGTCGACGACGGGCTCCTCGGCCGGGGCGACGGCCGGCTCGATGGTGATCGCGACATCGGTCTTCTGTGCCGTGAGCGGTGCCGGCTCGACGGGAGCAGGCACCGCCTCGACGGGCGCGGGTGCTGCCGGTGCGACCGCGGTCGGCGCGATGGGTTCCGGTGTCACAGGTTCCGGTGCTGTCACAGGTTCCGCTGCGACATCCGTCGGTGCTTCGACTGTGGTGAGGACATCGTCGACCGGAGCAGAGCCGCCAGGGATCTCTTCGACCGGGCCCTCTTCGATCGGGATCTCGATGCCAGGGCGGTTGGGCTGAAGTGCGAGCAGGGTCGTGTCGACGAACGGGGCGTCGCCGGTGTCGAGGACGTAACGGAAAGTGACCTTCGTCGTCTCGGCCAAGACGTACTGGAAAACGTCGGGGCGGAGGTCGATCGCCCCTGCTCCGGTGTCGTCGAGGACGATGGTGCTGCCGCCGCGCTGGCTGCCGTCGAGAAGCGCCTCCACCGTGGCGCCCGGCATACCGGTGATCGGCACGAGGTAGTGGATCGCAATGCCCTGCGCATCCTCCGTGAAAGTGATGGTCGCCGCCGTCCACGTCGGTGCTTCCGTCGGCACTTCCGGGTCGATGGGGTCGACCGGGTCGACCGGATCGACGGGCTTCGCGGGTTCGACCGGGGGCGTGGGCGGCACGACGACGGGTGGTGGTGTGACGGCGGGGCCACTCTGGTCTGCCCCTGGCTTCGAGTTCTCGTCCTCCGTGGGAGGAGCGGGCGTCTCTTCAGGGACCGTGACGGGCGGTTCGATGATGACGGGTTCGTCGAGGCTCATTGTCTCGTCCGGCCCGACATCGGCGGAGATCGACGACGGATCCTCGTCCCCGGCGCTCGGGAGAGAGGTCGCGGGGTCTGCGCCTGCGAGCCCGGGGATGATCGTCGCCGCGGCGACGACACCGGCGACCACCAGTGCGGCCGAGCCCACGCCGACGAGTGCACCGATCCCGGTGAACACCCCTCCGGAGGCTCCTGCACCCGCGGACGAACCGGCCGTGCCGCCGGCACCGGAACCCGAGCCGCCCGCGGAGCCGGCAGCGCCGGAACCCGAACCGCTGGAAGCCGCGAGGCCGGTCGCTGCGTGGCCTGCGCCCGGGTCGCCGGCGAACACGGCGCCGGGGATGCTCGAGGACATGCCGGCCAGAGCGACGATCGGCGTTCCCGCGCCCTGCAGGGTCGCGAGGTAGCCGGCTGCGCCGGTGACTCCGAGCACGAGCGGGAGGAGCACGAGGGCGAGGCGCTTCGACACGTCTTTCGCCTCGGCGGCGACGATCATGCACCGCGCGCATTCGTCGAGGTGCAACTCGAGTCGCTTGTGGTCACGCGTGCTGAGGTTGCCGCGAGAATAGGCGCCCAGGTGCTCGATCGTCCACTGGCATTCCGAGCCGTCGGCGGCGCTGCGCAGATGCGCCTGGATCCAGGCCTCACGCAGACCTTCGCGGGCGCGGAAGGCCAGCTGCGACACGGCGCCGGCCTTCATCCCGAGGAGAGGCCCGACTTCCTGCGGCTTCATCTGCTCGATCTCGGTGTACCAGAGCACCTCCTGCCAGCGGGAGGGGAGACTGCGGAAGGCCTGTGCGGTCAGGCTGCGGTCGAGAGCCTCGCTCGCGGCCTGGTCGGTGGTATCGGGGTCGGCCACGGTGTCGAGCTCATCGATCGCGGTCTCGCGGCGAGAACGTCCCCAGCCGGCCGCCGTGTTGCGGATGCTCGTGAACAGGTAGGCGCGGAACGACCCGTTGGGTCCTCCGCCCTTGACGATCGCCTGGTAGATGCGGGTGTACGCCTCCTGCACGAGGTCGTCGGGGTCGATGGACGATGTGACCGATCGCGCGACGGAGAGGCCGGACGGGTAGTGCCGTCGCCAGAGTTCGCCGAACGCCTCCGTGTCGCCGGAGCGGGTGCGGAGGATCAGGTCGGCATCGCCGATCGTCTCGTCGTGAGTCGTGTTCTCTTCGTGCACAATCATCCATCTGTCGCCGTGCGCAGGTGCGCCTTCACGCGAAGAGACGCATGAGAGCGCCTCTCATCACGCGACTCCACCATTCTCTCGTGAATCTCCCAGGGAAGCCACCCCTTTCCACCGGACTCCGAGGGGATACCCGGGTGCCGGACAGGCCGGGTCCTCTCGAGCTCTCGCCCGCGCGGGAGATCGATCTGCAGGTTTTTCGAGAAGTCGCGTAATGAATCGGGGTGCGCGCCGTCTCATCCCATAGAGACAGCCGTACGGACTCCGCCGGGGGGGCGGGGTTCAGGCGCCGGTGTGGGAGTGTTCGCAGCGGTCGGGTGGGTCGGGAACCTCGGGGGAGGAGTGCCCGGCCCCCCATCTCGGCAGGAGAGGAACGAGGCCGCGGATCTGGGGAGAGGCGGTCCTCCGAATGTCTCGACCCGAGGGTCGAGGAGGACTTCTCGAAGATTTTCGAGAAGTCGCGTAATGAATCGGGGTGAGCACCGTCTCATCC
>JBOGEI010000111.1:0-12805 GCA_050701935.1 Microbacterium sp.
GTCGCGAACGGATAGTTCGCCGCGAGCACGTCGTTCTTGGTGAGTGCGTTGAAGAGGGTGGACTTGCCGACGTTGGGCAGGCCGACGATGCCGATAGTGAGAGCCACGGGGCACGAGTCTACCTGGCTGGCGCTGGGTGTCCTGCGGAAAGCTGCGCGTCAGTCGCGCACAGCGCGGTAGGCCCTCGTCACGTAGGGAAGGTCGATCGTGGTGTCGCCGTGCAGGTCGAGTTCGTCGAAGAGCTCGTCCAGGTCACCGCGGATGCGCGCCTTCTCCTCGTCCGCAGCGGTGATGATGTAGCTGCGCGATGCCGCCATCCGGTGCAGCACGTCGCGGGTGACGGGCCGGACCCATTCCCAGCGCTCCTGTTCGAGCCGACCGAACGGGGCCGCGATGACGGGGTCTCCCTCGGCGAGCATGATCTCGGCGTGACTGCCGTGCATGATCTCGGTGAGCCTGCGCACCCAGTCGACGCGGTCGTCTCTGATGTTCCAGATGAGTCCGAGCACTCCCCCGCTGCGCACCGCGCGACCGATCTCGGCCGAGCCCGCAACCGGATCGACCCAGTGCCACGCCTGCCCCAGCACGACGGCATCGACGCTCGAGTCCGGCAGCGGCAGCTGCTCCGCCGTCCCGACGAACGTGGGCACCCCCGGCACCGCCCCGCGGAGGGTCGCGAGCATCTCAGGATCGGGGTCGATCGCGACGACCTCGGCGTCGGGCGCCTGAGCGAGCACCCGGGTGAGCTTGCCCGTTCCGGCGCCGACATCGGCGACACGGCGGGAATCAGCCGGCATCTGCTCGAGCATCCAGACCACCGCCTCGAATGGGTACTCGGGTCTGCCGACCTCGTAGTCCCCAGCCTGTGCTCCGAACGACGTCGCCATGTCCTCAGCCATGTCGCCAGCATACGGCGAGTCTGCGACCCCTCTTCGGGCCCGCGGGGGAAAGTGGGGATGTGCCACTGGATTTCACTGCGATCGACTTCGAGACCGCGAACTCCAGCCCGGCCTCCGCCTGCTCCGTCGGACTCGTCCGCGTGCGCGACGGCGAGGTCGTCGCGACCACCGGATGGCTGATCCAGCCTCCACCCGGACACGACGAGTTCCAGGAATGGAACGTGCGCATCCACGGCATCCAGCCGGAAGACGTGCTGTCCGCTGCCACGTGGGTCGACCAGTTCGACCGCTTGTGCGCCTTCGCCGGTGCTGACGTGCTCGTCGCTCACAACGCAGGCTTCGACCTCAACGTCCTGCGCCGTGCATCCGAGGCCACGGGGCAGCTCTGCCCGCCCTACCGCTCGCTGTGCAGTCTGCAGGTGGCCCGTAAGACGTACACGCTCGATTCGTACCGCCTGCCGATCGCCGCGGCCGCAGCCGGGTTCGAGGAGTTCTCGCACCACGACGCCCTCGCCGACGCGCGCGCCTGCGCACAGATCGTCATCGACGCCGCAGCCAGGGCTGGCGCGGCCGACGTGTTCGCTCTCGCCGATGCACTGAGCCTGCGCGTGACGGCTGCCGTCGCTCCGGTGGCACCCGTTCTGGAGCGCGCTGTCGCCTGACCCGCTGCACCGCGTTCATGCGCGGCGAGCTCGGAATGTCGGATGCCGGCCGCATCATGAACACATGGATGCTCTGGCTGTCGTTCTTCTCCTCGTCGCTCTCGCGGCGGGTGTCGCCGTCGGCTGGTTCCTGCGCGCCGGGCGTGGGGCCGCTGATCTCGCCCGCACCCAGGCCGAGCTGGCGGCTGCCCGCGATGACCGTGACCGCCAGTACGACCTGTACCGCGATGCGGTCGAGCATGCACGGGACGAGCAGCGCGCCGAGGCGCAGCGGGTGCAGCAGCAGAACGCCGTGCTGACGGCGCTGGCTCCGGTCAGGGAGAGCCTGCAGCAGATGCAGACCAAGGTAACTGCGATCGAGCGAGAGCGGCACGCGCAGTTCGGCACGCTCGAAGAACAGCTGCGCCGCGCCCAGGAGTCCGACGAGGCACTGCGTGCGACCACGGAGTCACTCGCCGGCGCACTGCGCTCCACCGCGACGCGCGGCGTGTGGGGTGAGACACAGTTGCGACGTGTGGTCGAGGCCGCGGGCCTCACACGGCACATCGACTTCGACCTGCAGGCCACGATCTCGTCCGACCGCGGGCAGGGGCGGCCCGACATGGTGATCCGACTCGCCGGCGGCAGCTCGATCGCCGTCGACGCCAAGGTCCCGCTCGACGCGTACCTCGAGGCCTCCGCACTCCCCGGCGGCGATGCCAACGAGCCGCAGCGCCGCAGCCTGATGCAGAAGCACGTCAAGGCCGTCCGCGCGCACATCGACGCGCTGGCGAAGAAGGCCTACTGGACCGGTCTCGACGCGAGTCCCGAGTTCGTGATCTGCTTCCTGCCGACCGAGTCTCTGCTGTCAGCGGCCATCGATGAAGACCCGACCCTCCTCGACTACGCCTTCAGCAGACGGGTGGCGCTCGCCTCCCCCGTCAACCTGTGGGCGGTCCTGAAGACGGTCGCCTTCACCTGGACGCAGCAGGAGGTGTCGACCGAAGCACGCACCCTGCTCGCCCTGGGAACACAGCTGTATGACCGCCTGGGCACCCTCGCCGGACACGCCGACGACCTGCGCCGCGCCCTGGAGCGGACGGTCGACAGCTACAACCGGTTCGCGGGCTCGCTCGAGACGCGTGTGCTCGTCACCGCGCGCCAGTTCCCCGGCGTCGACGCTGCTGCTCTCGCGACAGCTCCCGCGGCGACCGCGAGTGCAGCCAGAAGGTTCATCGCACCAGAGCTGATCGCTGCGGAAGACGTCGCCAGGGGCGACGACGAGCCTGAGGCCAGCGCACCGGTTCCGACAGAGACCACAGATTCGACAGAGACCACGCGGCCCCTGACGGCCCGTGCAGATGTCGGCGACGTGCGGCTTCGCCTCGGCGAGGAGTGACGCTCTCGACAGCGGTTCAGCGTGCACCCGGCGACGCGCCGGTTCCGCGAACCGTCTGCGAAGAGTCGATCAGGCGATGCCCGGGACGCCGCTGAGCAGCAGGATGACGAGACCGCTGGTGGCCAGGAAGGCTCCGATCATCCACCACGCGCTGATCTCGTGCCCCTCGTCGCGTCGGACGCGGAAGAGAACATCGGCGCGGCGCGCGGGGTCGACGACAGGGGCGGCAGGAGCCTTGACCGTAGGCATGGGGGCCACTGACTCGGCATCGGCGCTCACACGGAGAATGCGCCCCGTGTTCGTCGTGACGATCTTCGTCGGGGCGGCCTTCGAACCACTCGTGTGCTGCGTTGCCATCTGTTCGCCCTCCTGTGCCTGCGGTGCCTGGCGGCTCCGTCGACGGCGACAAACCCAGTGACAATTGTGACACGGGGCCCCGGAGAACCGTGGATCGTGCCGCTGCGCGGCGATACCGGCTCGATAACGATGCCGCGATCCTCACCGCCGACCGTCAGTCGCTACGAGTCGCGCGAACGATCAGAGCCACTTCGAGACGAGATGCTCCGAAGCGATGCGGCGGAGCGTTCCCGAAGCACCACGGAGCACGACGCTCTCCGTGTACACGAACCCGCGCTCACGGCGCACGCCTGCGACGAGCTGCCCGTCGGTGACGCCGGTTGCGACGAAGATCGTGTTGTTCCCCTGCACGAGGTCATCGGCCTCGTAGACCTTGTCCATGTCGAGACCCGCATCGATCCCGCGCTGACGCTCATCGTCGTCGCGTGGCCAGAGGCGTCCCTGGATGTGTCCGCCGAGGGCCTTGATAGCGCAGGCCGTGACGATGCCCTCGGGGCTGCCGCCCACGCCCACGCACATGTCGGTGCGAGCGTCGTGACGTGCGGCGTTGATGCCGCCGGCGACGTCGCCGTCGCTCATCAGTCGAGTACCTGCACCCGCATCGCGGATCTCCTGGATCAGCTGCTCGTGACGCGGCCGATTCAGCACCGACACGACGATCTCGTCGACCGGCTTGTCGAGCGCGCCGGCGAGCTTGCGGATGTTCTCACCGATGGGCAGGCGAATGTCGACGACCCCGACGCCCGCCGGCCCCGTGACGAGCTTGTCCATGTAGAAGACGCTCGATGCGTCGAGCATCGTGCCGCGGTCCGAGACCGCAATCACCGAGAGAGCGTTCTGTCGGCCTGCCGCAGTGAGCGAGGTGCCATCGATCGGGTCGACCGCGATGTCACACAGCGGCCCCCGACCGGTGCCGACGACCTCGCCATTGAAGAGCATCGGGGCGTTGTCCTTCTCGCCCTCGCCGATCACGACCCGCCCCTGGAAGTCGACCGTGCCGAGGAATGCACGCATGGCATCGACGGCCGCACCGTCGGCGGCCTCCTTCGCACCACGCCCGATGAACGGCACCGCGCGAATAGCCGCGGCCTCGGTCGCACGCACCAGCTCCATCGCGAGGTTACGGTCGGGACGAAGAGGGCTCAGATCCGCAGTCAGACTCACCATGCGGTCAGCCTAGCCATCGATGAATCCGAACAGCCCGGTTTTCGGCGGGCATCCGAAGAAGGAATCGCGATTCTTAACAACTGAGCAGATGCCGTGGTGCGCGGGCGAGCTCCTGCCTGCGCTATCAGCGCGCACGCCCCGATAGAGTGGCAACTGTCCCGGCTTCCCCTATCGCAGGAGTTCTCATGCCCGTCGCCACCCCGGATCAGTACGCCGAAATGCTCGACCGCGCGAAGGCCGGCGGCTTCGCGTACCCCGCATTCAACGTCTCCAGCTCGCAGACGATCAACTCCGTCCTCCAGGGCCTCACCGAGGCCGGCTCAGACGGCATCATCCAGGTCACCACCGGTGGCGCCGACTACTTCGCCGGCCACACGGTGAAGGCCCGCGCCACTGGCGCCCTCGCCTTCGCCCGGTTCGCGACCGAGGTCGCCAAGAACTACCCGATCACGGTCGCACTGCACACCGACCACTGCCCGAAGGACGCACTGGCGGGCTTCGTCGAGCCGCTGATCGCAGCCTCCGAAGAAGAGGTCAAGGCCGGTCGCAACCCGATCTTCCAGTCGCACATGTGGGACGGCTCGGCCGTCCCCCTCGCGGAGAACATCGAGATCGCGAAGGACCTGCTTCCCCGGATGAAGAACATCAACGCCATCCTCGAGGTCGAGATCGGCGTCGTCGGCGGCGAAGAGGACGGCGTGCAGCACGAGGGCTCCAACGACGCCCTCTACACGACCTTCGCCGACGTCGACCAGGCCGTGCAGGCACTCGGTCTCGGCGAGCAGGGACGCTACATCGCGGCCCTCACCTTCGGCAACGTGCACGGCGTCTACAAGCCCGGCGGGGTGAAGCTGCGTCCGGAACTCCTCGGCGAGATCCAGGCCCAGGTCGCCGCGAAGTACAGCACGGGTGCGAAGCCCCTCGACCTGGTCTTCCACGGCGGCTCGGGTTCCACCGACGAGGAGATCGCGCTTGCGGTCGCGAACGGCGTCATCAAGATGAACATCGACACCGACACGCAGTACGCGTACACCCGTGCGATCGCCGACTACATGTTCAAGAACTACGACGGCGTCCTCAAGGTCGACGGCGAGGTCGGCAACAAGAAGCAGTACGACCCGCGCGCCTGGGGCAAGGTCGCCGAGACGGCCATGGCGGCACGCGTGGTCGAGTCGACCCGCCAGCTCGGTTCCTACGGCCAGTCCAAGAGCTGATCCGTCACGAGACATGAAGAAGGGGCCCGGCGATCAGCCGGGCCCCTTCTTCATGTCTCCGGTCACCGACGTTTAGCAGGCGTAGACCGGATGCGGTCAAGGAGCCGTCATCTGGTCGAGATGGGCGATGAAGGCCGGGTCGTTCATCATCGGTACCGCGATGCAGATCGACACCACGACCATGGTCACGATCGCTCCGACGATCGGGATCCACCAGGTGATGCGACCGCGACGAAGACGGCGGATCGAGAGTGCTGCGGTGACAGACCATCCGACGGCGAGCAGGACCGCGGCGATGGTCCCCCACGTCTTGCCCTGGGCGAAGTTCGTGAACTCCCCCTCGATGCCGAGGATCTTCATGGTCTCGTTCATCACGTTCGGCAGGTCGAGATACGACAAGCCCGTGATGACGATGTTGATCAACCCGTAGGCGAGCATCGCGATCGTCGCGAAGCGATCGATCGGGTGGGCCCGCTTCGGGGACGACTCGATCGCCGGCTGCTCCGCTCGCGTCACGTCAGGGCCAGGCGCCGCAGCGAGCGGCTCGACCACGACCTCCTCGAGCGGCGGCAGACCTGCGGCTCGTCGCTGCTCCTCGGGGGTCGCGAGTTCGCCGTATTGGGGCCGCTGATCGGTCATCCCGCAATGCTAACGGCACAACCTCTGGCGGGCTCACAGCGGCGAAGCCGGAGACGATAGCGGCCCCGGAGAAGTGGGGACTTCTCGGGGCCGCGGATGTGGTGCGCTGGGGACGCTCCTCATCCAGATTGACCGCCAGCGCTGGGGACGCTTGAGGCGATCCGTAGCGTTCATGTATGCCGCTACTCTCCCCATAGTAGGAAAACGCATGCCGCAGCACCAGGGGTCTTACTTCAGATAGTGAACTCCGCCCCAGAGTCTCCGCCGTCGAGCAGGTCTGCCCCCAGTTGCAGCGAGAGTCGCCCGGCAGTGCGCTGGAGGGTGGACACGAGCTTGCGGTCCACGACGGCGCGGTCCTCCGGCAGAGAGATCGCCAACGATGCGGTGACACCGGGAGCGATCACCGGCACAGCCACGCAGGTCGCGCCGATCGCGTACTCCTCTCGATCGATCGCCCACCCAGGTGATCGCTCCAACTGCGTCAACAACGCTCTGCGGTCGGTGATGGTCCGCGGTGTGAGCGCCGGCAGACGGTGCCGCGAGAGGTAGTCCAATCGGTCGGCCACCGGCAGGTCAGCGAGGATCTGCTTCCCCAGCGCGGTCGCATGAGCACTGGACTGCAGTCCCACCCACAGCTCGATCCGGGGGTTTCGGACTGCGTCGACGATGTCGACCAGGTGCATCTCCCCGTCATCGAACCGCGACAGGTACGCCGTCGCGCCCACATCTTCCGTCACCTCGCGCAGAGCCGCTCGTACGCGGGCGAGGAAGACACCCCGCGAGCCGATCTGCTGCTGGAACGAGGGAAATCGGGTGCCGAGCAGGAGCCCGTCCGGCTCTGAGGTGAGGTATCCCTCGTGCACGAGGGTGCGGACGAGGTTGTAGGTGGTACCCGGGGTCAGCCCGGTGATCGCCGCAAGCATCTTGGGTGGAAGCGGACGCGGCGAGTTGGCGACGATGTCGACCAGTCGCAGCGCGCGTTGCACCGACCCGATGAGGGTGGGCTCCGCCTCCGCGGCGTTCAACGCTATGCGCCTCCTCCGGACACACGACCGCCGAGAGCCCGCGCATCACGCTGACCCGCAGAGTCCTGACGGAGTTCCTTCGGCAGGGAGAACATGAGATCTTCCTCTGCCGTCTTCACCTCTTCGACGTCGCGGTAGCCCGCGTCGCCGATCGCATCGAGCACTTCGCGCACCAGCACCTCGGGCACGGATGCCCCGCTGGTGACACCCACGGTCTCGACGCCGTCGAGCCACTCCTGCTTGATCTCCTCGGCGTAGTCGACCCGGTACGCCGCCTTCGCGCCGTACTCGAGCGCGACCTCGACCAGGCGCACGCTGTTGGACGAGTTGGACGACCCGACGACGATCACGAGGTCTGCTCCGGCGGCGACCTTCTTGATCGCGACCTGACGGTTCTGTGTGGCGTAGCAGATGTCGTCGGACGGCGGGTTGTGCAGTTCGGGGAAGCGCGTGCGCAGACGGTTGACCGTCTCCATGGTCTCGTCGACCGAGAGGGTGGTCTGTGAGAGCCACACGACCTTGCTCGGGTCTTTCACGACGACCGTGTCGGCCTCTTCCGGAGAATTCACGACGGTGACGTGTTCGGGCGCTTCGCCGGCCGTTCCCTCGACCTCTTCGTGCCCCTCGTGGCCGATGAGCAGGATCTCGAAGTCGTCACGGGCGAAGCGCACGGCCTCGCGGTGCACCTTGGTGACCAGAGGACAGGTCGCATCGATGGCGTGGAGGCCTCGATCGGATGCCGCGTTCACCACGGCCGGTGAGACACCATGCGCGCTGAAGACGACATGCGCCCCTTCGGGGACCTCGTCCACCTCTTCGACGAAGATCGCGCCCTTGTCTTCGAGCTCGGTCACGACATGGATGTTGTGCACGATCTGCTTGCGCACATAGACGGGAGCACCGTAGCGTTCGAGCGCCTTCTCGACGGCGACGACGGCACGGTCGACACCCGCGCAATAACCGCGCGGTGCGGCGAGCAGAACCCGCTTGTGTCCGGCCACCGGGTTATCCTGAAGCCGCCCGGCCGCCGCGCGCACGCGTGGAAGGCGAGGGATGGGGAGATGAACGGCAGTCGAAGTCACCCTTGAATTCTACCGCCGCGCAGCTGTGCGAGGCCGGGGAGACTCGGGGCGAGAACGGGAGCGGATGACAGTCTTCGAAGCGACGACGGGCCAGGGCGAGACGCCGCCGGCCGATTCCGTCGCACCCCGCGACTCCAGCGCCGATGCCCCCACCTCCGTCACACGGTTGAACGCGACGATCCGCGACTTCATCGCGAGGTGGAACACGGTGTGGGTCGAAGGCGAGATCACTTCGTGGAACGTGCGCGCCGGCAACGTCTTCGCACGGTTGAAAGACACCCGCTCCGATGCGCAGATCTCGATCCGGGTGTGGTCGAGCGTGCGCGGGCGCATCCCCGCCGACATCGGCGTCGGCGATCATGTCGTGGCCGCGGTGAAGGCGGACTACTTCGTCAAGGCCGGTGATTTCAGCTTCGCGGTCTCGGCGATGAAGCACGTCGGGCTGGGCGATCAGCTCGAACGCCTCGAGAAGCTCCGCGTGCAGCTGCGGCAGGAGGGCCTGTTCGATGCCGCGCGCAAGAAGCGCCTGCCGTTCCTCCCTCACGTGATCGGACTGATCACCGGCGAACGCTCCGACGCCGAGAAAGACGTGCATCGCAATGCCGAGCTGCGCTGGCCGCAGGTGCGCTTTCGCACCGAGTACGCCGCGGTGCAGGGCGAGCGCTGCGTGCCAGACACCCTCGCGGCCCTCGCTCGACTCGATGCCGACCCCGAGGTAGACGTCATCATCATCGCCCGCGGCGGAGGTGACCCGCAGACCCTCCTCGGCTTCAGCGACGAGAAGCTCGTGCGAGCGGTCGCGGCCGCATCGACGCCCGTCGTCAGTGCGATCGGGCATGAGAACGATCACCCGCTCCTGGACGACGTCGCCGATCTCAGGGCTTCGACTCCGACCGATGCCGCGAAGCGCGTGGTGCCCGATGTCGGCGAGCAGCGTGCACTCATCGCCCAGCTGCGCTCCCGGGCGACCACACGCCTCACGCAACGCCTCTCGCACGACATCGCCCAGCTTGGTCAGCTGCGCTCGCGCCCTGTTCTGCGCTCCCCCGACCCGATCATCGATGCACGCGCCCAGGAGACCTGGCTCCTGCTCGCCCGCGGCCGGGACACCGTGAACCGACACATCGACGAGGCCGCACGCCGCACCGGCGAGCTTCGCGCGTCGCTCCGAGCACTCTCCCCCGCGGCGACGCTCGCCCGCGGCTACGCGATCGCCCACCTCGACGGCGGCGTCATCCTCCGCGACGCCGCGGATGCCCCTGCCGGAAGCGCGCTCACGATCACCCTCGACCGGGGCTCGCTGACGGCCCGGTCCGAGGGCGAGATCGCTGAAGACGTCTGAATCCGAGACCCCACGAGGCACGACGTAAGATGGAGGAGTGAGCGCCCTGAACGACACCCCTGTGGACACGCTGTCGTTCGAGGCAGCACGTGACGAGCTCGTCAAGGTCGTCGCGGAGCTCGAACAGGGCTCCCCGACCCTCGAGCACTCGCTCGCTCTCTGGGAGCGTGGCGAAGCACTAGCCGCACGCTGCGAGGAGTGGCTCCTGGGTGCGAAGCGCCGACTGGATGCCGCACGAGCCGCCGCATCCGATGCCGATGCACCGGCTGGAGACTCATGAGCAAGCAACCCCCCATCATCGCCGAGCTCGGTCGCCCCGAGACCCCGGACGAGACCGCCGCACGCAAGGCCGCCTCCAGCAAGGCATACCGTTCCAGCCAGACGTTCCGGAACCTCATCGCGGCCCTGCTGGTGACCGTCGCCGTGGTCGCCGTCATCATCTTCGCGGTTCCTCGCGGTGAGCCGGTGCAGGCCAAGCCTCTCGACGTCGCCGGGATCGCCGCGGGGGTCGAATCCTCGATGGACAGCCCCGTCCTCGTCCCCGAGCTGGGCGACTTCTGGCGCGCGAACGGCGCGGAGATGCAGGGTGGTGCGACCGTCGTGTGGGAGGTCACGCTCGCCCCCAAGTCCGACAAGGAACGCGGCTTCATCAAGGTCGCACAGGCCTTCGACGCCGATTCCTCGTGGGCTCCGCAGCGTTTGAACGGCATCGCTCCGACCGACACGGTGCGCATCGGCGGCCTCGACTGGGACGTCTACAAGCCGGGCAGCGCAGAATCCAACGCCAACGTCACCTACGCCATCGGCACGCAGGCCGGCGACGACTACATCCTGCTCTACGGCTCGCGCTCGGCCGATTCGACCGCTGAACTCGCAGAGTCGCTGATTCCGCAGATCCGCACCATCTCGGAGGCTTCATGACGCACCCGCTCACCCCCGCCGCCGCCTGGAAGCAGATGCAGGACGGCAATCGCCGCTTCGTCCAGGACGAGCCACGGCACCCGAATCAGGACGTCACGCGCCGCAAGGACCTGACCGTCGCACAGCATCCGGTCGCCACGCTGTTCGGCTGCTCGGACTCGCGTCTCGCCGCCGAGATCATCTTCGACCTCGGCCTCGGCGACCTGTTCGTGGTGCGAAACGCCGGGCAGGTGATCGGCGAGTCGATCGTCGCCAGCCTCGAATACGCCGTCGCAGTGCTCGAGGTGCCGCTGATCGTGGTGCTCGCGCATGATTCCTGCGGCGCGGTGCGCGCGGCGATCGACGGAACCGCGATCGACGCAGCCCCCCTGCCTCCGCACATCTGGAAGCTGATCGCCCCGATCGTGCCCGCCGCGAGGAAGGTGCTGGCCGAGAGCGGCGGAACCACCGTGGCCGAGATCGACTCGGAACTCGTCGGCATCGAGCACCTGCGCAACACCGTGAGCGACCTGCTGCAGTCGTCCGAGATCATCAGCGACGCCGTCGCCGCGGGCCGCCTGGGCATCGTCGGCGCCAACTACCGCCTGGCCGAGGGCACCGCGGTGCCCGTGATCACGGTCGGGATCGACACCGACGACGCCGCTATCCAGGGGACTGACCCCGCAACCAAGGAGGGTTCGGAATGACCGACACCGAGTACCGCATCGAACACGACACCATGGGTGAGGTGCGGGTGCCCGTGAACGCGCTCTACGGAGCGCAGACGCAGCGCGCCGTGGAGAACTTCCCGATCTCGGGCAAGGGGCTGGAATCGACGCAGATCGCCGCCCTCGCCCGGATCAAGAGGGCAGCAGCGCTCGCCAACAAGGAGCTCGGCACCCTCGACGGCGCCATCGCCGACGCGATCGCCCAGGCCGCCGACCAGGTCGCTTCCGGCGCGCACGACGGCGAGTTCCCCGTCGACACCTACCAGACCGGCTCAGGTACGTCGTCGAACATGAACATGAACGAGGTGCTGGCGACGCTGGCGACGCGCATCCTCGGCGCAACCGTCCACCCCAACGACCACGTGAACGCCTCGCAGTCGTCGAACGACGTGTTCCCCACCTCGGTCCACATCGCGGTCACCCAGGCGCTCATCGACACGCTCATCCCGGCTCTCGATCACCTCGCCGTCGCCCTCGAGGCGAAGGCGGAACTGTGGAAGGACGCCGTCAAGTCCGGCCGCACCCACCTGATGGATGCGACGCCCGTGACCCTCGGGCAGGAGTTCGGCGGCTACGCGCGTCAGATCCGTCTGGGCATCGAGCGCGTGCAGTCCGCCCTCCCCCGCGTCGCCGAGGTTC
Organism: Microbacterium sp.; assembly: GCA_050701935.1. Classification (GTDB taxonomy): domain Bacteria; phylum Actinomycetota; class Actinomycetes; order Actinomycetales; family Microbacteriaceae; genus Microbacterium. The sequence continues at coordinate 12,033 of JBOGEI010000111.1, forward strand.
CGCTGGGCGGCACCGCGGTCGGCACCGGCATCAACACCCCGCTCGGCTTCCCGCAGAAGGTCATCGCGCTGCTCGCGGCCGAGACCGAGCTTCCCATCACCGAGGCCAAGGACCACTTCGAGGCGCAGGCCAACCGCGACGGCCTGGTCGAGGCCTCGGGTGCCCTGCGCACGATCGCGGTCTCGCTGACCAAGATCAACAACGACCTGCGCTGGATGGGCTCCGGCCCCAACACGGGTCTCGGCGAGCTGCACATCCCCGACCTGCAGCCCGGCTCCTCGATCATGCCCGGCAAGGTCAACCCGGTCGTGCCCGAAGCCGTGCTGATGGTGTGCGCCCGCGTGATCGGCAACGACGCGACCGTCGCCTGGGCCGGGGCATCCGGCTCCTTCGAGCTGAACGTCGCCATCCCGGTCATGGGCACGGCCGTGCTCGAGTCGATCCGTCTGCTCTCGAACGCGTCGCGCGTGCTCGCCGACAAGACGATCGACGGCCTGCAGGCGAACGTCGAGCGCGCCGCCGCGTTCGCGGGCATGAGCCCGTCGATCGTGACGCCGCTGAACAAGCTCATCGGATACGAGGCTGCGGCGAAGATCGCCAAGCACTCCGTCGCCAAGGGCATCACGGTGCGCGATGCCGTGATCGACCTCGGTTACGTCGAGCGGGGCGAGCTGACCCTCGAACAGCTCGACGAGAAGCTCGACCTGCTGTCGATGACGCACCCGGGCTGATTCCGAACGCCACTTCACCGGATGCCGCGAGGACTCGTTCCC
>JBOGEI010000112.1:0-12540 GCA_050701935.1 Microbacterium sp.
GCCGAGCACCTCGCCTGCGATCCCGCCGGCCGCCACGTGGTCGTGACCACCGGTCTGGGGATGAACGAGGAGCCGTGGAGCGACCTCGTTTCGGTCGTCGACCTCGCGGGCGATTCCTCCGTGCGCTTCCGCGTGCGCACCGGCGAGCCCGGCGTCGTGCTCGCTCCGGATCAGGCCACGGGAGAGCCGTCGATCGTGCTCCGCCATCGCGAACCCGGAGCAGTGGAGGCACTGCCTCTCGCGGCGGCACTCGAGGTCGGAGCGCATGCACCGGTCCTGCGCGGACGCCTTCTCGACGACCTCGCCGCAGACGGCCATGGCGATGTGATCGACCCGGCGTCCGGCATCGTCGGCATCGCGACGAGCCGCGGCCTGGAGCGCTTCGTCGTCGACAAGGGCGCACCCCGCGCCATCGGCGTCGTCCCGTGGCCCGTCGAAGGCCGCGCCTACTACCTGCGCCTCGCCGGTGACACCGGAAGAGCCACCGGCATAGTCCGCGGAGGACCGACCTCCCCCGGCTCCTGGCCCGAATGGACCAACACCTTCGTCGAGATCGACCTCGCCTCCGGTGCATCCCGCGCGGTGCCGCTTCCACCGGGGCTCGCCTTCCGGTTCGCCCTCTCCGCCGGTGTCGCGGCGGTCTCCGTCATCCACCCCGACGGCGATGGTGTGATCGTGATCGATCGTGAGGCCGCGCGCATCTCGCGGATCACCCCTATCCCGGCGATGACGCACCCGCCCCGCGCAGGACAGATGCCGTGGGACGGCGTCGACGGTCGCCCCGCACAGCGTCGTTCCATCGCGATCGATCCGCGCACCGGGACGATCGCGGTCACCAGCGGCGGAGACGGCACGATCCTCCTCCTCGACGAGGACGACGGCATCTCGACGATCGAGCTCCCCACGCCGCTCGACGAGGGCGGACACCTGCTGTGGGCTGCCGGCGACGACCGCGTCGACGACCTGGTGGGCCGATGAGCGCGCAGCGATCCGTGCTCGACGACGCTCTCGCACGCGCCGAGCGCCACGGCCGGCCGGGTCTGCCGGTCGCCGGTTTCGCGCTGGGGCGGGCCGACGACCGTTCCCGCCGGGGCATCCACCGCCTCGACGGCACGACCGTGATCGAGCCGGACGGCCACCTGCACCGGATCTTCCCTTCCCCCGACCGTCGGCGCATCGCCGTGGAGTGGGCGCCCACCGCCGACGAGAATGCCGTCTTCGGCATCGTCGACGTCGCCGCGGGCACTCTGCGGCTGCACTCCTACATCCGCCTGCGCTACGACACCGTGCTGTGGGCTGCCGACTCGCGAAGCCTCGACGTCGTCGCGAGCCGTGACGGGATGCTCGTGTCCTTGAACCTCGAGAACGACGAGCACAGCGCAGTCCACGTCGAGCCCGACGTGCGACTGCGACTCTTCCCGGGTGGGGCCGACGGCCTGCGCGCCCTCAGCTCGAACTCCCGCGGCACGACGCTGACCGACCGCGCCACCGGAGCTTCACTGGGTCGGTGGCCGGCGCTCCTGCGCGCATCCCCGCTCGGCACCGACGTGCTGGTGTGGCACGACGGCGGGCTCGATGCCGTGCCGAACGACGGCTCCGGAACGGACGGTGCGCTCTGGCACTGGCACGATCCCGACGCGCTGATCGTCGACGTCGCAGTGCACGGCGACCGCGTCGTCGTTCTCGCCGTCGCCGACGGGCGCAGTGTGCTCATCGACCTGGTCGAGGGCATCGAGGTCGACCGCTTCGAAGCGGCCTCGTCCGCAGCCGATGCGCTCACCACGACGATGATCGGCGTCGACGACGGCGTGCTGCGTCTCGGCGTCGAGGGCCCGCTCACTCCCCCGCGCATCGTCGAGCGCTCGAAGGAGGGCACCACGGTCGTGCCGTCCCCCACGCGCACCCCCGCCACCACCACGCGCTACGACTTCCCGGCCGACGACGGCGCGACCCTGACCGTCCATGTGACCTCTCCGACCGGAGCGGAGTGCCCGCTGCCGCTGATCCTGACCAGTTACGGCGGCTTCGGCGTGCCGCACCTCCCGCTCTTCGAGCCGACCGTGCCCGCGTGGGTCGAATGCGGCGGAGCGTACGCCGTCGCGCAGCTGCGCGGCGGCGGCGAGCGCGGACAAGCCTGGCGCGAGGCCGGCCGCGGTGCCCGCAAGGAGCGCACGATCGCCGACCTCGCCGACGTCGCACGCGGGCTCATCGAGGCAGGGATCACCCGCTCCGATCTCCTCGTGCTCGCCGGCGCTTCCCTGGGCGGCGTCGTCGCCTCCGGATGCGCGATCGCACATCCGGAGCTGTGTGCGGGATTCGTGACCACCGCCGCACCGCTCGATCTGCTCGCCCTCGACGATCATCCGCTCGGAGCGCGCTGGCGGGCGGAGTTCGGCGATGACGGCTCCCCCCAATCGCGCGCGCGCCTCCATGCCCTCTCTCCTCTCGCTCGTGCCGAAGCGCTTCCGGTCGGGGCTCCGATCCCCTCCTACCTGGGGGTCGTGCTCGGCGAGGACACCAGAGTGCTCGCTCGCGACACGCACCGGATGGTCGAGGCGCTGCAGAAGGCCGGCGGTTCTGCCCGGCTGTGGACGGCTGCGGGAGCAGGGCACGGTGCGAACGACTCTGCTGCACTGCACGAGCTGGGGCTCACGGTGCTCGACTTCGCCGCCGAGGTCACAGCCAGGGTCACAGCCGACAGCACAGCCGGGGCCACGACGCGAGGCGACCTGTGAGCGAGTCGACCACCACCCTCCCCGAACGACGTGGAACACGCATTCCCCTCCTGCGGCGACGCAGCGGCGAGCGCATCCGGGGCCGGAGCGGGAGCCGGGGCGGGAGCCGGAGGATGCTGCGCGTCGGCCCGACCGTGACGACCATCGCGGTTCTGGCGGTGCTCGTGCTCGTGCTCTCCGCAGCGACCGGCCCCGTCGCGGTCTCACCCATCGACGCCGCGAAGATCGTGATCGGGCATCTGATCCCCGGCATGCCCTGGATGTCGGACGGCACGCTCACCCCGTTGCAGGACCAGGCCGTGTGGCAGTTCCGGGTGCCACGGTCGCTCCTGGCCGCACTCTCGGGCGCAGGGCTCGCTCTCGCCGGAGCGATGATGCAGGCGGTGGTGCGCAATCCGCTCGCCGAGCCGTACATCCTCGGCGTCTCCTCCGGCGCGAGCGTCGGTGCAGTGCTGGTGATCGTCTCCGGCGGCGCCACGTTCCTCGGTCTCACCATGAGCGGGGCGGCGTTCGTGGGGGCGATGGTCGCCTGCATCCTCGTGGCCATGCTCGCCCGCATCCGCGGAGAGTTGTCGCCGACCAGGATGATCCTCGCCGGCGTCGCGCTCGGCGCCCTGTTGAGCGCCATCACCAGCTATCTCACGCTCACCACCGACGCGCAGAACGTCGTCAGTGTGATGTTCTTCCTGCTCGGCAGCGTGTCCGCCGCCGACATGTCGTCGCTGCTGATCCCCGCCGTCGCACTCACCATCGCCTGCATCGCGGTCTTCGGACTCTCCCGGTCGATGAACGCGCTGCTCGCCGGCGACGAGTCCGCGATGGCGGTCGGTGTGCGCACGACCCGGCTGCGCGGGCTGCTGCTCGTGCTCGCCTCACTCCTGACCGGCGCGATCGTGGCCGTGAGCGGGGGCATCGGCTTCGTCGGCCTCGTCGTGCCGCACATGGCGAGGCTCCTGGTGGGTTCGGATCATCGGCGGATGCTGCCGATCACGGTCCTTGGCGGAGCGCTGTTCCTCATGGTCGCCGATCTGCTCGCCCGCACGGTCGCGATGCCGACCGAGATCCCCCTCGGGATCCTCACGGCCTTCGTCGGGGCTCCGTTCTTCCTGTGGCTGATGCGCAGCGGCGGCGAGCGTGCGGGGTTCGACCGATGAGCGTGCTGTTCGACGACGTGAGCGTCGCCCGCGGCGGTCGCACCGTGCTGCACCGGATCCGTCTCGAGGTCGGCACCGGGCGCATCGTCGGGCTCCTCGGACCGAACGGGAGCGGCAAGTCGACCCTCCTGCGCGCGCTCTTCACCGGCCAGCGTCCACAACACGGACGCGTCCTCATCGACGACGCAGATGTCTCGCAGCTGGCCCCGCGCACCCTCGCGCGCACCGTGTCGGTCATGCTGCAGGATGCTCCGTCGGAGTTCGACCTGACCGTGCGCGAGACGGTCCTCGTCGGCCGCTCACCGCATCGCGCACCTTTCAGCCGCGACACCCCGGAGGATCACCGCATCGTCGACGAGGCCCTGCGCACCGCCGACGTGCACGATCTCGGCGACCGCCTGGTCCGGTCGCTCTCGGGCGGTCAGCGCCAGCGGGTGATGCTCGCCCGTGCCTTGGCGCAGAGCGGCGAGATCCTGGTGCTGGATGAGCCGACGAACCACCTCGACATCGCGCACCAGCTCGATCTGATGCGCGTCGTGAGCGGACTCGGCACGACCGTGATCGCGGCCCTGCACGACCTCAACATCGCTGCGGCGTTCTGCGACGACGTCGCCGTGCTCGATGAGGGAAGGCTCGTGGCCTTCGGCCCACCCGACACCGTGCTCACCCCCACCCTCGTCGACGAGGTCTTCCGCGTCACCGCCCGTATCGCCATCGAGGTCGACACGGGAGCGCGGGCGATGACCTTCCACCCCCGGCAGCCCGTCGGCTGATCGACCCGACACCCGAACCCATCACCCCGTGCCCCTCAATCAAGGAGAAGAAGAATGACACCCCGTACCCGAACCACCCGCGTGCTCGCCGCCGTCACCGTCGGCCTGGGAGCGATCGCCCTCACCGCATGCGGCGGCGGCGTATCCACCGGAACCGCACCCGCCGCCTCCGGGGAGGCGATCACGATCGAGAACTGCGGTCGCACGGTCGACATCCCGACCACACCCACCGCCGTCGTCGGCATGCACCCGTCGCAGACCGAGCTGCTGCTGCGCCTCGGCCTCGCCGACTCGCTCGTGGGGCAGGCGCAGGCCACGGCTCAGCAGCTGCCGTCCGACGTGGCGGACCTCGCGTCCGATGTACCGGTCATCGGCGGCGACGCCCCGCCCAGCCGCGAAGAGCTCCTCGCCGTCGAGCCCGACTTCGTGTACTCGCCCACCACCTACGAGTTCACCGCCGAGCAGGGCTTCGCCAGCATCGAGCAGCTCGCAGATGCCGGTGTCGCCGCGTACACCGCGACCGGCGGATGCTTCGACCGTCGTATGGAGGGCACGGTCGACGACCTGTTCATCGACCTGAAGAACCTCGGCGAGATCTTCCACGTCGAGGATGAGGCGAACGACCTGATCGAGTCATCGAAAGCCGAGCTCGCCACCGTAGACAAGGCGATCGACGGACAGGAGCGCCCGCGCGTCGCGCAGGTCTTCGTGGAGGGAACGACCCTCACCGCGATCGGCGCCGGCATCGAGTACGACATCCTGCAGCGTGCCGGTGCCGACAACGTCTTCACACCGGACGACCCCGCGTTCGCCGACTTCTTCGCCGCCGAGATCACCCCGGAATCCCTCGCAGCCGAAGCACCCGACGCACTCGTGTTCGCGGTGTCAGACCCGGCGCACGAGGCCGCGGTCCGCTCCTACCTCGCGACGACGTTCCCCGACATGCCCGCCGTCCGCGACGGCCGACTGATCGCGGTCCCATCGACCGACCTGTTCCCCGGCACGCTCGGCAACGTCTCGGCCGTCCGGCTGATCGCCGAGGGGCTCTACCCCGACGCCGTCTTCGGCTGATCGGGATGACGAAGCCCCGGAGACCTCGGTCTCCGGGTTTTCGTCGACGGTGGCGCGATGAGCCTTTCCACCAGATCGATCCCACACCGAGGACAGTCTCAGATCTCGTACACGTCTCGGCGGTGGGCGACGCGCACCACGGTCACGAGCACCTGGTCGTCGATCACCTCGTAGAGGACGCGGTAGTCACCGATGCGCACCCTCCACGCATTGTCGTAGCCGGAGAGCTTGCGGACCCCGTGGGGGCGGGGTTCGCGTTCGAGTTCCGCTACACCGGCGAGGATCCGTCGACGGATCTGCGCATCGAGTTTGCGGATCTCTTTGGCGGCCGCCGTCGTGAACTCGACCCGATAGGCGGTCACGCAACTTCCGTGCGGAGCTCATCGAGCGACACGCGATTCCCGTCGTCCGCCGCCTTGGCCGCGGCGAACTCGGCCGCATCGCGTGCGGCCTCGAGCTCTTCGAGCAGTTCCAGGTCGCCCACGCTGATCACCACAGCCGTGAGCTTGCCATGGCGGGTGACGCCCACGCGCTCGGAACCATAGGCGACGCCGCCGAGGACGTCGGCCAAGCTGTCGCGAAGATCCTTCGACGGGACGCTGCGGCTGATCGTGTTCATGATGTCATTCTACCGCTTATGTACATAAGTGGAAGAAGATGCAGATATCAGGCCTGCATGACCGCGAGCACGTTGCCCGCAGGGTCGCGGAACCATGCGATGTCCGGGCCCCGACCGTTGCCGCGCACGATGCCGCGCTCATCGGAGGGGAACTCCTCGTCGCTGTAGATCTTCGTCTGCACGCCCCGGGCGATGAGCTCGTCGACGGCGGCGTCGACATCCGCCACCGGGAAGTTCAGGATCGTGAAGCTCGCGGGCGTGTGATTCGGCTTCGAGTAGATGAGGATCGACCCGCCGCTCGGCAGCCGCAGGTTCAGGAACCCCATCGCATTGCGTTCGACGTCGAGCCCGAGGGCCCTCCCGTAGAACTCTTCCGCCGCGTCGATGTCGTCGACGCTGAAACCGCTGAACGCGTTGTCCGCTGTGAAGGCCGCCATGGTTCCAGCATCCGCCGTCGATCGCCGATTGTCGAGGGGTTCATCGGAGGCCCTCATCGGCGAAGCCGCGGCGTCAGGCGATCGACCACCTGCAGCGGGTCGAACAGCGCCCCGAGCCCGCAGCGCACGAGCAGCGCATGCACCCCCAGACAGATCGCGATCACGACGGCGGTGACCACGACGGGTCCGATGGCCTCGACCACCGGCGTCGCCCTCACCCCGACCGCGCGCAGCCCCGCGTCGATGAGGGCGAGCGGCATCATGTGCAGCACGTAGATCGGAAGAGTGCGCCGTCCGATCCAGCGCAGCGGTCGCGCCACGAGAGCCGCGTGCCGATCGAGGAGCACGCTGAGCGACACCCCGAACGCCACCGCGATCAGCGCGAGCGCGGGCCACACCCCCGGCAGCAGGCGGATGGCGAGTCCCGCCACGAGCGCGAGCGCACCGACGTAGACGACCGCGAGCGCGAGCGTGCGCCAGATCCCGACGCTCTTCGCGAAGCGTTCGACGACCGCGCGCAGCCGCAACCCGACGAGGAAGAAGAACAGGTTCTGCACCAGTTGCCACAGGTTGCCGAGGTCGGGGATGATCCCGGCTCCGGCGACCGCCGCGATCACGAACGCCACCGACAGCACGGCGACGGTCGGGAGTCTCCGGGTCAGGCGACCGACCGCCATATACACCGCCAGCGCAAGCAGGTACCAGAGGTTCGTCGGACTGATGGTCAGCTGCGCGAGCAGCTCCCACCCGTTGGTCGCGCGAGCCGTGTCGAAGTCGGGAGCGAGCGCCAGCACGAACGTCTGGATGAGCACCCAGACGACGTAGAGCAGCGCCAGCCGTGCCGCCCGCCGCCGCCAGGAGCTGCCGTCGTCAGCGAGCACCGCACGTGCGGCGAACATCCCGGACACCAGGAAGAACAGCGGGATCCGCAACGGCAGCAGCTGCGCGTTCAGCGTCGCCCAGGCATCGGTCACAGGCCCCGCACCCGCCACGTGGATCGCGTGCTTGGTGACCACATGCCAGAGCACCACCAGGGTGATGCAGATGCCCTTCGCGACATCGGGCCATCCGACCCGGTGCGCAGGAGACCCCGTCACGACGCCGCGCGCACGAGCCGCGCCACCAGGTCGACGTAGGTCACCCCGGCCGCCGCGAACATGCGCGGCACCTGAGATGCAGCCGTCAGACCCGGCATCGTGTTCACCTCGTTCAGCACCGGACCGCGGTCGGTCAGGAAGAAGTCCATCCGCGCGACGCCGTCGCATCCGAGGGCGTCGAACACGGCGATCGCGGCTCGCTTGAGCGCAGACACCTCAGCGGGGTCGAGCTGCGCCGGAACCGTGAAACGCGCACTGCCGTCGTATTTCGTCGCCGTGTCGAACAGGCCCGTCGCGTGGATCTCCAGGGGCGGTGCGGCCCAGCGGATGCCGCCCTTCTCGCGCAGCACGGCGACGTCGATCTCTCGCGCTCGGACGACCTCTTCGACCAGGATCCGGCGGTCGAAGCGCGCCGCCTCGTGCAACGCCACGAGCAGATCCTCCTCGCGGGTCACGAGACTCACGCCGTGACTCGACCCCGCCGATACCGGCTTCACCACGACCTCCCCCTCGAACTCCACATCCCCGATGTCGTCAGCCGAGACCAGGCGAGCACGCGCGGTGCCCAGCCCGACGGCATCCGCCACCAGCTTCGTCGTCCATTTGTCCATGCCGATGGCACCGGCGCGCAGCCCCGAACCCACCACGCGCACCCCGGCGAGCGCGCACAGCGCCGCGAGGGCACCGTCTTCACCGAGGGCGCCGTGCACCGCGGGGAAGACCACGTCGGTCCGCGTGAGCAGCGGAAGCGCGAGGGCGAGCGACTCCGCGGCCGAGCCCCCGTTCGGGCGCCCGTCGACGCGCCAGATCCCGTCACGGTCGATCGTCACGCACGTGACCTCGTGATCGCCCATCCGCAGGGCGGCGGCGACCGCGGCCGCCGATGCCAGCGACACCTCGTGCTCGGCGTTCTGCCCGCCGCCGATGACCAGCACCTTCGTCGTCATGCGACACTCCTCCGCACTCGCGCGCCGATCCCGGTGACGACGGTGTGCGGGATGGTTCCCGCCCATCGCGCCCACTCCTGCACCGAGGGAACGGCGCCCCCTTCGGGCCCGAAGACGGTCGCGACCGTGCCGCGCGGGAACAGTACGCTCCCCGTGTCCACCACGATCTGATCCATCGACACCCTTCCGACGATCGGATGCCGCGCCCCGCCGATCTCCACCCCTGCGGCCGCGGCGAGCTCCCGCGGGATGCCGTCGGCGTATCCGACACCGACGACGGCCAGGTGCGTCTCCCGGTCGGTCACCGCCCCACCTCCGTAACCGACCGGGGTCCCTCCCGGCACGCGCGCGCCGTGCACGACCGGCGCCGTCCAGCGCGAAGCCCCGACCAGCGCGGTCGTCTCCGAAGGATCGATGCCGACGAGACCCGCCCCGATCCGCACCATCCCGAAATGCGTCGCCGGATCGGTGAGTGCTCCGGACGTGGCGGCGAGATGCACGAGCACCGGGCCGAGTCCTGCACGCAGCACCGCATCGCGTCCCTGCCGCATACGCAGCACCGCGGCCGCGTTCACCGCCGGGTCGGCCTCATCGGCGCGCGGCAGATGCCCCATGACCCCGACGATCTCGACCCTGCCTCTTCCGGCGCGCGCGAGACGGAACAGCTCGGACCACTCGTCGAGCGGGCATCCTCCCCGTGCCATCCCGGTATCGAGATGCAGGTGCACGCGCACCGGATCCGCGGCATCGGCGATCAGTTGGCGAAGTTCCTCGACCGAACCGACCGCGATGTCGATGTCGTGCGCCGCCGCGGCTTCCGCGTCGACCCCTGAGGGGTTCAGCCAGGAGAGGATCGGCACATCGAGCCCGGCGTCGCGGAGCACGACAGCCTCGGCGACGTCGGTCACCCCCAGCCACTCGGCTCCGCCGGCGACCGCGGCCCTGGCCACCGTGACAGCGCCGTGCCCATAGCCATCGGCCTTCACCACGGCCATGATCGGCACGGCTGTCACCGCCCGCACACGTCGCAGGTTCTCGGCGACGGCATCGGGGAGCGTGCACAGCGTCGGTGCGTGCAGGCGCGAGAGAATCGCGCGCTGGGGGGAGAGAAGAGTGGTCATCGCTTCGTCCTCGGATCCTGGGTCGGGTCGGCGAGCATCTCGGGACAGCCGTCGTGGACGGCGTCCGGGCGCAGCTCGTAGTGCCACGACTCGTTCGCGTAGATCTGGCAGAGTCCGTAGCGCGATCCGCGCTGGCTGAGCCAGTCGAGTGCCGACCACGGACCGAGGTCGACGGCGTCTCCCGTCACATGCTCCGACGTCTCGGGGGTGGCCACCCAGCGCCGCGCTTCCTCTTCGGAGCCGTACTGGGTGATCGCGTCCTGCAGCATCCACTCCTGCAGCGCGGGGGAACGCCATCCGCTGTTCACGCGGATGGTCACGCCGTCCGCCTCGGCGTCGGACGCGGCACGCTGCAGTGCCGCGAGCAGAGCGGAGTCGAGGTTGCCGACGGCGACCCTGTCCACCTCGAAGACCGTGGGCTTGTCATCGTCGCCGATCACGCCGTCGGCCTCGCTCGGAGCGGTCGCCGAGCCGGTGGTGTCTCCGGACGGAACGGGGGTGGGTGCGGGCGAGGGGACCGTGCGGGCAGTATCGGCGAACGCCACGGACAGCGACTGCTGCACTGCGAACGCGAGGATCACGGCCGCGGCGAGGGCGATCAGCGTGACGACGGCCCTGCGGCGACGACGCGCTCGCGGCGGGAGGGAGGTGGTGCTGGTGTTCATGCTCCCAGTGAAGAAGGAGGCCGGTTGCCAGGGCGTATGCGCTTTTGCATATGCTCGCGATATACCGCAGTGCGTAGGATCGCAGCCATGCGTGTACTTATCGTCGAGGACGAGCCCTACCTCGCCGAGGCAGTACGCGATGGACTGCGCCTCGAAGCGATCGCCTCCGACATCGCGGGCGACGGCGACACCGCTCTCGAACTGCTGAGCGTCAACTCCTACGACCTCGCCGTGCTCGACCGCGACGTGCCGGGCCCCTCAGGAGATGACATCGCCCGGTGGATCGTGGCCTCCGGCAGCGGCATCCCGATCCTCATGCTCACCGCCGCCGACCGCCTCGACGACAAGGCGACCGGCTTCGAGATCGGTGCCGACGACTATCTGACGAAGCCCTTCGAACTCCGCGAGCTCGTGCTGCGGCTGCGGGCTCTCGACCGTCGCCGGCAGCGCAGCCGACCACCAGTTCTCGAGGTGGCGGGGCTGCGCCTGGACCCGTTCCGTCGCGAGGTGTATCGCGACGATCGGTATGTCGCCCTGACCCGCAAGCAATTCGCAGTGCTGGAGGTGCTCGTCGATGCCGAAGGCGGAGTGGTCAGCGCCGAGGAGCTGCTGGAGCGCGCCTGGGACGAGAACGCGGATCCGTTCACGAACGCCGTGCGCATCACGGTCTCTTCGCTGCGCAAACGACTGGGCGAGCCGTGGCTGATCCTCACCGTGCCTGGTGTCGGGTACCGGATCGGAACGGACGCCGATGCGTAGGCGCCGCGGGATGAGCGCCCGCCTCAAGCTCACGCTCAGCTATGCGGCGGTCGTGCTGGTATCCGGGCTCCTGCTCCTCGCCGCGGTGGCCCTGTATCTGCTGCGGTATGTGCCGGACGTGCAGATCCCCTACTTCGAGATCCGGGTGCCGAACCGCTCCGACCTGATCAGGGCGTTCGTGCCGGTCGCGTCGATGGTCATGGTCGTGCTCCTCGCGCTGGGCCTGGGCGGCGGGTGGCTGCTCGCCGGACGCATGCTGGCGCCGCTCACGCGCATCGGGGATGTCGCCCGGCTCGCGGCGCAGGGGTCTCTCTCGCATCGGGTCGCGCTCGAAGGGCCCCGCGACGAGTTCCGCGACCTCGCCGACGTGTTCGACTCGATGCTCGAGCAGCTGGAAGCGCACGTCGCAGAACAGCAGCGGTTCGCCGCGAACGCCTCGCACGAGCTGCGGACTCCGTTGGCGATATCGCAGACCCTCCTCGAGGTCGCCCGAGATGATCCCGACCGCGACGTCGATGCGCTGATCTCCCGCCTGCAGGAGGTCAACACCCGCGCGATCGACCTGACCGAGGCGCTGCTGCTGCTCAGCCGCGCCGATCGCAGGACCTTCCCGCGCGAGATCGTCGACCTCTCGCTCCTCGCTGAAGAGGCCGTGGAGGCCTTGGTGCCCCTCGCCGATCGTCGTGGAGTCGCCGTGGAGGTGGGCGGTGTTCCGGCACCGGTGCTCGGCTCCGCCGCCCTCCTGCCGCAGCTGGTGACGAACCTCGTTCTCAACGCGATCGTGCACAACCTGTCGGCCGGCGGTTCGGTGGCCGTACGCACGCATTCACTGCCCCATGCGGTCGCGCTGGTCGTGGAGAACACGGGCGATATGCTTCCCGCTCACCGTGTCGCGACGCTCATCGAGCCGTTCCAGCGCGGTGCCGAGCGCACCCGCGACGACGATCACGCCGGTGTCGGACTCGGCCTCGCGATCGTCGACCGCATCACGCAGGCCCACGGCGGCACTCTGGTGCTCACCCCGCGCACAGACGGCGGCCTGATCGTGACGGTGTGGCTGCCGCACCCGTATCCGACGGCCACGCCCGCCTGACTCTCGTCACTCCTGCCCGGTTTCACGTCCTGGGTCAGATGTCGGAGGATTACCCGGATGTCGGACCGA
>JBOGEI010000113.1:0-12288 GCA_050701935.1 Microbacterium sp.
CGCGTACAGTGGGCTGGTGCCGGAGTTCCCCTACAGCCGCCTGCGCCGCTGGCCCGACGTCGAGGCGGACAACCTCCAGGCGTACGACGCGACCGATCCGCTGCTCGTCGAGCGGGCGCTCGCGCTCGGCGTCGAAGGCTCTGAGACCGTCGTGATCGGCGATGAGTACGGTGCGATCACCCTTGCTCTCGTGAACGCCGGGCGACACGGTATCCGCGTGCATCAAGACCTCGCGACCGGGCGCCGTGCCCTGCAACGCAACGCCGAGGAGCTCGGGCTCGCCAGCTTCACCGGGCACGAGCTCGACGACGAGCTGCTCACCGGCGCGCGGCTCGTGCTGCTGCAGCTGCCCAAGGCGCTCGCTGAGCTGGAAGAGATCGCGGATGCCGTCGCCCGTTGGGCAGCCCCCGACGCGGTGCTCATCGCCGGAGGCCGCGTGAAGCACATGACCCTCACTCAGAACGAGGTGCTGGGTCGCAGCTTCGCGCACGTCCAGGCCCAGCGCGCCGAGCGGAAGTCGCGTCTGATCGTCGCATCCGAGCCCCTCACCGCGCCCGAGAGCCCTCCGTTCCCCGTGACCGCGCAGCACGACGGGCTGACGCTGGTCGCGCACGGAGGCGCCTTCGCGGGTGCTCGGCTCGACATCGGCACGCGGGCGCTGCTGGAGGTGCTGCGTGCTCGGCCCGCGGGTTCCGCAGTCGACGTGCTCGACCTCGGGTGCGGCACCGGGGCGCTCGCTGTCTCATACGCGCTCGCCCACTCCACGGCGCCGGTGATCGCGACCGATCGCTCCGCTGCGGCGGTGGCCTCCGCGCAGGCGACGGCGGCCGCGAACGGGGTCGCCGATCGCGTCACGGTCACTCACGACGACGCGGCCTCCGAGCTCCCTGACGCGTCGTTCGACGTGGTGCTGCTGAACCCGCCGTTCCACCTCGGTGCGAGCGTCCACACCGGGGCGGCGACGCGCCTGTTCGAGGCCGCGGCACGTGTGCTCCGACCGGGAGGAGAGCTCTTCACGGTGTACAACTCGTCGCTCGGATATCGCGCCGAACTCAGCCGTCTGATCGGCCCGACCGAGCAGCTCCAGCGCACCCCGAAGTTCACCGTGACCCGTAGCGTTCGAGGCTCCTGACCTCACCATCGCTGCCTCCGAAGCGCTGGAGGAGAGATTGTTGAATACCCGTGCAATCCCCCGGTCAGCTACGGAAACCCGAGCGTGCCGCCGACCCAGGATTTGCCCCTGATCGGCCATTTCGTTACGTTGGAACGTGGGCCTGACGGCCCGAAGACCAGTCCGCGACCACGTCCTTCTTTCGATGAGCTGTGCTGCGAAGAGGCGTGGACGTACGGTCGATGCTCTATCGCGGCGGATCCGAAATCCGCCGTCTGTGCCGCCACAGCGAACACGTCGAACGGCCCCGAGAGCCTCACCCGGGCGTAACCGAAGCAGGCTCAGCCACCCGAAGGCGAGCCGCGGGGGAAACGTGTCCGAAATCGCTCTTGAAGCGCGCCATCTGTACAAGGTTTTCGGTAAGAATCCGAACACCGCCGTCCGTCGATTGAAAGCCGGTGAGAGCCGCGCCGCCGTCGCGGATTCCGGTACCGCGGCAGTCATCGACGCCAGCTTCACCGTCAACCGCGGTGAGATCTTCGTCATCATGGGCCTGTCCGGATCGGGCAAGTCCACCATCATCCGCATGCTCAACGGGCTGCACGACGTCACCGACGGAACCGTCACCGTGAACGGCGATCCCATCACGGGCATCCCGTCGTCGAAGCTCCGCGAGATCCGTCGCGACCGCATCTCGATGGTGTTCCAGCACTTCGCCCTGCTGCCGCACCGATCGGTCGCCGCGAACGTCGCCTACCCGCTCGAGCTCAAGGGCACCCCCAAGGCCGAGCGCCTGGCCAAGGCGGAGGAGATCCTCTCGCTGGTCGGCCTCGAGGGGCAGGGCGAGAAGCTCCCCTCCGAACTCTCAGGCGGAATGCAGCAGCGTGTGGGCATCGCGCGTGCGCTCGCCGCCGACAGCGACATCCTGCTGATGGACGAGGCGTTCAGCGCGCTCGACCCGCTGATCCGCCGCGAGATGCAGGAGCAGCTGCTCGAACTGCAGCAGAAGCTGCAGAAGACGATCGTGTTCATCACGCACGACCTGAACGAGGCCATGTTCCTGGGCGACCGCATCGCCGTCATGCGCGACGGCCGCATCGTGCAGATCGGCACGCCCGAGGACATCCTGATGGACCCGGCCAACGACTACGTCGAGCAGTTCGTGCAGGACGTCGACCGCGCCCGCGTGCTCACTGCCGCGAACGTGATGGAGCGACCGCGCCCCGTCGTGCCGCACACCGCCGGGCCCCGCACCGCGCTGCGCCAGATGCGCGACGCGTACATGTCGGCGACCTATGTGGTCGGCCGCGACCGTCAGCTCGTCGGCGTCGTCACCGACCGCGATGCGGTCAAGCTCGTGCGTCAGGGTGCGACCACGCTCGACTCGATCCTCAAGCCGGCGCTGCAGAGCGTCCGCGAGGACGAGGTGCTGATGAACCTCTTCGTCCCGGCCGTCGAGTCGCCGCTGCCGCTCGCGGTGACGGATGCCGAGGGGCGCCTGGTCGGTGTGATCCCCCGAGTGACGCTGCTCGCCGCCCTCGGCCCCGGCCCCGGTGCGACCGAGGAGATCACCCTCCCGCTCATGCCGATGCCGCAGGCCGAGATCGATGCGGTGCTCGATGACGGGTGGACCGCCGACCCAGCCGATACCCCGACCGCGGAGGAGGTGCGCTGATGGACGGCTTCCGCATCCCCGTCGGAACCTGGATCGAATCCGTCGTCGACTGGATCAAGGACAACCTCGACGGTCTGCTCGATGTGATCTCGTTCGTGATGAGTTTCCTCGTCGATGGGCTCACGAACATCCTGCTCGCCCCGAGCTTCGCTGTCGTCATCGTGATCGCCGCGCTCATCGCGTGGGTCGTGCGCTCATGGCAGCTCGCAGTCGGCACAGTCGTGTCGTTCGGGCTGATCGTCGGGATGGGCCTCTGGGTCCCCGCGATGCAGACGCTCGCGCTGGTGCTGGTCGCCGCCGTGATCGCGGTGCTGATCGCTGTGCCGCTGGGCATCTGGTCGGCGCGCAACTCGACGGTGCGGGCCGTGCTCAAGCCCGTGCTCGACTTCATGCAGACCATGCCGGCCTTCGTGTACCTGATCCCGGCGATCGTGTTCTTCGGCATCGGCGTGGTCCCCGGACTCGTGGCGACCGTGATCTTCGCACTGCCGCCGGGCGTGCGCCTGACCGAGCTCGGCATCCGCGGTGTCGACTCCGAGACCGTCGAGGCAGGGCAGGCGTTCGGCGCGAAGCCGGGCCAGATCCTGCGTGGCATCCAGCTCCCCCTCGCGATGCCGACCATCATGGCCGGCGTCAACCAGGTGATCATGCTGGCCCTGTCGATGGCGGTCATCGCCGGAATGGCAGGCGCGGACGGCCTCGGGAAGATGGTCGTCGAGGCGATCTCGACGATCAACATCCCCAAGGGCGTCGAAGCCGGCCTCGGCGTCGTGCTGATCGCGGTCTTCCTCGACCGCGTCACGGCAGCGCTCGGGTCCGCCGGCGAGAACCGCTCGTCGCTGCTGAACCTGATCGAGCGGCGTCGCAAGCCGCACGGTGGTGGTGGCGGAACAGCATCCGTCCCCGCTCCCGAGGGCGTCGAGCAGCACGATGCCGCGGACGCGGCGGAGCGCGCTGCGACCTCGCCCCGTCGCAATGCTGTCGGTGGCGGCGTGCGCTGACCTTTCACCCCTACGGAACAACACCCATACGGAACCGAGAGAGAGAAATCACATGAAGAAGAAGATCCTCGCAATCACGGCGATCGGCATCGCCGGCGCACTCACCCTCGCGGGCTGCAGCAGCGACGGCGCCGGTGGTACGGGCGGCGGCGACAGCAACGCCGACGACAAGGGCACGATCACGCTGGGCTTCCTGCCCTCGTGGACCGACGGGCTGAGCACCGCCTACCTGCTGCAGGACCAGCTCGAGAAGATCGGCTACACAGTCGAGATGAAGACGCTCACCGAGGCGGGACCGCTCTACACCGGCCTCGCGCAGGGCGATGTCGACATGTACCCGTCGGCCTGGCCCGAACTCACCCACGCCGAGTACATGAAGAAGTACGGCGACGACATCGAAGACCTCGGCAAGTACTACGAGAACGCCAAGCTCACCCTCGCAGTGCCGGAGTACTCCGAGCTGAACTCGATCGAAGACCTCGTGGGCAAGGGCGGCGAGTTCGACGGCAAGATCTACGGCATCGAGCCGGGCGCGGGGCTCACCGCCCAGACCCAGAAGATGATGCCCGAGTACGGGCTCGACAGCGAGTACGAGCTCGTCACCTCGTCGACCGCGGCGATGCTCACCGAGCTGAAGACCGCGACCGACAAGCAGGAGGACATCGTCGTCACGCTGTGGCGTCCGTTCTGGGCGAACGACGCCTTCCCCGTGAAGGACCTCGAAGACCCGAAGGGCGCGATGGGCAAGGCCGAGGGCCTGCACTTCCTGGGGACCAAGGGCTTCGCCGAGGAGTTCCCCGAGGCCGCTGAGCTGATCGAGCAGATCAAGCTCGACGACGAGCAGTACGGCGCACTCGAAGACCTCGTGGTCAACGAGTACGGTGAGGGCAAGGAAGCAGAGGCCGTCGACGCGTGGCTGAAGGAGTACGGCGACCAGTTCGACTGGACCGTCACCAGCTGACCTGACGCATCGCAAGCACCTCTCAGAGGTTCGCTCCGGTCGCACTTGCTGCCGCTCCCCGGTCCGCCGGGCGGCAGGAAGTGCGACCGGAGCTTCTGCGTTCGGGGCTGGAGCGCCGGGGTCAAGAGCGCCTGGGTCAGAGGGGGAGGACGATCGCGGCGATCAGGCCGCCACCCTTGCGGGCCCGCAGGCGCACCTCGCCGCCGTGCGTCTTCGCGATGCTCTGCACGATCGCGAGCCCGAGACCCGTGCCGTCAGGGCCGGTGGATGTACGACTCGCATCGCCGCGGTAGAACGGCTCGGTGAGCAGCTCCACGGTGGCAGGGCTGATCGTGGCCCCCGTGTTCTCGACCTCGATGATGGCGCGTCCGCGCTCACGTCGGCACCGCACCCACAGCTCGCCGCCGGGCACGTTGTGGCGGATGCCGTTCTCGAGCAGGTTGCGCACGGCCCTGGCCAGCAGCACCGAATCGCCCTCGACCGTGAGCTCGCGCAGGTTCGAGTGCACTTCGATCTCCTGGGCGTCGAGGTCTTCGATCTGGTCCTCGATGAGTTCGACGAGTTCGACGGGTTCGACCTCGTCCAGTCCGGTGCGGGCGCGAGCGAGGGCGAGCAGTGCCGTGATGAGGCGTTCGCTCTGCTCGGTGGCCCGCAGCGCGCGCTGCATGTTGGCCTGCAGATCCGCCGGAACCGCGCCTTGTTCGAGGGGGATCTCGAGCGCAGTGCGGGTCGTGGTCAGCGGGGTGCGCAGCTCGTGCGAAGCGTTCGCGACGAAACGGTCTTGAGCGGTGAACGCCGACTGCAGCCGGTCGAGCATCCCGTCGATCGTGTCGCCTAGCTCTTTGATCTCGTCGTCGGGTCCCGGGAGATCGAGGCGGCGCCCGAGGTCGCGCTCCGAGATGTCGCGCGCTGCGGCGGTGACCTCTCCGATGCGGTCCAGCGACCGTCGTGCGAGCCAGAACGCGATCGCGGCGGCGACCCCGGTGAAGGCCACGAGCACCACGATCGACCACAGCAGCAGGCCGCTGCCGACCTCATCGGCGAGAAACGTCGACTGCTGCAGCACGGCTCCTTCGACGGCGTCGAGTGCCACCGTCTCGACCGGGGAGGCCAGCTGGTACGCAGAGGGGTCGGCAGTCTCGGCGAAGTAGACGCACCCCGTGCTCGTGGCTCCGTAGGCGGGTCCGCTTTCAGTGAGGGGGGAGACCCCACTCATGTCCGTTCCGTCTGTCGCACTCGTCCCCTGCGAGAGCTGCGTGACCGACAAGGCAGGCATGCAGCTCGCGGCCGTGGTGTCGATGGCTGAGGAGAACAGCGACTGCACCACCAGGTACTGCACGGCGAGGAGGGCGGCGCCAGCGGCGATGAACACTCCGGCGATGATGATCACCAGCCGGGTGCGAAAGCTCATGCGTCTCATGGCGCCCCCACTCGATAGCCGTGTCCGGCCGCGGACTGGATGACCGCGGGGGAACCGAGTTTGCGCCGCAGCGTGTGCACCACGATCTTGACCACGCCGCGGGTGCGCTCGAGGGGTTCGTCCCACACCTCGTCGAGCAGATCGTCGGCGCTGACGTACCCGCCCTCGGCCGCGAGCAGCGTCTCGAGCACACCGAACTCCTTGAGCGTGAGCCGGATCGGAGTGCCGTCTCTCTCCACGATGCGCCGCACGACATCGATGCGCACGCCCGCGTGTTCGAGGACCGCATTCGCCCGGGTGGACTGTCCGCGGCGGACGAGGGCGCGGAGGCGGGCGAGCAGTTCGACGTATGCGAACGGCTTGGCGAGGTAGTCGTCGGCGCCGAGGTCGAGGCCCTCGACGCGGTCGTTGAGGGTGCCGGCCGCCGTGAGCATGAGGATGCGTGCCGGATACTCCTGCGCGATCAGCGTGCGGCACACGGCGTCTCCGCTCAGCACGGGCAGGTCGCGGTCGAGCACGATCACGTCGACATCGCTCGAGGCGGCAGCGGTCAGAGCGCTCGCGCCGTCGCGTGCGACGTCGACGAGGTAGCCCTCGCGGCGCAGGCCGTCGGCCAGCGTGTCGGCCAGGTCGACCTCGTCTTCCACCAGCAGCAGTCGCATGGCACCTCCCGTCTCCGAGGGTGCGCGCTGCGCGGTTAGTTTCCGGTTAGGCGCCGTCATACCCACAGCAAACCACCGCATCCGTAGAACTGACTGCACGTCGCGGATGAGCTGCGACCGCGAGAAAGGGAAAGTCATGTTCGACTCGAGAACACGCCGTTCACTGGTGGTGATGCCCGCTGTCTTCGCGCTCTTCGCGCTCTCCGCGTGTGGTGCCCCTTCGGGAGACGACAAGGCGAAGGACGGTGCGAACGATGCGGCCGCCGCCCGGTTCGTGACCTGCCTGACGGGCGAGGGGCAGACGGCGAAGATCATCGACGGCGGACAGGTCGGTCTGCTGATGCCGGATGTCGGGGGCGAAGGGGGCATGGGCACGCTCGCCGAGGGCTCGACCTCGCTCAGCGTCGGTGAGGGCGAGGACATGCCGATGACGATGGTCTTCTCCGACGACGATGGCACCTGGCTCGCCTCGACCGCCGCGTCGGGCTACCCGGAGGAGGGCGGTCAGCGCGCTGCCTGGGAGACATGCGAGGAGGAGGTGCCCGAGTTCGAGCAGCCGGTGCCCGATATGGCGGGTGACGGTTCGCAGACGCAGATGATCTCGCCGGAGGAGATCATGGAATCCGGTCTCGCCTTCGCCTCCTGCGCCAGGAAGAACGGCTTCACGGACTTCGCCGACCCCGACACCGATGGCATGCTCACCCTGCCGAAAGGCATCACGGAAGACGAAGCGCGTACGCTCCTCGAGGCCTGCGCGGAGACCACGGGTGACATGCCGCCGATGTTCACGCAGGAGAGCATCGAGGCGGCTGACTTCGATTGGTTCGCGCTGATGGGGGAGTTCTTCGACGGCATGTTCGCGGCAGCGTCCACCATCCCCTCCGGGGGCGACGAATGAGCCGCCGGCTGACGAAGGTTCTCGTCCCGGTGGGAGTGCTGCTCGTCGCCGCGGCGGTGGCCCTCGCGGTGCTGCAGCCATGGAGCTCGGTCGCCGAGTCTCCCGACGACAGCAAGAAGCCCGTCACGGCCGAGGCCGAGCTCACGACGCTCACCTCCGATCTGCGCCTGAACGGGACGCTCAGCTACGGAGCATCCATCGCCCTGCCGGGGCGCGGGGGAACCATCACGCGCCTGCCGACTGCCGGCGACGTGATCGGTGTCGGGCAGGTGCTCTACGAGGTCGACGGGAAGCCGGTGATCGCGATGCGCGGTGACCGGCCGTTCTGGCGCGACCTCGGTCTCGGCGTCGAGAACGGCCCCGACGTCCGACAGCTGGAACAGGCGCTCGCCGACCTCGGCTTCGGCAAGAACATGACCGTGGACGACGAGTTCACCGCGGTCACCGAGGCCAACGTCAAGGCCTGGCAGAAGTCGCTGGGGGTGACGAAGGACGGCATCGTGAAGTTGGGCGACGTCGTCGCGATCACCGCCGCATCGGTGCGGGTCGAGTCGGTCAAGGCGCAGCTGGGTGACCCGGCGGGCACGAGTCCGCTGACCTACACGAGCACCACGCTGCGGGTCGTCGCCAAGCTCACCGATGCGCAGGCGCGCGAGATCCTGCCCGCGACGCGGGTGACGGTCATCCTGCCCGACGGCACGGAGGTGCCGGCAACCGTGTCCGCCGTCGATCCCGGCGGACAGCCGACCGAGAAGGAGGGCGAGACGACGCCTGCCACCGCGAACGTCGAGTTCGACGACCCCGCGGTCGCCGAGGGCATCGGGCTGCGCGCGGTCAAGGTCGTGTTCGCGACGTCGGAGGTGAAGGACGCTCTGGTCGTGCCGGTCACAGCCCTGGTGGCGACGACCGACGGTGGCTACGCGGTAGACGTGCTGCGCAAGGGCGGCAAGATCGAACGCGTCGCCGTCGAGGTCGGACTGATCGCCGACACCAAGGTGCAGGTCACGGGTGGCGATCTCGCTGCCGGCGATGCCGTGGTGGTGGCGCAATGAGCCCGGACACCGTGGTCGAGCTCGTCGACGTGATCAAGGAGTATCCGGGCAGTCCGCCGTTGCGCGTGCTGCACGGCATGAGTCTCGCGATCGAGAGCGGCGAGCTGGTGGCCGTGGTCGGGGCATCCGGATCGGGAAAGAGCACGATGCTCTCGATCATGGGCACCCTCGATGACCCCACGAGCGGCACCGTGCTGATCGACGGGACGGATGCCGCAGCCCTCGCCGAGCGCGAGAGGGCGGTTCTTCGCGCTCGCCGTATCGGGTTCGTGTTCCAGCAGTTCTTCCTGCTGCCGGCGCTCAGCGCGATCGACAACGTCGCACTCGGGCTCCTCTACTCGGGGGTGCCGGCCGCGGAGCGCTCGGTACGGGCGGCTGCCGCCCTGGAACGGGTCGGCCTCGGCGCCCGCATGAAGCACCGGCCGGGTCAGCTCTCCGGCGGCGAGCAGCAGCGGGTGGCGATCGCCCGGGCCATCGTCGGGAATCCGTCGGTGCTGTTCGCCGACGAGCCGACCGGGGCGCTCGACTCGACCACGGGCGAGCGCATCCTCGAACTGCTCACCTCGATCGCCGATTCCGGTACCGCGGTCGTGATCATCACGCATGACCAGCACATCGCCGAGCGGACGCAGCGGCAGGTCAGCATCCACGACGGGCGCATCGTGAGCGACACGGGCTCACTGGAGAAGGAAGAGGTCGCGGCATGAGGCGCAGAGGGGAGCGGATGCCGCGGCTCAGTGTCGCGGACAGCATCCGCACGGCGCTCATCGGGCCCCGCAGTCGCAAGATGCGCACGGCGTTGTCGGCGCTCGGAGTCGCCGTGGGTATCGCCGCACTCACCGCGATCACCGGCATCGCCGCGTCGAACCAGGCGGAGCTGTTGGCCAAGCTCGACGCGCTCGGCGCGAACATGATCGTGGTGCAGCCGGGGTACGGGCCCGACAACAAGCCGGTAGCGCTGCCCGAGACGGCCGCCGGGATGATCGAGCGGGTGAAGGGGGTCGAACGGGTCGGGGTGCTCGAGAAGGTGCCGGATGACACCGGCGTGTACCGCAACGACCTCATGCCGAAGAGTCAGGGCAATGGGTTGACCGCCTACGCGGCGAGCCCCGACTTCCTGTCGTCGGTGGAGGGATCGGTCGCGAAGGGGTCGTGGTTCGACGAGACCGACCGGTCGCTGCCGGTGACCGTGCTCGGGTCGGCCGCGGCCGCGCGGATGGGCATCACGGAGCCGGGCGTGCGGGTGTGGATCGGGGAGCAGTGGTACACCGTGATCGGGATCCTCGATTCGGCGGGACTCGCCGAATCGATCGATGCGAGTGCGTTCCTCGGCGATCATTGGGCGGCTGAGCACGTGTCGGCGAAGGGCGATGACACGATCGCCTCGATCTACGTGCGCATGGCCGACGGGGGCACGGGAGAGAAGGTCCGTGATGCGATCGCCCGTGCGGCGAATCCGTCCTCCCCGTATGTGCAGGTGACCGGACTCGGCGACCTCGCCGGGGCGCGGGACACCGCGGATGACTCGCTGTCCGGCCTCGCGGTCGGACTCGCGGCGATCGCTCTGCTGGTCGGAGGGATCGGCATCGCGAACACCATGGTGG
The DNA here is from genome assembly GCA_050701935.1 of Microbacterium sp. Taxonomy (GTDB): domain Bacteria; phylum Actinomycetota; class Actinomycetes; order Actinomycetales; family Microbacteriaceae; genus Microbacterium. Next base: position 10,385 of record JBOGEI010000113.1, read on the forward strand.
TGGCGGTGCTGGAGCGGCGCGGCGAGATCGGACTCCGGAGGGCGCTCGGCGCGCGGTCGGGTCAGATCGCGGGTCAGTTCGTGGCGGAGGCTATCGTGCTCGGCGGCCTGGGGGGCCTGGCCGGGCTGCTGCTCGGTGCCGCGGGTGTGTTCGTCTACGCCGGTATCCAGGGTCAGATGGCGACGATACCCCTCGTGGTGCTCATCGGCGGCCCGCTCGTGGCGCTGGTGGTCGGCGTGATCGCGGGGCTGTATCCGGCGATCAGCGCTGCGCGGCTCTCGCCCACGGCGGCGTTGCGCACGGTCTGATCGCGGGCCCGCCCGGGCGGAGATCTCCGCGTCGGGAGGAGCATCCAGGTGGGATGCTCCTCCCGAGAGGGAGAACTCCTCCCTACGCCGAGGTCCGAAGCTACGCCGAGGTCCCGAACCTCGCCGAGCGCGGCGAAACGCCCCGGCCGGGTCGAATGACCCGGTCGGAGCGTCCCGTCTCGCTGGGCGAAGATCAGCTGACCTTCTTCCGGTACGAGATGATCGCGAACACGTAGGCGACCACGAGGATGCCGACGCACCAGGCAAGGGCGACCCAGATGTCGTTGCCGACGGGCTTCTCGGCGAACAGCGCCTGGATGGTGTTGACGATCGAGGTGACCGGCTGGTTGTCGGCGAACCACTGCACCGGCGCCGGCATGGTGTCGGTCGGCACGAACGCCGAGCTGATGAACGGCAGGAAGATCAGCGGGTACGAGAACGCGCTCGCGCCGTCGACCGTCTTGGCGTTCAGGCCCGCGATGATCGCCAGCCAGGTGAGCGCCAGGGTGAACAGCATCAGGATGCCGATGACTCCGAGCCAGGCCCAGAAGCTCGCCCCGGTGCGGAAGCCCATCAGGAATCCGACGCCGAAGATGATCGCCAGGGTGATGGCGTTCGCCGTCAGCGACGTGAGCACATGAGCCCACAGCACGCTCGATCGGGCGATCGGCATGGAGTGGAACCGCTCGAAGATGCCGCTCTGCATGTCGGTGAACAGTCGGAACGCCGTGTAGGCGATGCCGGATGCGATCGCGATGAGCAGGATGCCGGGGAGCAGGTAGTTCACGTAGTTGTCGGTGCCGGTGCTCTGCTGGAGCGCGCCGCCGAAGACGTACACGAACAGGAGCATCAGCGCGATCGGGGTGACCGCCGTGGTGATGATCGTGTCGGGGCTGCGGAAGATGTGCCGCATCGAGCGGCCGGTGAGCGTCGCCGTGTCGGCGGCGAAGTGCGTGGTCATGCTGCGTCCTCCTTCTTTTCCGAGGCCTTGGGGCCGATGAGGGTGAGGAAGATCTCCTCGAGGGTGGGCTGCTTCTCGACGTACTCGACCTTCGCGGCCGGAAGCAGCTTCTTCAGGTCGGCGAGTGTGCCGTTGGCGATGATGCGGCCCTCGTGCAGGATCGCGATGCGGTCGGCCAGCTGCTCGGCCTCGTCGAGGTACTGCGTGGTGAGCAGCACCGTGGTGCCGGTGTTCGCGAGTTCCTTGACCACGTCCCACACCTCGATGCGGGCTTCGGGGTCAAGACCCGTGGTCGGTTCGTCGAGGTAGATGACCTCGGGGTGTCCGACCAGGCTCATCGCGATGTCGAGCCGGCGACGCATACCGCCGGAGTAGGTGCCGACCTTGCGGCCTCCGGCATCGGTCAGACGGAACTTCGCCAGCAGGTCGTCGGCGACCTTCCCGGCGTCCGGCAGGTGCCGCAGCTTCGCGACCAGCACCAGGTTCTCGCGTCCGGTGAGGATCTCGTCGACGGCGGCGAACTGTCCGGTGAGGCTGATGCGCTCGCGAACTCCCACCGGGTTCGCGGCGACGTCGATACCCTGCACCGTCGCGGTTCCGGCATCCGACTTCAGCAGGGTGGAGAGGATGCGCAC
>JBOGEI010000114.1:0-12215 GCA_050701935.1 Microbacterium sp.
CATCGCCGAGTACACGAAGAAGGAGATCTCGCACTTCTTCGAGCACTACAAGGACCTCGAGCCCAACAAGTGGGTCAAGGTCGACGAGTGGGGCAACGCCGCCGAAGCGCAGCGAATCCTCGACGAGGCGATCGTCCGCGCGTCCGAGCAGGGTCACTGACCGACGCCTGATACGCAGAAGACCCCCGGACCCGCTCAGCGGCCGGGGGTCTTCTGCGTATCAGACGGACGGAACCTCAGGCAGAGACTCCGCGATCCGCGAGGAAAGCGACGGGGTTCACGGCGCCGCCGTTGACGTAGACCTCGAAGTGCAGGTGGCAGCCAAACGAGCGTCCGGTGTTTCCGGCATAGGCGATGACCTGGCCGGAGTTCACCCGCTGCCCCGACCGGACGAGAATTCCTCCATCGCGGATGTGCGCGTAACCCGTCCCGATGCCACCGCCGTGCTGGATCCGGATGTAGTTGCCGTAGCCGCCGTTGCCGCCTGCGTAGTCGACCGTTCCGGAGTTCGCGGCGTAGATCGGCGAACCGCAGCCGTTGGCGAAGTCGGTGCCGTAGTGGAACGACGACGAGCAGCCGTTCGAGCCGCACTGCACGGAACGGGGACCATATCCCGAGCTCTTTCCACCACCGTGCGGACGGCACCAGCCTCCGGAGCCTTGGCTTCCGCCGCCGCCACCGCCACCGGCAGCGGCTGCCGCAGCCGCGGCGGCACGCTCGGCCGCCTCGCGTTCGCGGCGAGCCTTCGCCTCGGCTTCGACACCGGCCTGGTAGCCGGCGACCGTCTGGGCCGTCGTGTCCTTGAGGGCCGCGAGCTGCGCCTGCATCGTGGCGAGGTTCGTGGTCTGCTCGTCGAGCGCGGCTTGAGCGGCGTCTGCGGCCTGCTGAGCCGCGACCATCTTCTCCTCCGCGATCTTCTGCAGCCGGTCGCGCTCGGTCCGGGCGACGACGGCCTGGTCGCTGAGCGACTGCGCGGAATTGCGAGCCGCGACGGCGTTGTCGTACACGGACTGGTTGTACTCGAGGAGCTTGTCCATCGTGCCGAGGCGAGCGAGCATGTCGTCGGTGCTGTTCGCCGAGCCGGCGAAGAACAACTCGAGCGAGGTGTCGTCACCGCCGCTGCGATACCGCTGGGCTGCGACCTGCCCGGCCTTGCGGGCCGAAGCCTCGGCAACCGCTGCCTGCTCGTCGGCCTTGGCCTGCATCGAGTCGGCTTCGGTCGCCGCAGCGAAGTACGCCTGCTGGGCGTCGTAGAACTCTTCGGACGCGACCGCGGCCGCGGCCTGGGTGTCGGCGACCTTCTGCGTCAAAGACTGGATGAGACCTTCGATGCGCGAGACCTCAGCAGCCTTCGCCGCCTCGTTGCCCTTGGCTCGCTGCACGTCATCCCAACTCGGATACGTTGCGGCGTAGGCGGCAGAGACTCCGTTGGTGATGCCGAAAGCGCTGAGCGAGACGACGCCGAGCACCCCGATGCCGATGGCACCACGGCGGCTGACTCCGGTCTTGCCGAAAGCACGGCGTTCAGTGGGGCTGGGCGCGCAGCCGCAGTCCTCGGATGCAGCAGCGACTGCAGCATCCAGCGTGATCTTGTCGTTCACACGGCCCCTTCCGCCGGTTTCACAGTTGCCACACTAACAACAACTTTCACATCAGCACCAGGGGTAGGCGTACCGGTCTCCTCGCACTCCCGACACGTCCATCGTCACCCCTGAACACGCCCGGGAGACGGCGCCGCGCCCTCGATTCGCGATTTGCTCGAATCATCCCTTATGCTTGAGCGTCGGCAAGGAAGTCCCCCGGGACTGACTCGGCCCCATCGTTTAGCGGCCTAGGACGCCGCCCTTTCACGGCGGTAGCACGGGTTCGAATCCCGTTGGGGTCACACCTTCCGGTATAATTGAAAACAGTATGGCCCTGTAGCGCAGTTGGTTAGCGTGCCGCCCTGTCACGGCGGAGGTCGCGGGTTCAAGTCCCGTCAGGGTCGCTCCGTTCGTCGGGCTCTTTCTTCGGAGAGGGCCCTTCGTCTAGGACGCGACAGGTTCGCCGGTCGCACCACGGCTCTGTAGCTCAGTTGGTAGAGCGCACGACTGAAAATCGTGAGGTCACGGGATCGACGCCCGTCGGAGCCACAAGGCTGATCATTACAATCAGCCCAGAAACCCTCGCCTAGCTTCTACATGGCGGGGGTTTTGCTTTGCCCGGGCCCACTGACCATGGATTCGAGTTCGCGTCAGGCCGTTAGGCTTCGGTCATCATGGACCACGAGCATCAGCCGACCCCCGGCCCTGCCGTCTGGATCGGCGCAGGAGCACTGGTCGTCGTCGGCGGCATCTCTCTGCTCTGGGCATCGGATGGCTTCTGGACGACCGTCATCGGCGGAGCACTCGTCGCCGCGGGCATCGGGAGCACCACGATCGGAGCCCGGTGGGCTCGACGCCGTCGCTCTTCCGGCGATCACGCGGGCGAGGCACCGGAATGACCACCCGCCGGATCGAGCTCACGATGCACAGGCCCCCGCTCGCACTCTATGCCGGCATCAGGCCGACGCTCGTCATCGGCGGACGCGGTCAGCCGACGCAGTGGGGCCCGGGGACTTGGCAGGTTCCCTCAGATAGGTCGATAACCATAGGCGTCTACCTGTTCAACCGCCTGTGGCGCTTCGGGCAGGCTGAACTCTCCCTCGAGCCAGAAGATGGCTCAGCCCTCGAGTACAGAGCACCCGTGCTGCCCTTCTTTCGCGGTCGCCTGGCTCATCGATCCCGCTGACCTTCGCCTCAGCTCCCGCACCGTGCCCATCTGTGCGGGACAGCCCGGGCTCGGGCCCGCAGGCGACGATACGCGGGCCGTCCAGATGAGCGTTGTCGACCGCCACTCGAGTCGGAGCCCGCAGCTGGGGATGTCGCGGAGGTGGTTCGGCGATGACGCGCGCCGGTGCCGTCAAGCAGGCGCCCGGCCCGCACAACCGTGATTTTGCTCATCACGAACTCCTTGAACCAAGGATTTCATCGTTGAGAACCGATTGAAGGACAAATATGGCGGTCAACCTTGCCATTGGCAACGAAACCAAGAGGATTTAGGGTCGCATGCTATCAAAATGATGGTCTCGAAGATGTTCCGCAATGAGAATGACGGTTCGAGTACGCTGTCAGCGTGCCGAAAGGCCACACGAGAGGAGCACGCACCGATGCGATCCGGAGAATTCCACGGTCTGGTCCCGGCACAACTGGACGACCTCGACCGCAAACTCGTCCGCCTTCTCCAGGAGGACGGGCGCCGGTCCGTTACCGAGATGGCTGGGGCCGTCGGCCTCTCGCACGCCGCCGTCCGACAGCGCATCCAGCGCCTGTTGGGCGAACGCGTCGTGACGATCGGCGCGATAACGCATCCGCAGACGCACGGCTACTCGCAGTCCGCGCTCGTAGGTATACGCGTCGACCATCGCGTGCACGAGGTGAGCGAGGCGATCTCGGCGATCGACGAGGTGTACTACCTGGTCACGACCACCGGCCACTACGACATCATGGCCGAGCTGATGGCCGCGGACAATGAGCACCTGCTCGACCTCGTGATGTCGATCCGCGCGATCCCCGGGGTGACCGAGACCGAGACGATCAGCTTCGTCGACACGGTCAAGTGGATCTACCGACCCGACTTCGCGACGCGCGGCGAGGGCTGACAGCACCGACGCCCGCCTACAGCCCCTCCAGAACCTTTCGCGCCAGAGCGAGTGCGCTCGCAGCCGCATCCACCCGAGCCGCCGCATCCGCCCGGCTCTCCTCCGCACCCGGGATCTCCTGCTCGGCTCGGGACGCGTCGGCACGGGTCTGAGCGAGCTGAGCCTCGAGCTCCGCCGACCGTTGAGACAACTCATTCGCTTTGATGCGCAGGGCCTGCAACCCCGCATCCTGCGCTGAGAGCTCCCCTTCCACGGATGCCAGTTCCTTCTCGGCCGCGGCGACGGCGTGTTCGGCCTGACGTCGGATCCTGCGTGCCTGCAGCTCGTCGGGCGGACGCGGAGACTCCGCCGCCGGCGCAGGACTGTCTCCCGCCACCGCATCACGGATGTCATCCGCTGTCGATGAGGGCGAGAGAGCCCGCAGCAGTCGGCCTGAGGCGACGGCCGCTGCCGCCGCAGGTTCGAAGAATGCGGCGGAGATGCTCTGTTCGACAGCTTCGAGCGTCGCTGAGGTGACACGTTCGCCCCGAGATGCGGCCAACCCCCCTGCCGCCTCGGCGAGCCTGCGTGTCAGTGCACGACGCTCCCGGCCGAGCTTCGCCAATGCCGGGGCATCCAGATCATCCTGCGCCTCGCGAAGCTCGCGCGCGAGTTGCAACGCCTCTCCCAGCTGCCCCGCACGCTCCTGCGCGAAGACGTTGACGACCCAGGCCGCGACGGAGGGCTTCCGCAGGGCGAGGATCCGCGATGCGAGTTCCCCCGCGCCGACCGCCTCGGCGTGGGCCTTGCGCGACGACACGAACGCCTCTGGTCGACCGGCGTAGAGCCCGGCCGCGATCTCCTCGAACGTGGGACCAGCCATGCGCCCACGATACGCCGCGGCTCGAGCTCGCCCCGCGGCGGCGCCCTGCTATCCGATGGCGAGGTGGTCGGCCCAGTCCGCGCTGATCAGCTTCCGTGCCCCGAAAGTACCGTCGCCGCGTCCCGGGTAGAGGAACAGCTCGGCCGCGGGCGTGCGGGCGAGCAGATCGACACGACCGTCGCCGTCGTAGTCCACCCCGCCGATCACCGCGGTGAACTCGACCCATCCTTCGCCGACGACGCGCCTGGCCGCGAAACCATTGGGCACCCCCGGATAGAAGTCGAGGCTCCCTGTTTCGGTGACACCGACGAGATCACCACGACCATCGCCGTCGAAGTCTCCGCCGATCAGGAAGTGGGCGCTCGACCAGTTGCTCTCCGGGAACGTCACATGCGCGCTCCCGAACCCTCCTGCACCGTTGCCCTGATAGATGGTGAGGACGCCGGATGGGGCGACGGTGATCACATCCTGCCGTCCATCGCCCGTGTAGTCGGCGCCCGAGGTCACGTGAAGCATCTCGTACCACCCGGTCCCCACGCTCACAGGCGAAGCGAATCCCCCGGCCCCGTTGCCCGCATAGAACTCCAGCGCGCCATCGGACCTGGCGGCGAAGATGTCTCCCTTGCCGTCACCGTTGAAATCGACGTGAGTGACATGCCTCCGGTCACCGCCCCAGCCGTTGAAAACTGTGATCGGGGGATGAAAGCTCCCCCCTCCTGTGCCCGGGCGGTAGCGGAGGTCCCCGTTTCCGGCGACGACCAGAAGGTCAGCCTTCATATCGCCGTTGTAGTCGGCCGATGCGGCCACGGGACCCGAGCCAAGTCCCGGGATGAACAGAGGGATCAGGCTTCCCCGTGTGACGTTCGCGAGACAGGTGAACCCGTTGTTGATCGCAGAATAGACAGCGCCGTTTCGCCGCACCTCGAAATGCAAGTGGTAGGCCGGAGAGTTCCCGGTGTTGCCGATCACGCCGATCTGCTGTCCGCGGACCACAGGCGTCCCCGGCGCATAGGTTCCCGGCGAAGCCATGTGTGCGTACCTCGTGACGTAGCCGCCAGGGTGCTCGACGTCGGTGTAGTTGCCGTAGCCGCTGTTCACAGTTCGCGACTTGATCACCCCGTCGTAGGCGGCGACGATCGGCGCACCGCCCGGGGCAGAGATGTCGATCCCCTCGTGCGCACGATAGTTTCCCCGACAGCCGTCGCCGACCTTGGACTGGATGTTGCCGGACGCCGGATTGACCATCTGCCCATCAGTGGCGGCGCGCGCAGAGGTGCTCGTGGACAGCCACGGCACGAGCGCCCCGACCACGACCACGAGGACGAGGGCGATCCCGATGCGACCGAGACGCAGACGGGAAGGTCGCTTCATCTCGAACATCTCTCTGCTCATAGGCCCCAGGGACGCCATGCCCACCGCCGTCACCGTATCAGTGCGCCGAGGTCGCTCGCCCCAGCGCCGCCGCGGAACCGGAGGATCCGCCACTGCGATCCTTGCCAACGGTTATAGCAGATCGAACTCCCCGCCATACGGCAAGGCGTCATCAGCGTCGTCGAGAGCGTCGAAGACGACGCTCTCGACCGAGATCACGACCTTGCTCGCCGAGGAAATGAGCACACTCACCGAGCGATCTCCCGCCGCAACGAACTCCACGAATCCTCCACCAGCGTGCACCGCGTCTTCGATACGCCGTCTCAGGTCGGCGACATCCTGACCTTGCGCCAGGAAGAACCCGGCGTCGTTGAGCGCAATCCGGGTGCGGAACATAGTCTGCATCTCACCCTCCCCTTGTCCTCATCTCTGCCTGGTGCCACCGGCGACGCTATCGACGGAGTTGCCGACGCAGAAGGGGATTGCGCGACGGCCCGAGAAGAGGCAGGACCTCCGAGGGGAGCTTCATGATGACGTGGCGCCAGCCGGATACGCTGTGCCCGTGGATGCTGTTCCCTATCTTCTTCTCGGCGTGCCGATCCTTGCCCTGATCATCGGCGGCCCGCTGCTGAAGAGCCGGCTCGGCCGCAATGCGTCCGAGGCCGGCGACGAGACCGGACGGAGGTTCGCCGCTGAGAAGCTCACCCAGACGCTCGGCGAGTTCGGCACGACCCTGGTGATCCACGCGCCGGAGCGCATTGCGCGTGAGATCGTGGCGTCGGCAATGGCCAACAAGCAGCGAGAGTACGTCATCCGCAGCGACGGCGACTACGGCATCCGGTTCATCGAGCCCGACGACAGCATCGTCCATCTGCACACCGATCATGAGGGCATCCGGATGCAGGTCGAGACGTTCCGCGAGTACATGGGCTTTCCGCAGACGGCACCGCTGTGGACTGAGCTTCGCTCGCGCGTCACGTCCGCTGCCGGAGCCCGCGAGATCCCGGTCACAGCGGGCGAACCGATCGGGTTCATCCGCGGAGCGCTCATCGACGACCGCAACGCCCGCTGGGTTCGAGACTCGTGATCCGATTTCAGACGAACCGCATGACAGCCCCCCTCAGCCCGATAAAACCGAGCGCGCAACATCCCGCAGACGCAACTAGGCTGGAGGGCGCGCCCTGCCCGCCGGGCCTCCGCCGGGTCATGGTGGTGGCGTGCGCCCTGACGACCTCCTCCGGTCCACACGGTCCCGCTAGTCGGGATGGAGCCGCAGCTCCCGGTGTGGCCACGCCAGAAAGGCAACGAACCCATGAGCGAATCCCCTGGAACCGCAGACCGCGAAGGCGAGCGCTCTCCGGACTTCTTCGACCAGCTGATCGAGACCACGCCGCGCGACCAGCAGGGCGCGTTCACCGTCGGCTTCCGCGGCTACGACAAGGCTGAGGTCGACTCGGCGCTCTCGGCCCTCCGCAACCAGCTCAAGCAGGCCGCCGCCGACGTCGCCGAGGCACAGGCCCGCGAAGAGGAGGCCGTCGAAGCAGTGCGCGAGGAAGAGCGCAAGGCGCGCGAAGCCCTCGAAAGCGAGCTGACGGCCGCGAACGCCAAGGCCTCCGACGCCGAGCAGCAGGTGGCGACCCTCACCTCCGAACTCGTCGACGCTCCGCAGCCCGACGGCGAAGAGGCACCTTCACGTCAGCAGTTCGAGGCGATCCTGCGGGTGGCCGAGGAGCAGGCGAACGTGCTCATCCAGAACGCGGCCGTGCAGGCGGACCGTCTGATGACCTCTGCCCGAGAAGAAGTGACCGCGCAGCGCGCCGAGGCCGACGCCGACGCCGAGCGGATCACGGCACAGGCGCAGCGCGACGCCGACCAGGTGCGGCTCAAGATGGACACCGAGTACACGGCGCACGAGGCCCGCATCGAGCGCGAAGCCGCGCATGCTGCCGAGAAGGTCAACCAGGCAGCCCAAGAGGCCACGGCGATCCGCACCGAGGCCGAGAAGGGCGCGGCCGCGCTGCGCTCCCTCGTCACCCGCGAGACGACCCAGCTGCGAGCCGACGCCGAGCGCGACGTCCGCGACATGAACGCCCGCGTGCTGGAGTTCGAGGAGACGCTCACGCGCCGACAGGACGACGCGCAGCAGGAGTTCCTCGTGCTGCACAACCAGGCGGTGGCTCACGCCGAGCGCATCACCAACGACGCGAACGAGCAGGTCTCGGCATCGCTCGAGCACGCCCAGCGCATCTCTGCCCGGGCCGAGGACTACGAGCGTCTGACCCGCTCGCAGGGACAGGCCATCGAGGCCGACGCTCAGGTGCGCGCACGCGAGACACTCGAACGTGCTCGTGCGAAGGCGCAGAAGATCGTCGACTCGGTCACCGGTCACACCACAGCGGTGCTGCATGACGCAGAGGACCGCACGCGTCAGCTGCGCTGGCAGCAGCAGCAGCTGACGAGCTTCATGGCAGAGGTGCGCGAGCTGATCCGCCCCGACGGGATCTTCTCCGACGACTCCCTGCCTGCCGGCATCGCCGCAGCGGACGAGACGGCCGTCGAGAGCGCACCTGTCGAGTCGAACGACGCGACACCGCAGGAGGCCTTCCTCGGCGACGAGGTCCTCGAGGACGAGCTCGACGACGACCGCCCGCTCGAGAAGATCACGATCGACGTGGTGGAGACGAAGAAGAAGTCTTCCAAGTAGTCACGGAGACGACAGAGGCGCGAGCAGGAATTCCTGTTCGCGCCTCTGTCGTTCCCGGGCTGATCATGCCCGGTGGATCCGCGCCGGTTACGCCCGGCCGAACTGGGCGGATGCCGGGCAGTCGAACGGATCGGCACCGGCGGAGAGGCCGACCCGGTTCAGGTACTCGATCACGATCATGTACGAGCGGCCGAGGCTGGTCTCCGTGTACGGCACATTGTTCGCCGCACAGTAGTCGCGCACGATGTCACGCGCCTTCGAGAGGTGCGGTCGCGGCATGCTCGGGAAGAGGTGGTGCTCCACCTGGTAGTTGAGGCCGCCCATGAGCCAGGTCGTCCACCATCCACCGCTGATGTTGCGCGAGGTGCGGACCTGCTTGGTGAAGAAGTCCAGACGGGCGCTGGGATCGATGATCGGCATGCCCTTGTGGTTCGGCGCGAACGCGGCCCCCATGTAGACGCCGAACACGGCGAACTGCACGCCCATGAAGGCGAATGCCATACCGAGGGGGAGAATCATGAACACGGGTACCAGGATGAGGGCGAACCGCAGCGCGATGATGCCGAGCTCGGTCCAGCGGCCCTTCACGTTCTTCGTGGTCATCAGGTACTTCAGGCCGAGGAAGTGAAGGTTCAGGCCCTCGAGCGTGAGCAGCGGGAAGAAGAGCCAGCCCTGCTTGCGGGTGATCAGCTTGATCAGGCCCTTGGACTTGGCGGCATCCTCTTCGAGGAACGAGATCGTGTCGACCTCGATGTCCGGGTCCTTGCCGACCTGGTTCGGGTTTCCGTGGTGCTTGGTGTGCTTCGAGTCCCACCACGAATAGCTCATGCCGATGCTGGCGATCACGATGCGGGCGAGCTTGAAGTTCGCCGGCCCCGTCGTCAGGATCTGGCGGTGCGCTGCCTCGTGTCCGAGAAACGCGATCTGGGTCAGGACGATGCCCAGGCCCGCGGCGATGAGCAGCTGGAACCAGCTGTCCCCGAGCAGGATGAAGCCCGTGATGAGACCGCCGAGGGCGACGGCTATACCGGCGGCGACGAAGACGTAGAACCACTGGGTCCGTCCGAGCAGGCCGGTCTCTTTGACGACCTGCGAAACCTGCTTGTAGGCCTTGGCCATCGGAGGGAAGTCCGCGTTGCCGGAGTAGGTCTGGCGAACCGGACCGAGCGTTGACGCGGTCGTTTCGATCTGTGTGCTGGAGATGATCTTCTCCTGACGATCGGAGCCCTTGAGCTGTGAAAGCCCAAGGCAGCTGCCCAACGCTTACCTCAGGGTAGCCCTAGCTCCATGCGCGTCAGGGAATACTTCGACAACCCCTGGCCACCTCTCAGCATGCGTGCCGGAAAGGCGGTCGGCGCAGCCGTCGGGAACCCGAAGTTCCGGTGTCCCTGACGAGGAATTCGTCCGGAACAGGTGCCCCTGGCGTCAGCGTCAGGAGCGGGCGCGACGTGTCGTGCGGCGCCAGGCACGCGGCAGGATCGGCGTGAACGCGGGTCGGCGACGCGCCGACTCGTGCGCTTCCTCGAGCGCGCTGAACGCGTCGTCGAGCGACGCGAACGCGCCGAGCTCGGTGCCGCGGTTGTCGCGCACGAGATGGGTGCTGCCGTCGAACTCGACGAAGCCGGCGAACTCGCCGGCACGCGTGGCGACGTGCACATCGGCGTCGGCCTGTTTCCAGGTCAACGGATCGGAAGGGGGAAAGGTGGTGGTGCTCATGGTGATGCTCATTGCTGTGTGGCGGACACGCGTGGGTGCTCCGCAAGATGTGAGACCGAGGGCGGATTCCGCACGCATCGATGTGCGCGGTCCGTAATGGCCCTGATCATTGGCGACGTGGCGGCCCAGAGGGGCGATGCACACACGCTGCACCATCAGCATAGCAGACCGCCCCCGCGGCACCGAATCCCCGCCTCGCGGCTCAGCTCGCCGGAGGCCGCCCGCCGCTGCCGGCCCCTCCCTGACCGCCCCCGGGCGCCGATCCGGCGGTGGGGGTCGTCGTCGTGTCGACACCCACGACCAGCGTGGCCACGTACCCCGCCGAGACTCCTCCGGAAACCGTGGCCAACTGCAGAGCGCCGGAGTCGTCGCCGAAGACGTTGTCGCTCGCGAGGGTGATCTGGGAGAGGTTGCGCGCGGACCCGTCGTAGGCGGACTCCGCATACACGGCAGCGCAGGCCGCCTCGGGAAGGGCGAGCTGTGATGTCGCGACGGCGGTGGTCGAATCGGTGATCGACGCGACGTCCGGGTAGACCTCGAAGTGGATGTGCGGCCAGCGCCCCGAGTAGCACCCGGGGAAGATCGAGGTGAACGACACCTTGCCTTCGGCATCCGCGACCTGCACGCCTCGCAGGTAGGTGACGTCTTCCAAGCCGGAGGAGTACATCGAGTACTCACCACGTGCCGTGCAATGCCACGCATACACCGCGACACCGGCGAACGGCACACCCCCGTTCGCGAGGTCGATGATCTGCAGCTCGAATGTCAGCGGCACTCCCTCGGCCGTAGCGCCGCCATCGATCGAGGAGCGGATGTCCTGACGGACGATCCCCGAGTCTTCGAGGACATCGGGCCCGTTCGAACCGTCGCCCGGATACGGTCCCGCTGTCTCATCAGGGATCTCCCCCACGCCTGATGCACCGCCGCCAAAGCCTTCCGATGTCGCCGCCGGCGTCGGGGTGCTCGACGTTCCGCCTGAGGCCGCAGGCGCGCATGCCGCGAGCACGACGGCACCGACACCGAGCCCTGCGAGCCCGAGCACACCGCGCCGGCTCATCAGCGTGCGGATATCGAAGGCCGCGCCCTGATCGACCACCTCCTCATCGGCGCGATCGAGCAGGCGGCCTTCGTATGCAGGACCAGCGGGGGTATGCGTGGGTTCCGGAATGCTCATGATCTGACTCCTTCTCGGCCGGTGGGATGGATCACCAGGTTCGCGGAGCACCCGATCAGAAGGCTTTGTCCGGCCTATGCCTTCTCTATGGTCGAAGCTGCGACCGGCGGTCGGACGATCAGCACGACCACGATGCCGACGAGGATCAATGCGGTGAGCGTGACCGGGATCGGAAGGATCGGATCGAGCAGCACCAGCGCCGCCCCGATCGGGACGACGGTGTTCACCACGCGATCGGCGTTCTCACGGATCGCGATCCACCAGATGCCGATGAGGAAGATCGCGATCGGGATCGTGACCGTGAACGAGGCGGCGATGTTCGACAGGTGGCTCTCCCCCGTCAGGACGTCGAGCTCGACCTCTATACCTGCCGAGAATGCCGCGGCGGCCGCGAAGACGAAGTAGTGCGCGTAGCCGTATCGCAATGAACGGCCGAAGGTCGTGATCGCGCGGTGGTGCGGCGGCCAGAAGTAGATCCACCACAGGGATGCAGTGACAAGGAGCGTGAGTACGGAGATCGCGATCAGCGGCCCGAGCGTCTCGACCTTGTCGAGAGCGTCGATGATGGCGTTCGCCGACGCGAGAAGGCTCTCGCCGAGCACGATGAGAGTGAACAGTCCGTAGCGCTCGGTGATGTGGTGCGGGTGCCACGGGGTCTGCCTGCGGTATTCGGCGAACACAGGGACGCTGATCTCGATCAGTGCGAAGA
>JBOGEI010000115.1:0-5262 GCA_050701935.1 Microbacterium sp.
CTGTAGAACTCGCGCACCTGGTTGAACTGCGCAGCGAACGCACCCCCCAGCTCTGCCGTGCGCACTCCGAGCCGATAGCCCTGTGCGGTGCGATCGATCATCCCACCCGCTTCGAGCGCGAGACACAGGTTCGCGGTCGAGGACTTCGCCAGCCCCAGGTCGCCCGCGAGCTCGGTGAGGGTGCGCGGGCCCCCCGCCTCGGCGAGGATGCCGAGCAGGCGGATGCTGCGGGTCACGGCGGGTGCGGGGTCGCGCCCTTCGCGGGTGTCGTCATCCACGGCTGCGCCTTCCGCCATCGGGGAGTCGTGCAGACACCGCCGCCTGCACCAAGATCAATAGAACTCGACCGTATCGACCACGGCGGTCAGCGGCTCGCCATCGAGCAGGCGCGCCGCGTTCTCGGCGAAGCGGCGGGCGATCCGCTCCTCCTCCTTCGAACTCAGAGCAGCGGTGTGAGGGCTCACGAGCACATTCGGATGCACCCACAGCGGCGACGCATCGTCGAGGGGCTCCTGCTCGAACACGTCGAGGGCGGCGAAGGCCACGCGGCCGTCGTCGAGCGCACCGAGAAGGGCGGTCTCGTCGATCACGGTACCGCGGCCCACGTTGGTGATGATCGCACCCGGCTTCACGGCGTCGAACACGTCGGCGCCGATCAGATGATGGGTCTGCTCCGTGCCGGGAAGCGTGACGACGATGGCGTCGACGTGAGCCACCGCGTCGGTCAGCTCGTCCAGCGGCACCAGACGATCCACACCCGCCACCGGCTCTCCCGACCGCGTCGTGCCCCAGACCCTGGCGCCGAGCGCGTGGAAGCGCCGCGCGCATTCCGCACCGATGCCGCCGAGGCCGACGACGAGCACGGTCATCTCGTCCAGCTGACGCATCTCCCAGCGGTCGGGCCAGGTGCGGGTGCTCTGGTCGGCGATGAGGCGCGGGAGGTTCTTCGCGCCCGCCATCACACCGAACACCGCGAACTCGGCGAGCGGACCGCCGTGCACACCCGCGCTCGTGGTGAACACGATGCGGTCGAGAGTGTCCCGATCGAGCCCCGCGGCCTTGACCGAGGCCCCGCCGCCGGCGGCTGTCGTCATGACCCACCGCAGACGAGGGTTCGCGTCCGCGGTGCGGGCCAGCGCAGCGGCATCCACGTCGGGGATCCCGAACAGCACGTCGGCGGAGTCGACCAGGTCATCGAAGGCCTGCTGCGCACTCGGCGTACGCACGAACTCCGGATCGCCCGACCAATCGGCGGGGCCGCGCATCGGCGGCATGAGCGAGTGATCGCGGAGCACCTCGACTCGAGGCTCGAGCTCCTCGATCAGTCGACAGAGGTCTTCCGGCAGCGGTACGGCCACGACGGCGCGCAGCTTCTTCTCGGTCCCCGTCATGCTGGTCCCTTCCTCGGGAAGTCTGGATCCCTCACCTTAGCCCAGTTCCATCCTGTTGGACACTGTTCTATCTGTTGGATTCTTGCTACCGTGTGCGCATGGACAACACATCCGTCACCGTCGGCGTCGTGGGCCTCGGCGCCATGGGCCGCCCCATGGCCGACCATCTGCTCGCCGCACACGGCCGGCTCGTGATCCACGCTCGCCGCCCGCAGCCGGAGCTGTTGGCGGCAGGAGCCTCGTGGGCCCCGACGCCACGCGAGCTCGCCTCCAGAGTAGACGTCCTGCTCATGATGCTGCCCGACCTCCCCCCGTTCGAAGCGATGCTCGACGGCCCCAATGGGCTCCTCGCCGACGCCGGCGACCTGCTCATCCTCATCGGATCCACGTCGTCGGCCCCTGCCGTGCGTGCGTTGGCGGAGCGCGTCGGGGCGCAGACCGACGGCCGCGTGCGGGTCGTGGACTGTCCGGTCTCCGGCGGCGAAGACGGAGCGGTAGCCGGAACCCTCTCGATCATGCTCGGTGGCGATTCGGACGATGCCGCCGTCGCCGCCGAAGTGCTCGCGCCCTGTGGAACGCCCGTGCTGCTCGGCCCACTCGGCGCCGGCGAAGTCGCCAAGGCCTGCAACCAACTCGTCGTCTCCGCGACGATCATGGCGCTCGGCGAGGCCACCGTGCTCGCCGAGCGCTCCGGCCTCGACCTCGACGCGCTCTGGTCGCTGCTCTCGGGCGGCTACGCCGGCTCGCGATTGCTCGACAGCCGCCGCGAGAAGCTCGTCGCCGGCGACGACTCCCCCAGCGGCATCGCGCAGTACATGGTGAAGGACCTCGGCTTCGCGGCCGACATCGCCGAAGCCACCGGCACATCTCCCGTGCTGCTTCCCACTCTGCGGGCGGCCTTCGATGAGCTGGTCGCCGCCGGGCTCGGTGATCGCGACATCGCCGTGTCACGACGCTTCATCGCCTCTCGTGACACAGGTGGCCACTGACCTCCCGTACAGCGATACGCTGAATCCACCCCTTCTTCACGATCGAGGAGCCTTCTGTGCCCGAAGCATCAGCGAACATCGGAGTCGTCGGACTCGCCGTCATGGGATCGAACCTCGCCCGCAACCTCGCCAGCCGCGAGGGAAACACGGTGGCGATCTTCAACCGCAGCTACGAGAAGACCCAGACGCTCCTCGACGAGCACCCCGAGGCCGGATTCGTCCCGGCCCACACGTACCAGGAGTTCGCCGACTCGCTGCAGAAGCCGCGCACCGCGATCATCATGGTCAAGGCCGGCGGCCCGACCGACGCCGTCATCGACGCGCTGGTCGAGGTGTTCGAGCCGGGCGACATCATCGTCGACGGCGGCAACGCATACTTCCCCGACACCATCCGCCGCGAGAAGGCGGTCCGCGAGACCGGCATCAACTTCGTCGGCGCCGGCATCTCCGGTGGCGAGGAAGGTGCTCTCACCGGCCCCTCGATCATGCCCGGCGGCTCGGACGAATCGTGGATCACGCTCGGACCGATCCTCAAGTCGATCGCCGCGATCGCCGAGGGCGAGCCCTGCGTCACGCACGTCGGCCACGACGGTGCCGGCCACTTCGTCAAGATGGTGCACAACGGCATCGAGTACGCCGACATGCAGCTCATCGCCGAGGCCTACGACCTCATCCGCCGCGGCACGGGCAAGTCGCCCGCCGAGATCGCCGAGATCTTCGCCGAGTGGAACAAGGGCGAGCTCGAGTCGTACCTGATCGAGATCACCGCCGAGGTGCTTCGCCAGGTGGACGCCGAGACCGGCAAGCCGCTCGTCGACGTGATCCTCGACCAGGCGGGAGCCAAGGGCACCGGCGCCTGGACCGTGCAGACCGCACTGTCGCTCGGCGTCCCCGTCTCCGGCATCGCGGAGGCCACCTTCGCCCGTTCGCTCTCCTCGCACCCCGAGCAGCGCGCCGTCGCCGGCGGCCTTCCCGGCCCCGATGAGGAGTTCGCGGTCGCGGCCTCGGACACCGATCAGTTCATCGAGGACGTGCGCCTGGCGCTCTACGCGTCCAAGATCGTGGCCTACTCGCAGGGCTTCGACGAGATCCGCGCGGGTGCGGCCGAGTACGGCTGGAACATCGACCTCGGCGCGATCAGCAAGATCTGGCGCGGCGGCTGCATCATCCGCGCCCAGTTCCTCAACCGCATCGCCGACGCGTACGCGACGACGCCCGACCTCCCCGTGCTGATGACCGCCCCGTACTTCACCGAGGCGTTCACCCGGGCGCAGTCGTCGTGGCGCCGGGTCGTCGTGACTGCGGCCCAGGCGGGCATCCCGGCTCCGGCGTTCTCGTCGTCGCTGTCCTACTACGACGGCATCCGTGCCGACCGCCTGCCTGCTGCCCTCGTTCAGGGCCAGCGCGACTTCTTCGGTGCGCACACCTACAAGCGCATCGACAAGCCGGGCACGTTCCACACGCTGTGGTCGGGAGACCGCACCGAGATCGAGGCGGAAGACACGCACTGACCTCTCGTCGTCGAAGGGCCGGGCACCGCGAGGTGTCCGGCCCTTCGTGCGTCACCCGACGAGGTCGTGACCTCTACTTCGTGATGTCCTTGACGACTCCCTTCGTGAGACGCAGCCGACGAGTGGCGCGCTGGGCCACCGCCGAGTCATGCGTCACCACGATGATCGTGATCCCCTCGGCACACAGCGACTCGAGCAGCATCAGGATCTCGTCGCGCATGCTCTCATCGAGATTGCCGGTCGGCTCATCGGCGAGGAGCACCCGAGGCCTCTTGACGATGGCACGCGCGATCGCGACACGCTGCTGCTGACCCCCGGAGAGCTCGGTGGGCAGATGGTCGCCGCGATCGTCGAGACCGACGTGAGCGAGCGCCTCGGCGACCCTGGTACGTCGCTCTGCTCTGTCGACTCCGAGAGGCTCGAGCGCCATGTCGACGTTCTCCGCAGCGGTGAGCGTCGGGATCAGGTTGAACCCCTGGAACACGAACCCGATCTCCTTCGCCCTCATGCGGCCGAGTTCCTTCGCCGAGGCCGAGGCGAGTTCCCGGCCGTCCAGCAGGAGGGAGCCCGTCGATGGCGTGTCAAGGGCCCCGAGCAGCTGCAGCAGGGTCGACTTCCCTCCTCCGGTCGGGCCCTGGATCGTGACGAACTCGCCGGGCATGATGTCGAGGTCGACGCCGGTGAGCGCCTTCACGACCCGCCCCTTCTGCGTGTACGTCCTGGCGACCCCCACGACACGATAGAGCGGCTGCTCGTTCTCGGTTCGCGAGGCTGTCTGCTCGAGGCCTGCCATGGTCATGTGCTTCTCCTTCACGTGGAATGTGTGATCGCGGAACGTGTTCAACCGACCGAGCGCAATGCTTCCGCCGGGCTGAGGCGCGCAGCCCGCCAGCCGCCGAATGCGCCGGCGACGAGCCCGCCGAGCACTGCGAGGCCGACGGCAGCCAGCACGACCCAGGGGGTGAACGGCGCCTGGAGGACGATGTCGGCGGCCTGCGGACTCCGAAGCATTGCGCCACCACCGGTGGGGCCGCCACCAGCACCACCGAGGCCTCCTCCCTGCCCCGAACCGCTCGCAGCGACCGTGGGCTTGAGGATGTTGATCAGCACGATGCCGGCGATGCCGAGCACGAGGCCGGCAGCTCCTCCGATCAGGCCCTGCACCATCGACTCCCCGGCGACCTGACGCACGACCCGGCCGTTCGACCAGCCGATCGCCTTGAGCGTGCCGAACTCCCTGGTGCGGCGTCCGACGCCCGACAGGGTGAGCAGCACCGAGAGCAGCACGGCGACGGCGAGCACGATGACCGAGAGCCACATGCCGAGGTTCGTGATCAGCGCGGTCGCGCTGGAGAGCGAACCGGACACGGT
>JBOGEI010000115.1:5272-12160 GCA_050701935.1 Microbacterium sp.
GACACGGTCGAGGCGAGCTCGGACTGCGAGGTGACGGTGGCGTCCGGGAGCTCATCGGCGAGTGCGGACTGCACGGCGTCGATCGAGTCCGCCGAGTCCGCCTGCACGTAGACGGTGGAGATGACGTCGTCCACTCCGGCGAGTGTCTGTGCTGTGCGCAGTGGCAGATAGACGTTCGCCGCCGTGTCCGCGCTGTCCGAGGTCGAGCCGAGGATGCCGACGACCTCGAGATCGGAGCCGGCCACATCGATGGTGTCTCCCACCGCGATCTCGTTCGTCGTGGCGTAGGTGCCGTCGACGAGGGCGACGAGAGCCTCGGCGTCATCGGCGTCGAAGCTTCGACCGTCCGTCACCTCGGCCGATGCGAGCGGACCGACGGAGGTCGCTGCGGGATCGATCCCGAGCACCGAGAAGGAGTCCACTCCGAACGATCCTCCACCTCCCTGCCCACCGTCCGATGGGGTCTGCCCCGCCTCGGGTGCGGCCGGCTGCTCGCCGTCCTGCGGCGCGAATCCACCGCTGGGCACCTCACCGGAGAAGGTGGAGTTCGTCAGACTCAGCGCCCCGGATGCCGCGGCGACCCCGTCCGTGGCGGTGACGGTGTCGAGCACCGACGAATCGAGCGTGCCGCGCAGGAAGTCGGTCCGCAGCGTGGACTGCGCGAGCGTGGTCGTGTCGCCGTCGCTCTGGCCCGCATCCGCGTCGAAGTCGAAACGCGGCCCCTCGCCCTGGCCCGGTTCGGCGGCCGCGCCCGTCACGGTGAGATCGGTGCCGACTCCGTAGACAGATGCGAGGGCCTGAGCCTGCGCGTCACGCACACCCGCGGTGAGGGCGTTGACGACGATCACGAGCGCGATCGCGATCGCCAGCCCGATCGCGACGATCATCGTCTGCTTCTTGCGGCCGGCGAGTTCGCGCCGCAGGTATGTTCCGTACATCTCTCTCCTTCCGCCGCGGCCATCGCGGGGCGAGATCGACGTTAGGAATCGCGTATATGCGAGTTCGAGGGGCAGGTGATGAGGAACCTATGGAGTGTGCCGGTCACCCGGCACGCACGGCCTGCACGAATGCCCTGGCGCGGACGGCGAGCGCGTCGAGGTCGCCCCCGGGCGTTGCGGCATCACCGACGAGAGGCCCGCCCACCCCGATGCC
The DNA here is from genome assembly GCA_050701935.1 of Microbacterium sp. GTDB lineage: Bacteria > Actinomycetota > Actinomycetes > Actinomycetales > Microbacteriaceae > Microbacterium. The sequence goes on from JBOGEI010000115.1 coordinate 6,425, forward strand.
GAAGGCGCCGGCTGCGAGGTATTCGCCGACGGTATCGACGCCCACGCCTCCCACGGGGATGATCCGCGCCTGCGGGAACGGATCGCGGACGGCGCGGATGAAGCCGGAGCCGAGCGCGGACGCCGGGAACAGCTTCACCGCCGCACTGCCGAGGTCGTGGCCGCGCTGGATCTCCGTGGGCGTGTAGACGCCTGGAAGCACTCCGATGCCCTGGCTGACGGCATAAGGAACGGAGGCGCTGAGTGTGGGCGTCACCATGAACTGTGCTCCGGCGACGACCGCCCGGTCGACATCCGCTTCGTCGAGCACCGTGCCGGCGCCGATGAGCGCCTCGGCCGGAGCATCCTGCACGACCTGGGAGATCGCCTCCTCCGCGTCTTTCAACGTGAGTGCGATCTCGAGGGTGAGCACGCCCGCCCCGAGCAGCGCACGCGCCGCAGCGACCGTGGCGTCGACATCCGTTCCGCGGAGGATCGCGACGAGCCGGGTGCTGTGCAGCCGTTCCTGCAGCTGCGTGTTGTCGACGATGCTCACAGCACCTCCTCCCCTGTGCCGCGCACGATCGGCGCCGTGCCGCCCCAGGGGAACGCGGGCGCGCCAGCGACGTCGACCTGCACGCCGAGCAGTGCGCCGTCAGCGTCTGCGGGGTCCGTCAGCCCGATGCTGGCCGTCGTGATCACGAGCAGCCGGTCAACGAATGCGACCGCGGTGGGTCGCCTCGCCGGAAGGGCGATCGTCTCCAGGAGTTCCCCGTCGGGAGAGTATCGGCGCACCTCGGAGGCGTCCCAGACCGCGACCCAGAGCATGCCGTCGAGGTCGATCGTCATGCCGTCGGGGTTGCCGCCCTCGATCCGGCACACCGTGCGTCGGTTGGAGAGCTCTCCGTCGGGTGCCACATCGAACGCCTCGATGCTGCGGTGCGGGAGCGTGTCGATGTAATAGAGCGTTGCGCCGGTGCGGTCGAAGGCAAGGCCGTTGGAGACGGTCACGCCGTCGAGGCGCGCGGTCGGCTTCCCGTCGGTGCCGATGCTCCAGAGGGTGCAGTGGGGATCGCGGGGCATCGACTGGCTGCCCACCCAGAAGCGCCCGGACGGATCGCCCCCTCCGTCGTTCATGTAGTCGCCGAGCGCGGCGATGTCATCCGTGAGGGCAGAGACGTCGCCGTCGTCGCTCACGTGCACCACGCGACGATCGACGCCGACCAGCCACCCCGCCCCCGGCTGCGCGAGCGGGATCGGAGCGCCGATCTGCGCTCCGACGACGACCGCGGACTCAGGCACCACCCTCCCGTGTTCGATGCGGCCGCGGTGCAGCGAGCCCGTCGCCATGTCGATCCAGGCGAGACTCCCGTCACGAGCATCCCAGCGCGGCGATTCGGCCTGGACGTAGCGGGCGTCGGAGAGGATCTCGACGGTGCGGGAGGTCTGAGGGTGCGACATCCGGGTCATCCTTCTCTGGTAGGTCGTAACCGTTATGTGGCAGACTATCTCACAATATGCATAACACTTGCGAGAAATGTGGATACACGATGATGAAGCGGGGAAACAGCTGATGGCTCCGACACTCCACGGCTTGATGCCCATCCTGGCAACTCCTTTCGACGAGTCGGGCGCCCTCGACCGCGAGAGCCTGCGCCGACTGGTCGAGTTCCAGCTCGCATCCGGCGTCGACGGCGTCGCGGTCTTCGGCATGGCGAGCGAGGGCTTCGCCCTCACAACGGAAGAACGACGCACGATCCTGGACGATGTCGTCCGCGTGGTCGACGGCCGGATCCCCGTGATCGCCGGCGTCAACGGCACCTCGACCGCGACTTCGATCGAGCAGGCCCTGCTCGCAGAAGAGGGCGGCGCAGACGCCCTCATGGTGCTTCCGCCCTTCATGGTGAAGCCGCCGTCGGGGACGCTCGTCGACTTCTACGGCGACGTGGCCGATGCCACCTCACTCTCGGTCATGGTGCAGGACGCCCCGGGCGTCACCGGCGTCGTGATGGCACCCGCACTGATCGCAGAGATCGCTCGCCTGGAGGGTGTCGACTCCGTGAAGGTCGAAGCGCCACCCACCGCCCCCAAGGTCGGGGCCGTCGTCTCGGCGATCGACGACCCGGACTTCGCGGTGCTCGGCGGACAGAACGCGCAGTTCTGCCTGGAGGAGTACGCACGGGGAGCCGTGGGCACGATGCCGGCCTGCGAGTTCCCCGACCTGCTCGGTCCGGTGCTCGCCCAGTTCCTCGAGGGGCGCGTCGACGAGGCCCGCGCCGAGTTCCGTCGTATGCTCCCTCTCGTGCTGATCGGACTGCAGGGCGGCATCGCATGGGCGGTGCACAAGGAGATCCTCGTCGCGCGCGGGATCATCGATCACGCCACCGTGCGGTATCCGGCCTCGCGCCTGGACGCCGGCAGCCGCGCATCGGTCAAGGTCGTCATCGACGAGCTCGCACTGCCACCGATCCCCACCACGGTGCGCGTGTGACTCGCCGTGGCGTTCTGCTGATCGGCGGCAGCTCCGACATCGGCCTCGCTATCGCCCGTGCCTTCGTCGACGGCGGAGACGCCGTCGTCGGGGTGGGGCTCGAGGAGTCGTCCGATCCCGTCTTCGAGCGATATCTCGTCGCGGACTGCAGCGCGTCAGATGAGGCGGATCGTGTCGTCGCCGATGCCGAGCAGGCTCTGAGCCGACTCGACGTCGTGGTGCTCGCTGCCGGCCGCATGCCGATCGCCCGCGCCGATGCGACGAGCGACGACGACTGGCGCGGCGCACTGGGAGCCACTCTCGACTCGGCGTTCTTCGTGGCGAGGGCGGCCCTGCCGCGTCTGACGCGCGGATCGTCGATCGTCGCAGTGACCTCGGTCAACTCGTCGCTCGCGGCCCCCGCCCTGCCCGCCTACGCGGCCGCCAAGGCAGGCGTTGACGGCCTCATCCGCCAGCTCGCCCTCGACTACGGGCCTCAGGGCATCCGTGTCAACGCCGTGCAGCCGGGGAGCATCTCAGCCGTCGACACCGGCGAGAGCGAGGGCTACCCGCTCGGACGCATCGGCCGCCCTGAGGAGGTCGCGTCGGTCGTGGCGTTCCTCGCCTCCGACGCCGCGTCCTTCGTCACGGGAGCGTCGATCGCGGTCGACGGCGGACTGTCGATCTCCTCCCCCGCGGCGTGGCTGAAGCCGGTGCTGCGCGAACGCTGGCTCTGAGCCGCTGACTCGCACGAAGAAGGCCGCGTCCCGATCGGGACGCGGCCTTCTCGCTCTGCTCTCGGCTCAGGAGTTGGCGTCGAGCAGCCCCTGCACTTCCTTCTTCAGCGCGTTGAGGCCGGCCTGCACCTCGACCTGACCGGCGAGGATCGTCGCGACACCGGCGCCGATGGCCGCATCGATCTGCGCGGTGACCGCGACACGGTCCCATGCCGCTCCGCGGGCATGCTCGGAGACCTCGGTGCGGAACGCGCCCTGGAACTTGTCGGCCGCGAGGGCCGGGATCTTGTCGGCGACGCTCTTGGCGGCAGGTGCCACCGCGGAGTTCTCGTAGAGCGCGGTCGCCGCTTCGACGTTCGTCGCGGCGTAGAGGATGAAGTCGCGGCTCGTGAGCTCGCCCTCCCCCGCGGTCGCGAAGACACCACTGCCCCAAGCCCGGTTGAACGAGTCCTTGCCACCGGCGGTCGGGCGCGAGATGGCCCCGATGTTGTCGATGATGTTCTGGGCGGCGCCGTTCGTCTTGACGAAGGTCGACGCGAGCGGGGCGTCGTCATACAGGGCCGCCCGGCCGCTCGCGAACAGGATGCGGGCATCGCTGCGTGCCACGTTCGTCTGCGTCAGACCGGCGTCCTGCAGCGACTTGTACCAGGTGACGGCCTTGACGCTCTCGGCATCTCCCAGGGTGCACTTCAGGTCGTCGGTGACCACGTCGCTGCCGAAGCCCCACATCCACGGCACGGCGTCTTTCAGGTCGGGGTTCTTGGTGACGGCGGCGTACGGGATCAGCGAGGAGTCCTGCTTCTTGATCTTCTCGAGCGCCGTGGCGAACTGCTCCACGGTCATGCCCGACTTGATGCCGACGCTCTTCGCGATCTCGCCGTTGGTGATGATGCCGATGCCGGCGGCCGTCAGGGGCAGCACGAGCAGCTTGCCGTCCATCGTGTACGAGTCGAGCACACCCTGCGGAATGCCCAGCCCCTTCGCGAGGTCGGTGAGGTCGGCGAGCACGTTCATGGGCGTCAGCACCTGCCACCCGCCGGACTGCCCCACACCCATGAGGTTGCCGGAGCGTCCGGTCAGCGCCAGCTGGGTGGCTGCCTGATCGTACGGGTAGATCACGGGGGCGACCTTGACGCCCTCCTTCTTCGAGAATCCGTCGAGGATGCCCTGCCATGCAGACTTCAGGGCCTCTTCGCCGAGCGAGTTGCCGTAGAAGTTGATGGTCTTGGCCTTGGTCGCAGCGGTGGCCGTGGCACCGGCGCCGGTGCCGGGGGCTGCGGGCGTCGCACAACCGGCGAGCGCGAGCGCTCCGAAAGCGGCGAGGACGGTGCCGCCTCCGAGGAAGGCTCGGCGGCTCAGCTGCGAGTTCGAGATGTTCATGAGGAGTGCTCCTTCGGGATGAGGGGGACGAGCTGTTCGGGACGCATGGCTACCCCTTGACCGCTCCGGCGGCGAGGCCGGAGACGAAGTAGCGCTGCAGGAGGATGAAGATGATGACGAGCGGCAGAGAAGTGATCAGGGATGCTGCCATCAGCGCCGGCCAGTCGGCAGTGCCCTCCCGGATGAACGCCTGGGTCAGTCCCGCCGGAAGCGTCTGCTTGTCGGGGCCGGCGAGCGTGAGAGCGAACAGGAGATCGCTCCACCCACGCATGAAGGCGAACATGCCCGCTGTGATGAGACCGGGGACCACGAGCGGGAACACGATACGGAACATGGTCCCGGTGCGGGAGAGTCCGTCAACCTTGGCCGCCTCGAGGATGTCATCGGGAAGGGCGTCGATGATGCCCTTCAGCAGGAACACCGCGAGCGGCAGCGTGAACGTCGTGAACGAGATGATCAGCGCGGTGTAGGTGTAAAGCAGTCCGGCCGAGCTCAGCATCAGGTAGAGCGAGATGAGCAGCAGGGCGCCCGGGATCAGCTGTCCGATGAGGAACATGAACATGATGGCGTTGCGTCCGCGGTAGCGGAACTTCGAGAGCGAGTAGGCCATCAGACCGCCGACCAGTACCGCAAGCAGAGCGGTGCCGGTGGAGACGATGATGCTGTTCAGGAGGTTCTTCAGCAGCAGGTCGTTCTGGAAGAACCCGACGAAGTTCTCGATCGTCGGATTCACGGGGAAGAACGGACGATCCGCCGAGAAGACGTCTTCCTTCTTCGTGAACGCGGTCGCCGTGAGCCAGTAGACCGGCAGCAGACCGAACAGGGCCAGCAACAGGAGCAGGACACGCCCGGGGATGGACAGGTGGGGGCGGATGATCGACTCCCCCACATCACGACTACGGCGCATCACTTCTCCAGCCGACGGTTGAGGAACAGGTATCCGCTCGTGATGATCGCGAGCAGGACGAGCCAGAGGGCACCCATCGCGGAGGCCTTGCCGAGTTCGTAACTGCCGAACGCGAGGTCATAGAGGCTGACCGCGAGCGTCGTGGTCGAATTGCCCGGCCCACCGCCGGTCATCACGAAGATCGTGTCGAAGTTGCCGAAGTTGTAGATGAACTCCAGAACCGCGACGAGGGTGACGGGGCCGGCGATGTGCGGCAGCGAGATG
>JBOGEI010000116.1:0-12137 GCA_050701935.1 Microbacterium sp.
CAGTACTGGAAGGCCTCGGCACCATCGCGTACTACGGAGAGGATCCGGGGCTCGCGGCGGTCGAGTTCCTCGCCCAGGTCGCGGTCGGATACGAATTCCTCCTCGGTCTGCTGCACACGCTCGCGCTGGTGAAGGCCGAAGGCGCCGATGTCGCCGCGTTCGCCGACCGTGTGGCGGGTTCGATCGGAGGCTACGCACCACTGGTGAAGAGTTTCGGCGCTGCAGTCTCGACCCGGAAGTACGCGCCCGACCTGGGTCCGCTGAGCGTGCAGGCGGCGCTGATGGACGATCTGATCAGCCATCGTGAATCCCTCGACATCGACACCCTGCGCATGCGAGAGGTGAAGCTGTTGATGGACAGGCGCGTCTCCGACGGGTTCGGCGACCAGGGGTTCTCCAGCCTGTTCGAGCTCTTGGGGAAATCGCGACCACGTCGACGCGATGGCGACAGCGTGATCCCCTTCGGTCCTCAGCTCATCGGCCAGACGGAGAAGGCCCTGAATGCACTCCTGCAGACCATCCTGTCCGGGCGCGACCTCACGGAACGCGAGTGGGTCTCGCTGCGGCTCGCCTCACAACTCCACGACGGCGACGACCTCGACGCTTTCGTGGCCGATCGCCTCCACGATCCGAACGTCGGGCGGCTCCTGGGCTCGTTGCGCGAGCGCGGACTCATCGACGGTCCCGCGCTGAGCGCCCAGGGCACGACTCTGGTCGCGGAGATCGGACAGGAGATCGCCGACCTCACCAGCCCGATCTGGAAGGGCATCGACGAGCACGAGGCCGCAACCGCCACGCGAGTCCTGAACCGGGTCCTGGAGGGGGCCAGGCTGGTCCTGCACGAGACCACGACCTGATCCCGAGGCGGCAAGGCTCACCGTCGGACGTAGGCTGGATCGGTGGCGGATTCCCGGGGGCGAGTGTGGACCGGCGTGTTGCGCGTCGAACCGCACCGCGGCGAGCACCGGGTGGCACTGCGAGCCGCGATCAGCGTGGCGGTACCGCTGCTCGCGCTGTGGATGCTGGGGCGCCTCGACCTGAGCATCTACGCCAGCTTCGGCGCTTTCGCGGCCCTTTACGGGCGCCACGATGTGTTCCGCGACCGCATCCGGATGCAGGCGAGCGCCGGTGGAGTGATCCTCGCCTCGATGCTCATCGGCACGGCTCTCTCGGTCGCCTCGGCCCCGGCCGCGGTCAGCATCATCGTCGTCGCGGTCATCGCATCCGGGGTCACCCTGCTCGCCTACACGATGCGCTGGCATCCGCCAGGACCGCTGTTCCCGGTGTTCGCGGTCGGAGCGTGCGCGACGGTCCCGGCCACCGCGGCCTCCTTCGGTGATGTGCTCCTGGTCGGCGGCCCGAGCGTACTGTTCGGACTCGCCGTCACCGCACTCATCGGCGCCCTGACACGCAGCACCGACGACGTGCCGCCGCGGACCCTGCAGCCGGTGGGGCCGATCGCCTGGGAGATGGCGGTCTCGGTCGGCGTCGCGATCGTGGGCGCGGGCGTCGCAGGCCTGCTGATCATGGATTCGCACTGGTATTGGGCGGCCGTCGGTGCGGTCGCCGCCGTCAGCGGGCCACAGCTCAACGCTCGGGTGATCCGCGGCATCCAACGCCTCATCGGCACTCTCCTCGGTGTGCTCGTCGCCGCCGGAATCCTCGCGATCGATCTGCCTCCGCTCGCCGTGATCGCCCTCGTGGTCGTGCTGCAGGCCGCCGCCGAGCTGTTCGTCGGCCGCAACTACGGCATCGCGATGGTGTTCATCACCCCGCTCGCCCTGCTCATGGTGCACCTCGCCGCGCCGACACCCGTCGACATGCTCCTTCAGGACCGCGCGATCGAGACCGTGATCGGCGTGGCCGTCGGCACACTGGTCGCCGTGGCGTCGGCGGCGCTTCGACGCCGGCGGGCCCCGAAGGGCACGTGACCCCTCAGCCGATCAGGGTCAGGAGCGCGAGGCGAACGAGATCGACGCCGCCGCGGCGTCCGCTCCGGCGAAGGGGAACGTGGTCGTGTTCAGCAGGTACACGCCGACGACGATCGCGGCGACGAAGAGCAGGAACAGGAACGCGAAGATCACGATGGTGAGCACGCGATAGCCCCCGGATGTCGGAACCTCGGGCGCGACCGAGGGCAGTGCCCAGTCTTCCGCCACCGCTGCGGGCGGCTCGCCCTCGAGGATGGCGGGGGTCGGACGCACACGGTCGGAACCGCGGCGCGTCGCAGGAGGAGGGGGCGGGATCACCGCGTCGGCCGATGGGATGTCTGATGGAGGGGGAGTCAGCAGGCCCTCCGGAATCGGGATCTCCGGCGGTGGAGGCGGGATCACGACGTCGGCGGCCGGGATCACCGGCGCATCCGGGATCACGGTCTCGTCGGGGACCACGGTCTCCTCCGGGACGACCGGCTCCTGCGGGGACGCACCGCCGACATCGCTCATCTCAGCCTCCGACTGCTCCGACATCGGTGATGCCGACGTCTGTCCGATGGAAGTTCTGGAACGACCGGGAAGCCGTCGGTCCACGCTGCCCCTGGTAGCGGTTGCCGTAGGGGCCGGATCCGTAGGGGTTCTCGGCAGGAGAGGTGAGACGGAAGAAGCAGAGTTGGCCGATCTTCATCCCGGGCCAGAGCTTGATGGGGAGGGTCGCGACATTCGCCAGCTCGAGCGTCACGTGCCCGGTGAATCCCGGGTCGATGAATCCCGCCGTGGAGTGGGTGATGAGCCCGAGGCGTCCGAGCGAAGACTTGCCCTCGAGGCGCGCGGCGACGTCATCGGGAAGGGTGACCTGCTCGAACGTCGCACCCAACGCGAACTCGCCAGGGTGCAGGATGAACGGCTCATCGGGGTCGACCTCGATGAGGCGCGTGAGCTCGGGCTGGTCGACCGACGGGTCGATGAAGGGGTATTTGTGGTTGTCGAACAGTCGGAAGTAGCGGTCCAGGCGCACGTCGATGCTTGACGGCTGGATCATCCCCTCTTCGCGCGGTTCGAGGCCGATGCGGCCGGATGCGAGTTCTGCCTTGATGTCGCGGTCGCTGAGAAGCACGGCCCCAGCCTAGTTGCCGCGCCGGCGCAACCGGCATGATCCCGCAGAGCCTTGCCGGAACGGCAGTCATTCACTACATTGTGTTGACGTCGACTTGTAGCGGGCGATGTTGAGGTCCAGCCCGTCACCGAAGACCTTGTCGATCAACGTCGGCGGCGGCAACGCGTCTGATGTATCCGGCCACCTGCGGCCTGGCGGGGCTGTCCCCGGATGGCGGAACGCCGATGCCCCTCGCCGACGAGAACGGCGCGATCACGTCGGACTTCGCCGACCGCGACTGCTTCCGCGCCGCATGGACCGGCGATGACGCGGACGACTACGACTTCTCCGCCGATGCAGCGCAGCTCGCCTGGGTCTCAGCTATCAAGGACCAGGGCGCCGACCAGGCCCACGACGAGGATGCCGAGACGGGCGCTTCGTAGGGGTACGTCAGCGAGGGGAGCAAGACCACGGGCACGAGCGACGGGACGATGTTCTCGACCATGCGGTGCGCGGTCGAAGGCCGCAACATCGCCTACCGCTTCGGCGACCTGGAACCCGGTCGATACAGCATCTACGGCGGCTACTCCGATCCGTGGGATCAGTGGGACGACCGCGGCGCGAAGGTCAGCGTCAGCGTCAGCGTCAGCGTCAGCGGCACCGTCGTCGAGGAGGACCACAACTACGGTGCGGCCGACGAGGCCCGCAGCTATGGGGATGTCGCGGTCGGCGACGAGGGTGATATCGAGTTCGTGCTGCACTCCGATCCGGTCGAGATGGGAACGGTGACGGCTGATCAGTCCGGAGCCGGAACGCTGTTGTGGCGGGTTCCGACAGACGTGCGGCCGGGCAGCACCACATCGTCATGACGAGGACCGACGGCTCGGAGGTGCGGGGCCGCTGACCGTGTGCGCCGCGCAGCCGGGCACGGGAGGAGTCGTTGGCGGAACCTCCTCGGGGGCCGGCGGCGGTTCGTCTGCGTCGAGCGCGCTCGCCTCGCGCTCGGGTGCCATCGCGGAGGATCGTCTGCGACGGCACCCGAGTGCGCCCCGCGCTTTGCCCATCGAGCGGCGGGCAGGTAGGCTGGCGTTCGCCTGCTCCTCGGATGCGGGTACGGGGCTGTAGTTCAATGGCAGAACTTCTGCTTCCCAAGCAGATAGCGCGGGTTCGATTCCCGTCAGCCCCTCCACAGAGGGATCGGCGCACGAGGCGAGTCGCGGAACCTCGACACTTCGAGACTTCGAGATCAACCCTTCGACGCCGCATCGTATCGACACCGAAAGTCGCTGACGAACATGGCGAGGGCTGCGGCGACCAGGAGCGAACCGACGATCCAGAGCATCACCCGATCGTCGACGACAGCTCCGTCATGGCTGCACACTCTAAGCGTCTGCATCACCCGCACCGAGTCGCCCGCGTGGCTTTCGAGTGTCGTTTCCGTGCAGGCGTCAAGCCCCAGCAAGGGCGCCGGTCCGAGCATGTCGCGCATGATGCTCCGTGGACCGAGGTCTAATCGGGTCAGTCCGAACAGCACAGCGAGCAGAAGCACCGGGGCGACGATCCGACGAAGCACGAGGTTGCGGGCGTCTCGGCACAGCGTGGCAGCGGCGACGATGATCCCGAATCCGTAGCCCGCGATTGCGCCCGCGGCCGGGACGTCGACGAGCAGTTGCGGCGAGAGCACTGCCTCGGCGGCGGTCGGTGTCGAGTACGTGCTGGGCATGATTCGCATGACGACCGGGAGCAGCGCACCGGCGATGAAGCCCGCCGCCGTACCGTATCCCGTCCATACGGCAACGGCTCTGAAGACACGCTTCATGTCAAGGTCGATGAGCAGCACCCTCGCGTACACGGCAAGCGCCGCGATGACCATGACGATGATCATCGCGACGGTCATCCAGGATGCGGTGGCCAACGTGTTGTACCCGACCACGATGCCCATCACTCGCCGCTCGAGTGCAGTGCCCTTGTTCATCACGGCGGTGAAGGCTACCGCCATAAGGACGGGAACGAGGAGGAGGCTCAAGAGATAGCCTCGCATCACGGCTCCGGGAGCGATCAGACGCTCCAGCGCCAGGAACCCGAGTTGAATCTCCCTCGCCCCGCGCGGCGCGATCGATTCGTACCCCCGACCTACAGCCAGGAGACCCCGTCGGAGTTCCTCGGCGATCCGATCCATCGCAAACCGGCCGAACGACGGCGCGCCAGACGCGGAAAAGGCCCGCAGAGCTCTGGCTGCCGCCCCTGCCACCCCTGCGGCCCCGAGACAGCACCACAGAAGCCAGAACCGAAGCCAGGCGATGACGCCATCGACAGGTTGCGCGCTCAACGCCACGGAGATCATGAGCATTGCGCCGGCAAACCATCCTGCGCACTCCGCGCTCACTCGAATGACGGCGAGCCAATGGATCTTCTCCGATCTGTTGCTTCGCGCCCAGTTGGTCAGCCGCCAGCATCCGATGAGGAACAGGATGGTTCCAGCAACGAGAAATATGATCACGCCTCCAGAGATGGACTCGGACGCCCCCAGTCGCCCCAGGGGCTCAGCTGGATGTGATCAGGTCTGCAATCCTGGCAGCAACGGCGATAGTGGTCAGATTCGTGTTCGCCCGCGGTATCACCGGGATGAGCGAGGCGTCTCCGACGTGCACATTAGTGAGCCCGTGGACCTTGCCGTCGATTCCGACGACGGACATGGGGTCATTCTCAGATCCCATGCTGCAGGTCCCGACGGGGTGCCAGTATCCGGCCTGCGTCTGCCCGACCGCATCCCGCTGCGCCGATGTCCAAGGATTCAGCGTCGCCAGCTTCCGCACGTGCGGCGCGGAGACGAGATCGTGGACGACGTCGACACCGTCGAGAGCAACGCGACGGTCATAGCCGTCGGGATCACTGAAGTATCGAGGATCGACGATCGGAGTGTCGGACGGATCGAGCGATCGCGCTCTGACCACGCCCCTCGAGCGGGGCGTCAACATGAAGACGTGAATCGAGACTTCCAGCGGACCGACGAATTGCCCGAGCTCGTCCTCGGCTGGCCCAGCGGTCGGCACGATGTGCAAGTCCCAGTAGTCGTCGTCTGCCAAGCTCGATCGGACCTTCAGAAGACTCTGCGGTACGTACACTTCGTGGTCGGGCAGCACGTGATCGGGAGTTGGCTCGAGCGGGACCTGGACCTTCGGATGGTCGACGAGATTCTCACCAACGCCAGGAAGTGAGAGGACGGTGTTCGCGCCGAGTTGCTTCAGCACATTCTCAGGCCCGATTCCGCTGCGCATGAGCAGCGGGGGATTGCCATAGGCGCCGGCGGCGAGTACGACGGTCCCGGCCGCGATTCGTTTGATCTGCTCGTCCTGAATGATCTCCACGCCGACCGCCCGGTCGCCTTCGATGACGACCCGGACGACCAGGGTGTCCGCGACGACGCGCAGGTTCGGGCGGACGCGGGCGGGATCGAGGTATGCGAATGCTGCGTTCCAACGGGTGTGCCCGATCGCGTTCAAGGGAACCCAGCCCGCGCCTTCGACAGCATCCTCGGCGTTGACGTCGTCGAGTGGCGAGAATCCGACGTGCTCGGCACCGGCGACGATTGCCCGGTGCCATTCGCTCCGATCGGCATCAGGCACCCCGCGGACTCGCATGTCACTCATCGCACGTTCGAAGTATGGCGCGAGCGCGGAGTAGTCCCATGCACCGTCAGAGTAAGGACGCCACGCGTCGAAGTCGGGCCTGGCACCGATCAGCGCCCAGCACGCGTTGCTCACCGATGACCCCCCGATCACACGACCGCGCGAGTAGTGCGGCGGAAATCCCGGGTCCCAGTCATGACTGCGCGCCGGTGAACGGCAGTCGAGAAGATCAGCTGGCCACCCCGCCGGATCATACGGGCCGTAGTCAGGACCGGCTTCGAGCAGCAGCACGCTGCGGCTGGGGTCCTGGCTGAGACGGGACGCAAGCACGCAACCGGCCGCGCCTCCCCCGACGACTACGACGTCGGCCTGGAGCTCTGGCATCGTTTCTCCATTCTTGTCACTCATGCGACACCGCTCTGTTCTTCTCGGGCCTGCGCCTCTCGTCGGCGAGCCCGCAGTCCACCCCAGAGCAGGAGGACACCGGCAACTATCAGGACCGGCTCGATCGCGAATGCAACGAACAGACCGAACTGGTCGGCGAGACCGCCGAGCACGAAGGGCGAGGCTGCGGCAACGAGCCCGACGACCAACTGCGAACGGGCGTTGGCCTGATCTTCTTGTCCTGGCGCCGCATCCAGCGCGAGCGCGAGCGCGAGCGGGTAGAGGTTGGCCACCCCTATCCCGCACACGAACAGTCCGACGATGGCAACGAGGGGTTCGTCGGTCATCCAGAACAGAACAAAGCTGGCGGCCGTGACGAGGAGCGATCCGTACAGCAGCGGGACCGTGTTGCCGACGCGCCGCGTCATGACGGCACCAGCCATACGACCGATGAGAATGCCAAGGAAGTTGGCACCGAGAGCGGCGCTCGCGGCAGCCGCCGACATGCCGGTCGCCATGAGCACCTGCGGGCCGAAGTACACCAAGCAGAACTCGATCGCCGAACTAAACGCCATGAGCACTGCGAACATCCAGCATGCGGCGGGGAGCCGCCGAGAACGCGTGCCGGGCATCCTCTGCGGGCGCCTCCGGTAGTTGAGCTTTCGGTACCGCAGGAACAGCAGCGCCAGGACCAACACGGGGATTGCGAACGTCGCACGCCAGCCCAGCGCCGTGATCGCGAGGGCCCCGAGCACTAGCGGAGCGAAGACGGCAGACGCGCCTGCGCCGATGTTGGCCTCTGTCAGTGCCTGATCGCGACGCGGCCCATGCTGGTCGGACAAGACTGCCTGAATGACGGCGAGGAGCATCGTGCCCGCAAGGCCGAACAGCACCGTGCCAACGAGGGTGGCCGGCACCCCTCGGGTGAGCGTGAATATCGCTGCACCTAACGTCGCTCCTGCCGCCGAGGTCCACAGCAGCGCACCACGGGTCAAGAGCCGAGCAGCCCACGTGAACGTGGCTCCGGCGAGTGCGGCGCCGAGCGACCAGAACACAGAGTAGAGGCCGAGCAGAGTATAGGAGAACCCGAGTTCCTCCCGCAGTAGCGTGACGGCCGGTCCGAACGCATAGAGCCAGAATGTGTAGCACCCCAGGGCCGCATACGACAGGATGGTGGTTCCGTCTCGGACGAAGGCGCCGGGCGGCGCGACCGACGGCGTCGCCGGCGGTGCCGACGGATGTTCTGGCTTCATCGATTCGCTCCTGTGTGTCGATACACAACCACAGTATGTCCGACCTCGACCACGCGCGCCACTCATCGCGAACAGTCACGAGCGCGCGTCTCGGAAATGCGTGTATCGTTACACAAATGAATCGGATCGATGCGAGGTCGTGGTCGAGTCTGGTGCTGTTGGGCTGCGCGGCGTTCGCCTACAACACATCGGAATCGTTCCCGGTAGGTCTTCTGCCAGAGATGTCGAGGGATCTAGGGGTCACGGAACCGCAGATCGGGTCACTGCTGACCTTGTATGCCGTGGTGGTCGCGGTGACGGTACTGCCGCTAGTCATCGCTGCATCTGGGATCGCTCGTCGCCGACTGATTCTGGTCACCATCGGCGTCCTGGTCGCGTCGAACCTCGCGATGGCGCTGGCTCCGACGTACGAGCTGGTGTTGGTGTCACGTCTTGTCTCAGCCACGACGCACGGAATCTTCTGGTCGATTGTCGCGCCTACAGCTGCGATGCTCGTCGCCCGAGGACGCGAAGGCTTCGCAACGTCCGTGGCCTTCATGGGCAGCTCGCTCGCGATGGTGGCCGGAACCCCGCTCATGGCGGCGCTGGGCACGATGTGGGGGTGGCGCACTGCGGTCACGGTGCTGGCAGGAGTGGCGGCGCTTGCGTTCGTGGGTCTCGCGTTGGTGATGCCCAAGCTCGAGGTCGTTCGCGACGACCAGGCCCGCGGCCTTGCCGGATGGTTGCCCCTGCTGGTGTCGACAGTGAGCAACCGCGCACTACTGCGGCTGTGCGCGTTGACGGTGCTGTTGGTGGTCACCTACTTCGCGGTTTACACCTATATCTCCCTCATCCTGGACCGCTCGGCCGATGTGTCGGGCCCAGGGCTCGCCGGGGTCCTGCTGGCGTACGGCATCGCCGGGCTGCTCGGAGTATGGATGATCGGCAAGTTCCTCGACGCCTCACCCCGCCGGTCTGCGCTCGTGACGATGTGGGTCCTCACCGTGGCGCTCGCCGGTATCGGTCTCTTCTCCTCCTGGGCCCCCGCTGGAGTGGTGGCCTCTGTCGTTTTGCTGGGAGCGGCCTTTGCAGCGACGCCGGTGTTCCTGCAAGCGAACGTGTTGCGGGTCGCCCCGGGAACCAGCGATGTCGCGTCTTCGTTGTACGTGGTGGCGTTCCAGATCGGAATCGCCGGCGGATCGCTCCTCGGAGGACTCGCCGTCGACGCCAGCCTGTTGGAAGCCGTTCCATGGATTGCTGCGGGAGCGGTGGCCGTCGCCGTGATCGTGCTCACGCTTCGGACCCGCACGTCGGCTCGAACCATGGAGGATGCCACAGCCGGGTGAAACTTACTGCGACAGTATGTTCTCGCGCGTCGATGTCCGCGGGACGATCTCCCACGTCGGCGCGCTTACTCCAGCGGGGAGTCCGGCAGCGACAGCACCGCAAGCACGTCCCTGCTCGTACATCGACTGCCGAACGGTGGATACGCCCGCCGCCTCCGCCAGCGGACCGTCATCCCACCCTGTCACAGCAACCTGGGTCGGGACGTCGAGCCCCCCCTCGCGCAGCGCATCCAGGGCGCCGAGTGCGAGCTGATCGCTAGCGCAAAGAACGAGATCCATGGGAATTCCGTCTGCGATCGCGGTTGCCAACGCCCTCCGCGCTTCCGTACGGTCATTCCTCGACAACGCCAGAACGTATGTCTGACTCCACTTGAGGGCAGCGTCCTGGATCGCATCACGGAAGCCCTCGAGGCGATCGTACGTCACCGGCAATCGTGCAGCAGCCGGGTCGATTCCGTACCCGGCGCGGGCGGTACGGTCAGAATCCAGCGAAAAGCTCAGTACCAGTGGGTGGCGCACGTCATCGACCAGCCCGAGCCGAGCGATTGCGGCTGCCGCATCGCGGTCGGGGATACCCACTCGCACAAATCCTTCGTGAGCGGGGCCGCCCTGGATCGCGCAGGGCCGATGCGTACCGACTGCGGCCGCCAGACTCGGATCGTCCGCACGTGTCGTCCAGAACACGTACCCGTCGACCGGAGCCGCGACAACTCGCTGCGCGTCTTCTGCGTCGCCGATCGTGGGGATGATAGTCAACCCCAACCCCTCCTCCGCGCACACGGAAGCGACACCCGCGAGGAAATCTGTTGCCTGCGGATCGGTGAACGCGTAGGTCAGGTGCTCGCTGAACACCACACCAAGCGCCCCAGCGCGCCCCCTCCGGAGTGCAGTCGCCCATGGGTTCTTCCCTTGATACCCGAGCTCAGCGGCGGCAGCGAGCACGCGCTCGCGCGTGGCATCCGAGACGCGACCGGGATCGTTGAACGCATATGACACGGTCATCACCGATACCCCTGCGCGGTGAGCGATATCCCGGAGCGTGGGGCGGTGACCAGCCGAAGTCGCCATCACATCAGTCTAACGAACAGTCATCGAGCAGCGCGGATCAGCGATGCACCTCCATCAACATCGAGGAACTGGCCGGTTAGATGACGTGCCGAAGAGGACGCCAGGAACACAATTGCCTCAGCCACGTCGGCAGGAAGCTGCTCCCGAGTCGTGACCCCTTCATCATCGAATTGAACAAGCGGAACCCGGTCGGCAACGACCGAATCGAACTCAGCTCGATCGACGGCTGCCCATTGCCGCGACCAGACGAAACCAGGTCGGACTCCGTTGACACGGATCCCGCGGGGCGCCAGCAGCACCGCCAGAGTCACAGTCCAATGCTCGAGCGCCGATTTTGCGGCTCCATAGGCAGGCGAAACGATCCAAGGCATCGTGGCAGCAATCGAACTGACATGGGTGATCGACGCGCCGTCAACGAGGCGGTCTTGTACGAGCCGAATGATGCGGTACGCAAGCCCCGCGTTCAGCTCGGTGATGTCGTCCCATACCGCGGGCGGTGGCCACGCGGTGTCGAGGACCGGTTGGAGCGGCGGGTTCTCCTCCCCGCCGAGCACGCTCACATAGCTGGCGATCTTCGTCGGCAGCTCGTCCTTCAATGATCGCAGGCCTTCGTCATCGCGCAGATCAGCGACGATTTGCGTCACGTTCGGATCGTCGGCACCGGTAGGTTCCGAGCGATCGACACTCCATACGTGATCGACGAGACCACGATCCAACAAGCCCGCGGCGGCGGCAGCACCGATCTGTCCACGCCCCCCGATCACGACGCCCGCGCGCCCGAGTTCATTCTTCATCGCGTCCACCCTCATTTGCGAAGCATGTCGTAGTTGCGCACGAGCCGATCGATCAGGTACCCCCTGCGCACTGAGGACTCTGCTGCAGCACCGAGTTCAGCACGCAACCCCTCGTCGGCGACCAGCTCGTTCACGGCAACGATGAACGCCTCGTCGTCGCCAGGCTCCACGAGCAGCCCATTGACGCGGTCCTTGATCTGTCGAGGTATCCCACCGGTGCGGGTCGCCACAACGGGCTTCCCCTTGAACATCGCCTCAGTGATTGTGAGGCCGAACCCCTCTTCGACGCTGCGCTGGACGACCACGTCCGCGCGGCGTTGCAGCGCGTTGACGTGGAGCGCGTTCAAGTCACGGTCTTGCGCCGATAGTGCGATGAGATGGACTCGACTGCGGATCGGTGCGGGGAGTTCGTGAAGCTGCTGCAGAGCTTCATCGAGCTGATCCACGCCCTCCGGGTCATCGAGGACCTCGGCTGGGTCGGGCCCCGCGACAACAACATGGACTCGGGGGTCGAGGTGCTCGACGACACGCAGAACATCGCGAATCCCCTTGAGCGGATCCCACCGCGAGACTTGCAGCACAACCGGCGCATGATCGGGAACTGGGGCGTCCTGCCAGACCCTGCCGGCAGTGCCGACTGCACCGGTCATGGAG
>JBOGEI010000117.1:0-12081 GCA_050701935.1 Microbacterium sp.
CCAGGCCGCGCGTCAGGCACGCGCGATCCACGATCGTGACGACGCTGTCGCACTGAAGAACGCTCTCGAGGGCACCAAGGTGCGCCTCACGGTCAAGGCCGGCAAGGAGGGTCGTCTCTTCGGCTCCGTCAAGACGGACCACGTCGCGGATGCTGTCGCAGCCGCCGGCCTGGGCTCGATCGACAAGCGCAAGGTGCACATCCCGTCGCCCATCAAGGTGACCGGTGACCACGAGGCAACCGTGCGTCTGCACGACGACGTCACCGCAGTCATCACGCTGCAGGTCGTCGCCGCCAAGTAAGGCACTTCCCGAACGCCCCCTGTCCTTCGGGACAGGGGGCGTTCGTCATTTCCTCGGGAGGTCTTCCCGAGACTCACTCGCTCCGGCCGTGCACAGGTCTGGCGTTGGCCGGCGGCTCGCCGACCTCGTCGACGGTGTGGCCGCTGCAGTCCGTCTTGGTCACATGGGCCCGCTCGATGCGTGACACGGTGAACCATCGCATGGCGTCTCGCAGTCGGCACCATCCGATGAGATACCACTGGCCGTTCGTGGCTGCGAACAGCACGGGCTCGACGTCGCGAGTGGTCGTGGTCCCGTCGCCCGACGTGTAGCGGATGCGGACCACTCGTTGCTCGGCCATAGCCTCCTCCAATGCCGAACGGGTCGCGCGGGGTGCAGAGGGGAGCGCATCGACCCACACGCGTCCGGCCAGCTCATCGGCGCGTGCTCGGGTGCGTGGATCGAGGACGTCGAGGATCTTGCGCACCCCGGCTGCGGCCAGATCGGCGTACGGGGCATCCGGTGCCGCCGACACCGCGGCCATCAGGGCGACGGCCTGTGCGGGAGACAGGCTGACCGGCGGCAGGGATGCGCCCGTCGCCAACCCGTAGCCGCCGCCGGGGCCAGGGCGCGACCAGAGCGGCGCGCCGCTGTTCGCGAGTGCGGCGAGGTCTCTCTTGACGGTCCGCACCGACACATCGAACTCGCGCGCCATCCGCTCGGCGGAACAACCCCGTGTGCCGCTGCGGCGCAGTATCTCGGACAGGGCGTGCAGCCGCTCTGCGCGCTTCACTGTTCGATCCGCAGCATATTCATGACAGAAATAGTGACACACACCTGCCTGCGGTGCAGAGCAGGCTGGTCATATGACACAGACGAAGAGCAGTGCGACCATCATCTTCATCGCCGGCCATTGGCTGGGAGCGTGGGCCTGGGACGGGGTCCTCGAACACCTGAACGCCGACGCCGCTCCTGCGTCGGCGATGACACTGCCGGGACTCGACGCGGACGACCCCGAGCGGGCATCCAAGACCATCGACGATCAGGCCGATGCGATCCTCGATGAGCTCGCCCGAGCCGGGGTCTCGGACCATCAGCCGGGGATCATCGTCGCGCACAGCGGAGCGAATGCCCCCGTCAGCCTCGTGCTCGACCGGCACCCTGAGCTCGTCGAGCGAGTGATCTGGGTCGACTCCGGCCCGTTGGCGACCGGGAGCGTGTTCGCCCCCGATCTCCCCGAGGATGTGGTGGAGCTTCCCCTGCCGTCATTCGACGTCCTCGCGCAGCAGGCGAGCCTGGATGGTCTGAGCCCGGAGGCGCTGGACCGCTTTCGAGAGCTGGCCGTGCCCGAGCCCGGCACCGTGCTGCGCCAGCGCGTCGAGCTCGTGAACGACGCCCGTCGCCTGGTACCGACCACGCTGGTGTGCTGTTCGATCCCGAGCGCTCAGCTGCTGGAGCTGGCCGAAGCCGGGCATCCCATGTTCGCCGAGGTCGCGAACCTCGAGCATCTCGATGTGCTCGACCTCCCGACGGGTCACTGGCCCATGTGGAGTCGTCCACGTGATCTTGCCGAGCTCATCCGGTCGGCTGCGGATCGCACGCTCTGAATCCCGCGCCAGCGGCGTGGTGCGCCAGGTGTCGTGCGCCAGTTGTCGGGAGGATGCACGGATGTCGGGAGAATCTGGCAGATCCGTGTGGGATCCGCGAGATTCTCCCGACGGGTGCGACTGAGGATCGAGCCTCCGCGGCTACTCCCTGTCGGCCGTGACCTCGAAGATGTCCGTCGACGCCTCGGTCGAGGCAGCGCGTCGTTCGGCCCGGCGAACGCGTCGTTCGGCGCGCTTGGCGATCCGGCGATCCCGACTGCGCTCCACGAGCGTGTAGAGCACCGGTACCAGCACCAGGGTGAGCAGCGTCGACGAGACGAGCCCGCCGATCACGACGATCGCCAGCGGCTTCGAGATGAAGACCCCTCCGCCGGTGAGTCCGAGAGACATCGGGATCAGCGCGAAGATGGTGGCGGCAGCCGTCATCAGGATCGGGCGCAGGCGCAGGCGGGTACCGTGCTCCACGGCCTCGTCGAGATTCGCGCCTGCCTCTCGGAGACGATTCACGAAGTCCATGAGGACGATGGCGTTCGTCACGACGATGCCGATGAGCATCAGCAGCCCGATCAAGGCCGGCAGGCCCATCGGGGTGCCGGTCAGCAGGAGCCCGAGGATCGCCCCGGTCGCCGCGAACGGGATCGAGATGAGCAGCACGAGCGGGCCGCGGAAGTTGCGGAACGTCGCGACCATCACCAGCAGCACGAGCACGATGGCGGCGAGCATGGCGAGACCGAGCTGGCTGAAGGCCTCGTCCTGCTGCTCGGATGCGCCTCCCTGTTCGAAGGTGACCCCGGCGGGCAGATCGGTCTCGGCGATCGCCTTGTCGATCGCCCGGCTGGCGGCCGACAGACCGCCCTTCTCCGGCGTGACGGCGAGGGTGACCTGGCGCTCGCCCTCGGCGCGCGTGATGGTCGGAGCCGTGAGCTCCTCCTCGACGGTCGCGATCGCGGCAAGCGGGATCGCCGTCCCGGTGACCTCGGTGGCCGCCTTCTGCTCGGCCTCGGCGGCTTCGGCCTCGACCTGCAGGGCTGCGGCGTCTGTGCGACTCTGACGCAGGGCCTTGATCTGCTCGTCCGCCGCCTTGACGCCAGACTGCGCGCCCTCGATCGCACCCTGCAGTGCGGAGAGCTGCTCGGCGCGCTCCATCTGTGCCTTGAGCACGGCCTCGTCGCTGGGATCGAGTGGCTCTTCCGGAACGATCGGCGCCGCCGACAGCTCGGCGAGCTGCCTGTTCAGCGCGCCGATCTGACCTGCGAGCTCCGCGCGCTGCTTCGTGGCCGTGTTGATCTGCGAGTTGAGTTCGTTCTCCGCCTTGACCTTGGCCTCGTTCTCCTTGGCCTCGGCCTTCGCCTTGAGCACGTCTGCTGCGGCCTTCTGCGCCTCGGCGGTCTGCTGAGGCGTGACCGGGAGCAAGATCTCGCCGATCTTGTCAGCGGTGCGCGCGGCACCCGGCGTGCGCACTACGATGTCGCGTTCCTGACCCTCGAACATGAGTGTGCCGACGGTGGTCCCGGCAAGAGCCTCCTGCACGGCCTTTGCGATCATCGCCCTGTCGAACCCGAGGCGGGCGGCCATCGGCTCGTCGACCTTCACCCGTAGGACCGGCTGCTCGCCGGCGAGTTCGCTCTTGACCGAGCGCACCCCGTCGGCGTCGGCCAGCTGCTTCTCGAGCAGGTCGCTCGCCGTGCGCAGCGCGACGGGGTCGTTGCCCTTGATCGCCAGTGCGATGCCGTCGCTGGCTCCGGCGAGCGAGGCATCCTGCGAGCCGAGCTCGAACTTGCCGCTCTCGGACATCCCGTCGAGCGCCTTCTGCACCTGCGACTCGACCTCCGCGGTCTCGGCGCCGTCCTTCAAGCGCAGGTCGTAGGTGATCGTGGTCGGTGTTCCGGGGGTGGGGATCGGGATCGAGGTGGTGATGTCGGCGATGTCCGTGATCTTCCCGAGCGTCTTCTCCACCGGCTCTGCCGTGGCGACGAGGTCGTCCGCAGCCCCCTTCGGCGGCGTCTGCACGATCTGCAGGCTCGCCTGTCCCGACGACCCGAGGAAGTCGGTCTGGATGAACGGCGTCATGCCGAGCGTCGCGACGAGCAGCAGTCCGGAGGCGACCAGGGTGATCACGGGGTGGCGACGGGTCGCGTTCAGGGCGGGCATGAACGTGCGCTGCAGACGGTCGGGAGCGGTGTGGATCTCGTCGAGCTCAGATGGCACCTCGCTCGCGGGAGGCGGTGTCTGCTCGGCGGTGACGACAGCGGCTGCGGGTGTCGCGAGCACGGCCGTCGTTCCCGCGGTCTCGAGGGTGGGCGTCGTGTCGTGCGACGTCTCTGCAGCCGCGGGTCGAGCCGGTTCGGCGTCTGCGGCGCGGTGCTTGGGAGCCTTGTTGAGGAACCACGAGGCGAGGACGGGCACGATCGTGAGCGAGACGACGAGCGAGGCGAGCAGGGCGATAGACACCGTGATCGCGAACGGGCGGAACAGCTGTCCGGCGATGCCCGAGACGAAGGCGATCGGCAGGAACACCGCGACAGTGGTCAGGGTCGACGCGGTGATGGCACCCGCGACCTGACGCACCGACGCGACGATGCCGTCGATCGTGAGCGGGCCGTCGCCACGCCGTCTCGAGATGTTCTCGATCACCACGATCGAGTCGTCGACGACTCGTCCGATGGCGATGGTGAGGGCGCCGAGGGTCAGGATGTTGAGGCTGTTGCCGCTCCACCACAGGCCCACGAGCGTGATCAGCAGGGAGAGCGGGATCGACACGGCCGCGATGATCGTCGAGCGCCACGAGCGAAGGAAGGCGAGGATCACGAGCACCGCGAAGAGGAGGCCGAGCCCGCCCTCCACGGAGAGGTCGTGGATCGACTTCTCGATGTAAGGCGCCTGGTCGAAGATGGTGACGAACTCGGCGTCGAGGATCGGTGCGAGGCGGTCGAGCTCGGCGTTCACCCCGTGCGAGATGTCGACGACGTTGGCACCCTGAGACGGAATGACCTGGAGCGTGAGGGACGGCTTGCCGTTGACGCGCGAGATGGTCTGCGCCGGCACCTTCTCGACGGTGACGTCGGCGAAGTCGGCGACCGCGACGGCACCGTCGGGCGTGGGCACCGGAAGGGTCTGGATGTCTTCCACCGTGGCGAGTCTCGATCCCACGGTGATCGAGAGGGGGCCTTCGGCGGAGTCCGCCTGCCCGGCCGGGAGCGCCGCGCCATGGGACACCAGGAGCGGGCCGAGAGTCGAGGGCTCGACCTTCAGCCGCGTGACGTCTGCGGGGCGGAGGTCGATCGTGATGCGCTGCGTCTCCTGGCCGGCGAGCTGCACGTCACGCACGCCTGGCACAGCTTCGAGCGCCGGGACGACAGTCTGCTGCAGAGCGTCGCCGAAGGCCTCCTGGTCGCCGCTGGTACCCGCGCTCAGCGCCATGGCGGGCAGGTCGTCGGTGCCTCCTGATCCCACCTGGATCTCAGTGCCGGACGGGAAGCTCGGCTTCAACGACTCGGTCGCGCTGCGGATGGTGCGCAACGTCTCTTCGTCGTTCTCGCCGAACGACCATTCGACGAGGATCTGCGCACCTCCGCTGGAGGTCGTCGAGGTCACGCTCGTCACGCCGGGAACGGCGCGGACCGCCTGCTCGACGGGTTCGGTCACGCTGCTCGCCATCTCTTCCGGTGCGAGGCCCTGTGACTGCGCGGAGATGTAGGCCATGGGCGACTGGAGCGACGGCATCAGCTCCTGTTTGAGCGAGTTCATCGCGATGAGGCCGAGGGCGACGATGGCGAGTGTCGCGAGAGACAGGATCAGACGGTTCTTGAGGCTGCTGCGCGTGAGGAACGACATGGAGCGGTGAGGTGCTTTCGGCTGGGTCGCGGCGGCAGGCGAAGAAGCACACCGCGACGCGGAAGCCGCCTGTGGTCACCCGACTCCCGACATCCGCACCGAGTCCTGTGGTTCCGGCTCAGCGCGACGAGAGGCGACTGAGCTTCGGCGACACGATCGACACTTCGAGCCTGCCCGGTCGTGGGTGCCCGGACATCCTCCCGCGGGGTGATCCTCGTCCTCCCGCGGGTGGACGTGGCGGCGGGGACGCGGCGCGATTCGATTTTGGATCCAGAATGCAGAGTTCGTCGCGATGATCCGATACTGTCGCTCCCATGGTGCAAACAGGGAACGCCTCGTCGCCCAAGGAACGGGCCGAGGCTCTGCAGAAGCTCGCCCAGCGACACGGAGCCGGATACCGGTCGGTCGGAGCGATGGCCTACGACATCATCCGCGACGCGATCCTCGACGGCACTCTGTCCCCCGGCATGAAGCTGCGGCAGGAGACGCTGGCCGAATCCATCGGCATCTCGAGGCTGCCCATCCGCTCCGCACTGATCCAGTTGGAGGCCGACGGGCTCGTGATCTTCCACGCCCGCCGCGGGGCGATGGTGCGCGCGCTCTCGGTCGAGGAGGCGACGGAGGTCTACCACCTTCGCACCCTGCTGGAGAAGGACGCGCTGCGCTTGGCGATGGGGGAGATCACGCCCGAGCGCGTCACCCGGCTGCGCGAACTCGCCCAGACCGCGGACGACATCTCCGAAGGCGGAGAGTTCGTCGAGGCCCGTACCGAGTTCTACGCGACCCTGTACGACGCCGAGTCGCGTCCGGTCATGTGGGAGATGATCGAGCAGCTGCGGCTGAAGCTGGGGCGCTACGTGCTCGGCTGGCGGCTGGTGTCTCCCGGCGCGCACGACCATTCGCACGGCGAGCTGATCGATGTCGTGGCAGCCGGAGACGTGGATGAGGCCCTGCGCGTGCTCGAGTCGCACCTGAACCACGTGCGCGATGGGGTCATCGCGTTGCTCGACACGGCAGCCCTGGAGGCCGCGGGCGACGGAGCCTGACGCCTCACGCATTCACGCACGACAAGGGGGACCGGCGATCATTCGCCGGTCCCCTTTGCGCCTGTGTGCCTCAGTTGACGGTGTTCAGGCGACGGTGTTCAGGCGACGGTGTTCAGGTGACGGTGCCGCGACGCGCGAACCGCGGTTCGCGCCAGATCTCACTGTGCAGCACGTCTTCCAGCGCGTCGATCGCATCCCACACGTCGGTGTAGGAGGTGTAGAGCGGCGTGAACCCGAAGCGGATGAGGTCGGGGGCGCGGAAGTCGCCGATCACCCCGCGCTCGATCAGCGCCTGCATCACGGCGTAGCCGTCTTCGTGGCGGAGCGAGACCTGACTGCCGCGGCGGGCCGACTCCCGAGGTGTGACCGGCTCGATGCCCCAGCGCGGGGTGAGGCGGGTGTCGACGAGCGACATGAAGAGCTCGGTCAGCCGAAGGCTCTTCTCGCGGAGGAGCTCCATGTCGACGTCGTCCCAGATGTCGAGACTCGCCTCGAGGCCGGCCACCGAGAGCAGCTGCGGTGTGCCGACCCGGAAGCGCTCGATGCCCGCGGCGGGGGCGTACTCGACGGTGAAGTCGAAGGGCTTCGCGTGGCCGTGCCAGCCGGTCAAGGCGGGACGGGCCGCGTCGTGGTGCCGGCTGGCTGCCCAGATGAACGACGGTGAGCCGGGACCACCGTTGAGGTACTTGTAGGTGCATCCGACCGCGAAGTCGGCGTCAGCGGCGTTCAGGTCGATCGGCACGGCACCGACGCTGTGACACAGGTCCCAGACCACGAGGGCGCCGGCGGCATGCACCTTGCGCGTGACCTCGGCGATGTCGTGCATCCGCCCGGTGCGGTAGTCGACCTGGGTGAGCACGACGACGGCGACGTGATCGTCGAGCACATCGTCGAGGGTGGGGCCGTCGTCGGAGATGAGCCGGCGCTCCAGGGGTGTTCCGCCGCCGAGCAGCTCCTGAACGGCTTCGAGCATGTAGAGGTCGGTGGGGAAGTTGCCGCGCTCCGCGACGATCACGCGTCGCCCCGGGCGGAGCCTCACCGCCGCGACTGCGGCTTGGAACAGGCTCGCCGACGTGGAGTCGCCGAGCACGACCTCGCCGGCATCCGCCCCGATGAGCGGCGCGATGCGGTCGCCGATCGTGCGCGGCTTGGCGAACCATGCGGCGTCGTTCCAGCTGCGGATGAGGCCGGTGCCCCACTCCTCGGTGATCACGCGCTGCAGGTGCGCCGCGGTGTGGCGGGGCAGCACCCCGAGCGAGTTGCCGTCGAGGTAGATCACCCCTTCCGGAAGGATGAAGCGCTCGCCCATCGGCGCCAGCGGGTCTGCGTCGTCGAGTGCTGTGCAGGTCGCCCGGTCGATCGCGGGGCGGGTGGAGATGGTGCTCATGAGGCGGGTCCGTTCGAGGTCGTGCGGGTCAGCGCCCGAGGAATCGCAGGGCGTTGTCGCGGCGGATGGCGCTCTTCTGCGCGTCGTCGAGGAAGCCGGCGCGGTCGACGACGTTGCCGACAGGGCGCTCGCCGAGGGGATAGGGGTAGTCGCTGCCGACCATCACCTGCGAAGCGCCGAGGGTCTCGACCAGCACGCGCAGGGCCACGGGGTCGAAGACGACGCTGTCGACGCTGAAGCGGTCGAGGTAGGCCGAAGGCGGCTGCTCGCTGACGCCGATGAGGTCGGGACGCTGCTGCCAGGCGTTCTCGAACCGGCCCAGCCAGAATGCGAACGATCCCCCGCCGTGCGCGAACGCCAGGCGGAGGGTCGGCGGCACGCGGTCGAACACCCCGCCCAGGATCATCGCGATGATCGACAGATGGGTCTCGGCGGGCATGCCGGTGAGCCAGCGTGCCATCCAGCGGTCGAGGCGGGGAGAGCCGGGCATGTCCCACGGATGCACGAACACCGGGATGCCGTTGTCGGCGCAGTGCTGGAGGAACATCACCATGCCCGAGTCGTCGAGGTCGCGGTCGCCCACATGGTTGCCGATCTCGACGCCGGCGTGGCCGGAGGCGATGGCACGGTCGGCCTCAGCGCAGGCGGCATCCGGATCCTGCAGCGGCACCTGTGCGAACGGGATCAGTCGTTCAGGGGCCGGGGCGCAGATCTCCAGCGCGAGGTCGTTGAAGATGCGTGCCACCTTGACCGCTTCGGCGCCCGACTTGTCGTATGAGAAGAACAACGGCGTGGGGGAGACGACCTGCATCTCGACGCCGTCGGCATCCATGTCGGCCAGGCGCACGGAGGCATCCCAGCAGTCGTCGCCGACCCGCCGGAACTCGGTCTCGCCGAGCATGATCATCGCCTCGCGCTCGGAGTCCACGCGCAGGGTCGGCCAGAGGCCTGGCCCGACCTGTGTCGACAGGTCGGGCCAGGCGCTCGGCACGAAGTGCGTGTGGACGTCGATCGTGCCCAAGGGGTTTCAGCCCTTGCCGGGGTGGACGGCGCCGCACTCGGGGCAGGTGCGCCCCTCTTCGCTCTCGTAGAAGTCGCGGAAGACCGGCGGCAGGTCTTCGACGATGTCACGCACCTGCAGCTCGACCTCGTGCACCTTGGCGTTGCAGTTCGGGCAGAACCAGGCGAACTTCTCCAGCGTGCCCTCTTCGCGGATGCGCTCGATCACGATGCCGATCGAGCCCTCCTCCGGGCGCTGCGGGGAGTGGAACACGTTGCCGGGAAGCAGCCACATCTCGCCCTCGCGGATGTCGATGCGTCGGAGGCCCTCCGGCGTCTGGATGTTCACGTGCATGTTGCCGCGGTACTGGTAGAACCACTCCTCGTACGGGTCGAAGTGGAAGTCGGTGCGCTGGTTCGGGCCGCCGACGACCTGCACGATGAAGTCGCCCATGGGCGTCCACGCGGCCTTGTTGTTGACCGGCGGCTTCAGGAGGTGTTCGTTCTCCTTGATCCACGCGGGGAAATCGATGACGGGTGGGATGACGGGTGCGATGGTGCTCATTTCTCCTCCTCGAGAGTGGCAGCGGTGTTGGGGTCAGCGGTGTTGCGGTCGGCAGTGGGGTCGGGACGGCGCGCGATCGCCTGGATCTCGATGCGCAGGTGCGGATGCGGCAGAGCGTGCACGGCGACCGTCGTACGGGCGGGACCCTGCTCGTCGAAGTACTCGGCCCACACGGCGTTGTAGGCCGCGAAGTCGTTCATGTCGACGAGGAAGCTCGTCGCCTGCACCAGGTCTTCGAAGTCGCACCCTGCGGCGGCGAGCACCGCGCGGATGTTCTCGATGACCGCGCGGGTCTGCACCGCGACGTCGAGCCGGGTCGCACCGAACTCGTCGACCTCGGCTCCGGCGATCGTGTTGTCGGGGCGACGGCTCGATGTGCCGGAGACGAAGACGAGGTCGCCGGAGACCTTCGCGTGCGGGAAGCGGCCGCGGGGTGTGGCCTTGCCCTCGACGAGGATGCCGCGTGATTCGGTCATCGTGCTCCCTCCTGGACGAGGTTCTGCGCCCCGTCGTACGTGCGGACGGCAACGCGTCCGAGCCCTGTGATCGTCGCCTCGACCGTGCCGTGGTCGGGCAGCGGGACGGCGGCGGTCGCAGCGCCGGCCAGCAGCACCGTGCCGGCGCGCAGCGTGAATCCGTGGCGGGCGGCGAGGCGTGCGGCCGCGGCGATGGCACGGCCAGGGTCGCCGAGGATGGCGGCGGTGGAACCCGTGGCGGCGACCCTGCCGTCGACCTCGAGCCGCACGGCCCTGTTGTCGATGGCACCGGCACGGTCGAGCGGGGTCCACGGGCCGATCACATAGGCGGCGGCCGAGGTGTTGTCGGCCACGACGTCGGAGAGGCTGAAGCGGAAGTCGCGGTACCGCGAGTCGATGATCTCCAGCGCGGGAGCGACCGCCCTGACGACCTCCGTCAGAGGACGATCAGGCTCGGAGCCGTCGATGTCGGCCGCGAGCAGGTACGCGACCTCGGGCTCGATGCGGGGGTGGATGGCGGACCGGCGGTCGAACACCGCACCGTCGTCGACGCGCATGGCATCGGTGAGGGTGCCGATGATCACGTCGTGCACGCCCATCTGCTGTGCCTTCGCCTGGCTCGTGAAGCCGAGTTTCAGGCCGGTGATGCGCTCGCCGCGGGCGACCCGGCGGGAGATCAGCGCGTGCTGCGTGGCGTAGGCGGTGTCGAGGTTGACCTCCTCGGCCGAGGAGAGCTGGCTGATCGCGGTCGCGGTGCGCTGCGCGGTGTCGAGCGCTGCGGCGAACACGGCATCGGCGGTCATGCGGTCACCTCGATCGAGCGGGCGGCGACGAGGTCGAGTGCGACGTCGACGATCATGTCCTCCTGGCCGCCCACCATGCGGCGGCGACCGAGCTCGACGAGGATGTCGCGGGCGTCGAGGCCATGCTTCTCGGCCGCGCGCTCGGCGTGCAGCAGGAAGCTCGAGTACACGCCCGCGTAGCCGAGCGTGAGGGTCTCGCGGTCGACGCGGACGGGGCGGCGCTGAAGCGGACGCACCAGCTCCTCCGCCGCATCCTGCAGCGCGAACAGGTCGCAGCCGTGCTCCCAGCCGAGCAGGTCGGCCACCGCGATGAACGCCTCGATCGGACAGTTGCCTGCTCCGGCGCCCTGCCCCGCGAGCGAGGCGTCGACGCGGTACACGCCGTGCTCGACGGCCGTGACGCTGTTGGCCACGCTGAGCGAGAGGTTCTCGTGCGCGTGGATGCCGATCTGCGTGCCGGGGTCGAGCACCTCGCGGTAGGCGTCGACCCGATCGGCGACATCGCGCATCGTGAGCCGTCCACCCGAGTCGGTGACGTACACGCAGTGCGCGCCGGCCGCTTCCATGATCTTCGCCTGCTCGGCAAGCCCGCGTGGGTCGTTGAGGTGGCTCATCATGAGGAAGCCCGAGACGTCCATGCCGTGCTCGCGCGCCCAGGTGATGTGCTGGATCGCAACGTCGGCCTCGGTGCAGTGCGTCGCGACGCGCACGCTCGCGACACCGAGGTCACGGGCCCGGGCGAGGTCGTCGATCGTGCCGATGCCGGGCAGGATCAGGGTGGTCAGGACGGCGCGGTCGAGCACCTCGGCCGCTGCCTCGATCCACTGCCAGTCGGTGTGCGCGCCCTGTCCGTAGGCCACGCTCGAACCGCCGAGGCCGTCGCCGTGCGCGACCTCGATGGCATCCACGCCCGCGGCTTCGAGAGCGCGCGCGATGCCCTGGACCTGGTCGGTCGTGTAGCCGTGGCCGATGGCGTGCATGCCGTCACGGAGGGTGACGTCCTGCACGTACACGCGGGGAGGAGTGGCGGTCATGCGGGAACCCCTGTCCGTTCGGCGACGAGTCGCTCGGCCGTGCGCAGGGC
>JBOGEI010000118.1:0-11836 GCA_050701935.1 Microbacterium sp.
GTGCCACAGCAAACATTCACCGTGTGATCACTGTATAACGGCGAGATAACGAATGCAACGGTTTGGTCACGGAAAGTTCTCTGGTCGCTCGCCTCGGTGTCCGATCGCACCAAAAGTATTGCGCGGACCAAAGAGGCAGCATAAGACTGCAGACTTCTCATCGCATGGCTGGGCCTCGGGCCATTCTTTGGTTCCTCCAAGGCGGCGACGCGACACTCGGCCCATGAGTAATCGTCGCCGTCGCACGCCGGCCGCCATCACGATCCGAGCTAGCCGTCACCTGCGCGACGGGAAAGACTAGTTCCATGTCCGCATCCAGCTCCCGGCCATCTCCGCTCACCCGGCCCGATGGCTCGCCGATCCGCGCCCTCATCGTCGACGATGAGGCGAATCTCAGTGAACTGCTGCGCATGGCGTTGACCAACGAAGGGTGGGAGGCGCGCACGGCCGGAAACGGGCAGGAAGCTCTCAATCTCGTCCGCGAGTTCGCCCCAGACCTGATGGTGCTCGACATCATGATGCCTGGGATGGACGGCATGGAGGTCCTCAAACGGGTTCGTGCCGCCGGCAACGATCTGCCCGTCCTCTTCCTCACTGCGAAGGATGCTGTCGAAGACCGCATCGCCGGGATCTCCGCCGGTGGTGACGACTACCTCACGAAGCCGTTCAACCTCGAGGAGGTCGTGGTGCGGCTGCGGGGCATGGCTCGCCGCCATGTGGCCGTTGCCGCAGCGAATGATCCACGGTTGCAGGTGGGGGATCTCACCCTCGATGAGGAGACGTACGAGGTCGAACGCGCCGGGGAGCTGATCAAGCTCACCGCGAAGGAGTTCGAGTTGCTGCGCTACCTCATGCAGAATCCCCGCAGGGTGCTCAGCAAGGCGCAGATCCTCGATCAGGTATGGAGCTACGACTTCGGTGGCACCTCCAGCGTTGTGGAGATCTACATCTCCTACTTGCGGAAGAAGATCGACACGATCGGCGAACCGCTGATCCACACGGTCCGCGGCGTCGGCTACACGATCAAACCGGCCCGATGACCCGCCCGAAGTGGACCCTGCGACGAAAGCTCGTCGCCAGCTCGGTAGCGCTCGTCGCCGCCGGCCTGATCGCGACGAGTGTCACCACGGTCGTCGCGCTGCGTTCGTTCATCTACGAACGACTCGATGCGCAGGTCCTCGAGGGGCTCGACCTGGCCGTCGGACCCATCGGAGGATTCGGTGGACCGCAGCAGCCAGGCGGCATCGACTCGGGCGTCGGAGACGGCGGCCCCGCGCAACGGGTCGGATCGCTGCAGATCGTCCTCGACGACAGCGGACAGGTCATCAGCTCCAGCTACACCGAGACGGACGGCACAGAGGTCGAGCTCTCGTCGACGCAGAGCGACGTGGTCGAGGATCTCGACCTTGCGACGCGCACGCCGATGACCGTCGATCTCGGCGGAGAGCTCGGCGCGTTCCGGATCGCCGCTCAGCCCGATGGCGACGAGACGGTGATCGCGGGGGTCTCCCTCGGGGACGCGACCGCCACCACCACCGCGCTCACCGTCATCCTCGCCAGCGTTGCCGCCCTGACCGTCCTCATCGTCGCGATCGCCCTCTCGCTCGTGGTCCGACGCAACCTCCGCCCCCTCGACCGCGTCGCCCGCGTCGCGCAACGCGTCGCGGGTCAATCGCTGTCCGAGGGCGACGTCGAGATCATCGACCGTGTCGACACGGCCGATACTGATCCTGAGACAGAAGTGGGTCGGGTCGGCAGTTCGCTGAACACCCTTCTCGGCCACATCGAAGCCGCCCTCTCGGCGCGGCAGTACAGCGAGGATCAGCTTCGCCGATTCATCGCGGATGCGAGTCATGAACTGCGTACTCCGTTGGCGTCCATCCGCGGGTACGCGCAGCTCTCGTTGGGCGAGAATGCGCCGATGACTCCCACTCAGGAACGCTCCCTCGACCGCATCGCGGCCGAGTCGGAACGGATGAGCTCGCTCGTCGACGACCTGCTGCTCCTGGCCCGCCTCGACGCCGGGCAAGCCCTGCGTCGCGACGCCGTCAGCCTCACCCTGCTGGCCATCGACGCGACCAGCGATGCGCATGCGGCGGACGCCTCGCACGAATGGCGTCTCGACGTCTCGGAGGATCAGGTCGAGGTCACCGGAGACGAGAACCGGATCCGGCAGGTGATCGCCAACCTGCTCCGCAACGCGCGCACTCACACCCCGCCAGGAACCATTGTGACCACGGCGCTCACCACCGAAGGCGCCGAAGCCGTGCTCTCGGTGTCCGACAACGGGCCGGGGATCGACAGGGGCGTTCAGGACCGCCTGTTCGAGCGCTTCGCTCGTGGCGACCACTCCCGCAATCGCGACGCTGGCAGCACGGGGCTGGGGCTCTCTATCGCGCACGCCATCGTCACCGCACACGGCGGCTCGATCACTGTCCTCAGCGAACCCGGCGATACCGTCTTCACCGTTCGCCTGCCGCTCTGAACCCCGCAGAGACCGCAGTCGATATCTCATAGGAACGTCCAAGGCTCGGCTTAGCGACGGTTTGGGTGCGGCCAGCACTATCGGTGACATGAACAACACACGCTTCCTTCACCTCCGCCGCCGCCAGGACACCGACAGCCCTCGCCGGGCCCGGCGCGCTCACCCTGTGCTCACCGCCGTCACCGGGATCACCCTCATGTCCATCGCGCTCACCGGCTGCGCCACCGCCGCCACGACCAGCGACTCCGCCTCGTCGTCGACGTCGACCTCGCAGACCACCACTGCATCGACCGACTCGACCACCGACGCCACGACGACCGCCCAGACGATCTCCGATACCGCGGCCGCCGCCGAAGCCTTCCTCGCCACGCTCTCCGACGAGCAGAAGGACGCTGTGCTCTACGCCTACGACGACGAGACGAAGACCACGTCGTGGTCGAACTTCCCCGTCACCTTCGTCGAACGCGCCGGGCTCAACCTCGCCGACCTCACCGACGAACAGAAGACCGCCGCGCTTGCGGTGCTCGAGTCCCTCCTCAGCGACGAGGCCTACGCCACCGTCGCCGGCATCATGGGCGGCGACGAGTACCTCGCCGAGAACAGCAGCTCCACCGAATCATCCCTCGGTCAGTACTACATCGCGTTCTTCGGTGACCCGTCCGACACCAGCGCCTGGGAGGTGCAGTTCGGCGGTCATCACCTCGGCATCAACGCCAGTCTCGACGGATCGGCCGACGCCATCACGTTCGCCCCGACTCATCTCGGCGTGCAGCCCGCGGTCTACACCGACACCGACGGCAACGAGGTGCAGCCCTTCGACGGCATCTACACTGACGCCTTCGCGTTCTTCGACAGCCTGACCGATGAGCAGCAGGAGACGCTCACCTCGGGTGACGTCAGCATGTGCGCCCCCGGCGACACTTGCGACTTCTCAACGGGTGCAGGGCTCACCGGTGCCGACCTGACAGACGAGCAGAAGCAGCTGCTCCTCGACCTGATGGCGAACTGGGTCGGCATGGCCGACGAGCAGACCACCGAGGCCGCCCTCGCA
Source organism: Microbacterium sp. (assembly GCA_050701935.1). GTDB lineage: Bacteria > Actinomycetota > Actinomycetes > Actinomycetales > Microbacteriaceae > Microbacterium. Next base: position 3,537 of record JBOGEI010000118.1, read on the forward strand.
GAGATCGAAGCCACCCTCGATGACACCGTCATCGCCTGGTCCGGCGAGACGACCTACGACATGAGTACCGGCGACGGCATCAACTTCTCCATCTCCGGGCCGAACGTCTACATCGCGTTCCAGGCCCAGCAGGGCTCCGCGGGCGCCGACGTGACCGGTGTCACCACCTCCGGCTGGGGACACGTGCACACCATCTACCGCGACCCCACGAACGACTACGCGAACAGCGTCGAGCAGCAGGCTGCGACCGGCGGCATGGGCGGCGGCCCGAGCGGCGGCGGCACCCCGCCCGCCGGTGCACCCGCCAGCTGATTCCGCCCGACGAAGAGACCACCGGTCGCCTGCATCCGACATGACCTGCCGCGGGACGCGGGGGTTCATCCGGCGAGTACGGGCGACCTCCTCGTCATTTCGATGCGTCCAGGTTTTCCGCGCCTGTGAGTTCGGTGGCGACCGCCCAGAGGGATGCCGCGTAGTCGGGACCCCTCTGGGCTGATCGGGGGATCTTCAGCTTCTTGGTCGGTCCGGTGAGCACGCGATCCGGACCGTAGTAGGCCCCCTGTTCTGCGGACGCGTCGGAGGCTGCGAACAGAAGAGGTTCAGCACCCTGGATGACATCTTGCGACGGCAGCAGGGTGCGACGAACGGGGGGACGCGCGTTCTCCGGGCGTCGTGCGAGGTTACCTCCGGCGACCTGCAGGTTCGTGCGCGTGTAGCCCGGGTGCGCGATTGTGGAGCGCAACGCCCATCCGCGGCTTCGGGCGACGTCGGCGAGGTGCAGGCCCATCAGCATGTTCGCGAGCTTGGACTGGCCGTAGGCGGCGTTCGGCTGGTAGCGGCGCCGCCACTGCAGGTCCTCGAAATGGATGCTGCCCCGATGGGCGACGAGGCTGGACATCGTGGCGATGCGCCCGGTCGGAGCGTCGAGCAGGCGCGGCAGCAGCAGGTTCGTGAGAAGGAAGGGGCCGAGGAAGTTGCTGCCGAACTGGAGCTCGAAGCCGTCTTTCGTCTCGAACCTCTTGGGCGGCGTCATCACTCCGGCGTTGTTCACCAGCGTGTCCAGCCCCGCGCCATCTGCGAGCACCTCTGCCGCGAAGGCGCGGACGCTCGCGAGGTCGGCGAGATCGATCCGTCGCACCTCGATCCGCGCATCCGGGATCTCGGCGAGGATGCCCGCGCGAGCCGCTTCGCCCTTCTCGAGCGACCGCACGCCCATGACGAGCGTCGCGCCCGCCGCAGCGAGACGCCTGGTCGTCTCAAGGCCGGTGCCGCTGTTGGCGCCGGTGACGACGATGCGCCGCCCGGTCTGATCGGGTATCTGATGCATGATTCGACGGCTCCGGTATGCGCGGTCAGTCGGCGGCGATCGGATGAGGCATCAGGGCATCCCACAGCGGGCTGGCCTGCGCCCGGTTTCTTGCACTCAGCTCCTGGAAGTACCAGTCCTGACCGAGCAGCTGCTTCACGCGCGGGATGGCTTCGCCGTCGGGCCCACTGTAATAGTGCACCTTCTTCTTGTCGCCGTCGGTGACCATCCGGAACATCACGTCCGCGGTGCCGGCCGGATCGGAGCGCACGAGGTTGAGCGAATTGAACTGTGTCATCGATGCCGCGTAGTCGGCCGGGATGTCCTGCGCCACGTCGACCTTGCTGAAGATCTTCGTGGCGTGGTTGCCCGGATGCAACGCCTTCACCTGCACGTCGAACTCGGCAAGCTCCGCATGCAGCCCCTCCGTGAGCGACGCCACCGCCGCCTTGGACGCCTGGTAGTTCGAGGTGTACGGGAATCCGCCGTCCGCGCTGATCGAGCTCACGTTCACGATAACCCCGGAGCGCTGCTCCCGGAAGATGGGGATGAACGCCTTGTTCAGGGCGATCAACCCGAACACGTTCGTCTGGAACTGCCGGTGCACCTGCTCCATCGACGTGGCCTCCAAAGGCCCCGCCTGGAAGTAGCCCGCATTGTTGATCAACGCGTCCACGCGCCCGAACTGTGCCAATGCGGTCTCACCGAACGCGAGACCGGAAGCCTCATCATCGACGTCGAGCAGGACAGTCTTCGTGCCATCGACGTCAGCATGGGAATCGACATCGGACTCCTTGCGAACGGTCGCGACCACATTCCACCCCGCCTCAGCGAAGCGACGGACGGTAAGCCACCCGAAACCGCTGGACGTTCCCGTGATGACGACGGTCTTTGCACTCATGGTGATCCCTCCCAGGACTGTCGGTCGGACGCCGACTATTGTTAGTACAACATCGTTGCGCTAATAACACAACAGCGGTCTGCTAAATCCATGAGAGACGGCCTCGCGCAACGACGTTGTAGTAACGTGCCCGCATGAGCACTCCGACATTCGAGCGTGCCCGGTCCGCCGATGCGAAGGCATCACGCGAAGCCGCCATCCTCGCCTCCGCGACCTCGCTCGCTCTCGACCGAGGCGTACGTGCCGTGACCCTGACCGACATCGCGGCCGGCGTCGGCATGCACAAGTCGACCATGCTCCGGTACTTCGAGACGCGCGAGGAGATCTTCCTGTGCCTCGCATCCATGCAGTGGAGCGCCTGGTCGAACGAGGCGGCAACAGCTCTCGACGACTTCCCCGATGACGCGCCGCCACAGCAGATCGCCGAGACGCTCACCGGAACCCTTCTCAGTCGTCCGTTGTTCTGCGAACTGCTGGCGCACGTGCCGCTCAACCTCGAGCGGGGCGTGTCCTTCGAGGCGGTACGTACCTTCAAGCTGATCGCGATCGACGCTTTCACCCACGTCGTGCAGGCGCTCAAGAGGTTCGGGATGTCCCTCGAATCCGCAGGAGACGTCGTGGCGACCGCGACGGCCATGACGGGGTCCCTCTGGCAGATGGCCGCACCCGGAACCGAACTGCGCCGCTTCTACGAACAGGAGCCCAGCCTCGCGCACGCGATCGTCGACGTCGAACCTCGGCTGGTAAGCATCCTCACCGCGATGATCCGCGGCTCTCGCACATGAACAGCGAGCATCCTCGGCTACGTCACCAGTCCCGCCCCGCGGCCATCGCCCGCAGCGGTTCAAATCGAAGTTCGGCTCCCTGACTTTTCACGCCCGAGCATCAGATGATGTCTACGACTACAACCAGGAGTGCAGCGGCGCGACGTTGACGCTGAACTATGGCCTGGTGATCGCAGACGGCGGGAGTGAGGTCGACCTCGCCGGCGAGCTCGCCGACATCGGGCGCCGCGGAATGAGCGACCTGACCTTCAGGAGTCGCTGATGTCCCAGAACATGACGTCGTCCAGCACGTAGGGGTCGAACAGTCCCTCCGTGACGGCTACCACCCGTCCGGTGTCGGGGCCGAAGGCGCCCCCGTCGCAGGCGGACAGCCTCAGGACATAGATTCCGTAGTTGTAGAAGCGCAGGACGCGCGTGGCCGATCCGGTGGCGTCGAGCGGGACGACGGCGGACTGTCCGGTATCCGACTCGACGCAGACAGCGCCGTTCGGGGCTCCCGTCATCGTGAAGGAGATACCTCCGACCATCCCGTCGCGCAGCGTGACCGAGGGGTAGCTGTCGGGGAAGCCATCCAACACGATCGGCCGGATCGTGAACGTCGCGGTTGTCGGTTTCGATGAGACCCGGTCGGTGATCGTCCACACCGTGGCGGTGTGGGTGCCAGCGGGGAGCGCCAGCGAGCGCGCATCGAAGAGCCAGTCGCCGGCGGCATCCGGAGTCAGACGGTAGGTGTTCGTGCCCACGCTCACCGCAACCTGCGTCACCGACTGGACCGATCCGCGCAGGACCGGAGCGAGGAACTCGGACGAGGGCGTGGAAGCGACCACGGCGGGTGCCTCCGGGGCTTCGTCCCCTGTCCCGGGCGGAGTTGTGCTCCCGGGCGCGGCCGGCGTCGTAGGAGTCGGGCGCTCGGGGAATCCGAAGGGCCCCGACGGGTCGAATCTGATCGCGATCTCCGAGATGGAGCTCTCGGGCAGTGGAGGAATCGCTGCGGGAGAGGGCGGGGGTGGCGGGGTGACGAGAATCTCCGTCGGCACCGACTTCGCGATGTGTCGGGTCGCAGGGGAGCCGACTTCTGAGACGGCGGCCGCGGTATCCGTCGCCGTCGGTTCGATCATCGAGAGCGTGGTCGCACCGATGCTCAGCGCGAGCACACCCGCGGCGATCGCCGCGGCACCCAAGGGCCCGAGTCCGGCCGCAACCGTGATCGTGACGGGAGTGATGAGCCACGATGATGCGGCGGGGAGCACCACACCGAGGGCGGCGAGCCCGCCCACGGACGTCGCCGCTTTTCGGCCGTCGCGATAGGCGGATCGCAACTCGGCATCCACGGCCGCGCATCGAGGGCATGCTGCGAGGTGCTGGGAGAAACGCATGCTCATCGGGATCGGCCCCCGGATGATCGCCTGCGGCAGCTCCGCGGCCACGTGGGCGGGGTCGTCACGGAGATCGGCGGGGACGTGCTGTTCCAACCACTGGAGCCGAAGCCCGTTACGGGCGCGGCGGTGCAGCGAGGACACGGCGTTCGGGCGGACGCCAAGTTCGCTCGCGATCACGGGTCTCGCGGCATCCTCGACGTCAGTCAGCCAGAGGATGCGCTGCCAGCGCGGGGGCAGCGCGCGGAACGCGTGCAACAGCATGGCGCGGTCATCCGAACGCACCAGCTCGCGAAGCGGCGTCTCCTCGATGACGACGTCGGCCTCGGGGTCGTTGACGAGACGGGTTCCTTCACGATGCCAGCGTGCCGCGATGTTGCGGATGACGGCGAAGAGGTAAGCGCGGAATGCGCTCGTCGGCCCCTTGCCCTGGTGACGTATCTGGTCGTAGACGGTGAGGAAAGCCTCCGAAACGAGATCATCCGCCTGGGTGGGAGCCCACCGGCGTGCCACGCGGGTTCCCGCGTCCACATGCCGGAGCCACAGGTGCTCGTAGGCCGCGTTCTCGCCCTCGCGCAAGGCGGTGACGAGCGCCTCATCGGTCCACAGCGACAGGTCTCGTTCGATGCCCTCCGGTCGAGGGGCGTGCGGTGTCGTGCGAGGGATCGTCACAGCGCTCGGGGTTCTTTCGGTACGGCCTCGTGTGCGGCGGTTCGACGGCGCAGGAAACGTCATGCTCCTGCACACGTCGTCAGACGCGTCTCACTGTAGCGCCGAGCATGAATGAGTGTTGCGACCTCTTCAGGTTGACCCCCGTTCGGGGGTCAACGGAATTGGTCGCGACACTTTTCGGGCCTTCGGCGCACTCCCCTGTTGAAGGCACGAGATCGTGCTCCGGCACGGGTCGGTGCGTCGGGCTCACAACGGGGGGGAAGGTGGTCGAGTGTCCGCGCAGCGTGGGGACTTCCGGACCGGGCGACGGGCGGCGGTCGCGGAACCGTCTGTCATGCAGCGTCACCGGGTAGGCCAGTTGTTGGCCGAGGAGCTCCACCTCGACGTGGTCCAGCACGGCTCTGGCCTCGGTTCGTTCATGCAATGGCTCCGCCCGACGGAGCAGATGCGATGGCCGCACCTCCTGGTGCTGGGCATCCCCGCGCACGGAGAAGTCGCCCCGTACTCGAAGGTCGTAGCCGCCCTGCGGCAGGCAGGTATCCGCGTGCTCGCGATGACATCTTCGCCTTCTCGCCCCATCGCACGGCAGCTCCTCGCGGACGGGATCGACGGGATGGTGTCGACGACGGACGGCGAACGGGAATTCCTCCGCGCGGCCGACGCCGTGCTCAGCGGTCGCAGCGTCGCGACGCCGGGAGCCCTCGCCGACGTGCAGCGGATTGCCGAGGGGCCCCGTCTGAGCATCCAGGAAGAGCGGGTGCTCGCCCTCTACGCCTCTGGTCTCACGATCGTCGAGGTGGCGAACAGCATCGGCGTGCGCCACGACACCGCACGCAAGTATCTGAATCGGGTTCGCGATAAATTCACGGCTGCCGGATGGCCGGCGCGATCGAAGCTGGAGCTCGCGCGGATCGCGTGGGCCGAGGGATACGCCGACCCGGATGCCCGTGGGCGGGACCCGGTCGCGGTCCCCTCCGCGACGGCGGTCGCCCCATGACCTCGGATATGACCCTCGTTGGGGGTCAAGTATCCAGCCGATCGGGATCGGGTCGCGTCCGACTGCTTGACTCACCCGGGGATTTGCAGATCGCGCGTGTTGTCGCGCGTCCCGCGCACCTTCGCACGCCGCAGAACGCGGCGCGAGACCGATCGTGCCTACGCCGCCAGACCTCCAGACGGGTCTGGTTTCCGCACCGAATGAGAGGGAGACCATGAATAGAGAACAACGCGGCACGCCCGTGCAGCGCTACAGAGGGAAGAGGAGCGTTCTCGCGCGCTCCCTGACGTTGGCAGTCGGCGCATCGACGATCCTGTCTGGTGTCCTTCTGGCCCCGGTCGCGGCGAGTGCAGCGGAAGAACTGCTCACGGTGACGAGCCTCGGGCTCGGCGGCAATGCGGCATCCGGCGTCTGCGAGGCGACAGCTGGTGCGGGTGACTGCACCCTCCGCGGTGCCCTGGAGATCGCCAACGCGTCGACGAACCCGGACGGAGTGCGGATCGCTTTCGATGCAGCACTGTCCGGTGCCGGCGAGATCTCGCTCACCGGCGGCGCCGCCAACAGCATGCACACGAGTGACATGACGGGTACGGGCTCCGAGAACGCAACGGTCGGTGCGCGCTTCCTCGTCGACTCGGCCGTACCGGTCGCCGTCGACTTCACGAACCTGGACGGGATCACCGATGTCGACGGCTCGCACACTGCGGGCATCTACGTCGCCTCGGATGGCGTCTCCCTCAGCAACCTGAAGAACCTCCGTGCCGCAGAGTCGGGGATCGCGGTGGGTGGAACCGGGACCACGATTGCGAACGTCGGTCTCGAGGACAGCACCTCCAGCACCCAGGAGGTCGGAGTCCTGCTCCTCGACGGGGCGACCGAAACCGAGCTGACCGGTCTGTCGATCTACAGCGCGTACTGGGGCAGCGTCGTCGTCGACAACAACGCCACGGTCGCCGACACGACGATCGTCGGCCTCGCGAGCCGGGGTGTCGAGAACTGGGGCCACATCATCTTCGAGGACAACGCCGTCATCAGCGGCTTCTCGATCAGTGACAGCGTCCTCGGAAACCCGGTCGAGACGTCGCCGTCACACGGGTTCTTCGTCAACCCCGGCGTCGTGGTCGACGGGCTCGTGGTCGCGGACTCGACGGTGCAGTCGCCGACCCAGAACGGGTTCTTCTTCCTCGGTGGCGGCCAGTCCCTCACGGGCACGTCGATCACGGGAACCACTTTCGGCGGGAACGCCGACGCGCCGATCTCGCGCGTCATCGGCGACAACACCGCTGACTGGTCGGGGCTGGACTTCTCGGGAAACACGATCTCGTATGCCGGTGGCGTCGTATTCCGCGGCACCGTCGCGGATGCGAGCTTCGACGCGAACGATTTCTCCCACGTGATCGAACCTGCGTATGCAGCGCTGCAGATCGGTAGCAAGGCCACCGACGTCACGGTCACCGCCAACACGTTCGACGGGATCTACGCGCTCGACACCATTCGAGTGCAGGGAACGAGTGCCACCGACGTCGTCATCGACGGCAACACGATCGACAACCTCACGGCGGCTGTCTCGCGCTCAGCGATCCGCATCGATGCCTCAGGCTCCGGCAACGTGGTGCAGAACAACACCCTGACGCAGGACCTCGCGGACCCGGACCTTCCGGCGAATATCGACAACCACTGGGCGATCTACAACTCGGCGAATGCCGCGGATGCCGCATCATCCAACGGTTGGAGCATCCTCGGCAACGCGATCGACGGCTTCGGTGGCAGGGACCGCTCCGCAGCTCCGATCGAGAACAGCGCGATCGGCAAGCTCCTGGTCGCGGGAAACACCTTCGGGGTGAACACTCGGGGCAGCGCGGATGCTGAGACCGAGGAGGGTCCGTACTGGTTCTTCTGGAACGTGCACAACACGCTCAGCAACAACACCGTGCAGACGCTCCGGGCCGAGTCCGTGCGCTACGACGGCGCCAACGCCACGTTCACCGCCACTCGCCCTGCGAACGAAGCGGGGAACAACTCCGCGACCGATCCAGTGACCCTGCACGTGTACTGGACGGCGGCCGACAATGCTGAGGAGTATCTCGGCGCCCTCACCGGTGTGACCGCGGGATCGACTGTGTCGATCCCGACGACGCACAAGGGCGGTTTCCTGCGAGTGCAGACCGTGGATGCGGACGGCTTCACCTCGCAGTACTCGAGCATCGACGAGGACATCGCGGTCGGACCGCCGGCGCCGGCCGTCGCCAGCGTCACGGGGACC
>JBOGEI010000119.1:0-11819 GCA_050701935.1 Microbacterium sp.
TCAGCCTGGTCGGAGAGTCCTCCGTCGGCGCCTCCAATCGTCGTATCGAAGCGCTCGTCGGCGCCGACGCGTTCCGCGAGCTCGCCGCAGAACGCGCCATCGTCTCCCAGCTCACCAGCTCTCTCACGACTCCGCGCGAACAGCTGCCGGAGCGAATCGCCGATCTCACCGCGAGCCTGAAGGCTGCGGAGAAGCGCATCGCTCAGTTCGAGGCGAAGGAGCGCGCAGGGCTCGTCCCCGCGATCGTCGATTCCGCGGCGCGCGTCGGCGCATTCCGCTTTGCGGCACAGAACCTCGGCGAGGTGGCGTCCGCCGACGATGTCCGCGACCTCGTGAACGGTGTTCGCGATCGACTCGGATCGGACCCGGCGGTCGTGGCTCTCGGCGGCGTCGTCAACGGGCGGCCCGTCGTGGTCGTCGCGACCAATGACGCGGCTCGCTCCGCCGGTGCGAAGGCAGGGGCGCTCGCGAAGCGTGCCGCCGGAATCCTCGGTGGCGGTGGCGGTGGCCGTGACGATGTCGCCCAGGGCGGTGGCGCGGATGCCGCGGCTCTTCCCGCGGCGCTCGAGGCCATCAGCCAGGAGCTGCACGTCGCGTGAGCGGGTTCCGCCGCGGTGTGCGGCTCGGCATCGACGTGGGCCGGGCACGGGTCGGCGTAGCGCGCTGCGACCCCGACGGAATGCTCGCGGTGCCGGTCGAGACTGTTCAGCGCGACGACGCTTCCATCGATCGCATCGTGCAGATCGCGGGGGAGTACGACCTGCTGGAGTTCGTCGTAGGGCTCCCGGTGAACATGCAGGGAGCCGACACCGCGTCGACCACGGACGCTCGCGAGTTCGCGACGGCACTTCAGCAGCGCAGCGGCCTCCCGGTACGACTCGTGGACGAGCGTCTCAGCACCGTGACGGCGCACGCAGCGTTGCGAAGTTCCGGGAGATCTCAGAAGAAGTCTCGTAGCATTGTGGATCAGGTCGCCGCCGTGGTGCTTCTGCAGCAGGCGATCGACATGGAGAAGAGCACCGGAAACCCGGCCGGTGCCACCATCTCGCCCGACGAGGAGCACGCCTGACGATGTCTGAACGAGACAGCGCTACCCCCCGACACGACCCCGATTCCCGTTTGGGAGAGCTGTTCGAGAACCTGCCCGATCCCACCACGCAGATCCCGACCGTCGACAACAGCGCGCCTCTGCCCGGATCGCGTCGCGCGGCCCGTGAAGCGGCCTCCGGGGAAGAGGCGGCCACGCCGGCGCGAGGCACGACGAGCGTGCCGTCCGAGCCGTCGCCCGTTCCGGTTCGCGCCTCGGCAGACGAAGCGGCGTCGGCCGCCGCGGCAGCTGTGCCCTCTCCGACCCCGGTCCGCGCGTCGGCCGATGCTGCACAGACGCCCACGCGAGCGGTACCGCAGGTGGCGCCCGCCGCAGAAGTCGCGCCTGAGGCACCTATCGGAGGCGGGCTCGATGACCTCTTCGCGCCGCACGACGACCACGTCGATGCGCGTCCCAAGAAGACGAAGCGGCGCAAGGGTTGCCTGATCGCGCTGATCATCATCCTCGCTGTCCTCGGTGGAATCGCGGCAGCCGGCATCTGGGTCGCGAACACCTACGGCGACAAGATCAGTGACGTGATGGGCTGGGGCGAGTCCAAGGACTGGGAGCCGGGTCTCGCCGCCGGTGAAGCCCTCGTCACGATCAAGCAGGGCGATACCGGAGCGCCAGTGTCGGCCGCCCTCTACGAGGCGGGCGTGACGAAGACTAAGGACGTCTTCTACGACTACATCGTCGACGAGAACATCGCCGTCACGTTCTACCCCGGCGTGTATCGCCTGCAGGAGAAGATGACGGCAGAGGCTGCTCTGGCCGCGCTCAAGGACGACGCCAACAAGATGGCGAACGCGGTCTCCGTCTCAGAGGGCGGCACGATCGTCTCGTCGCTGCCGGGAATGGCCGAGACCCTGGGGCTTCCGCTCGCGGACTTCGAAGCTGCGGTCAAGGATCCGTCGGCATACGGTGTCGATGCACCGAGCCTCGAGGGCTGGTTGTTCCCCGCGGTGTATGAGTTCGACCCCGGAGTGACCGCGCCTCAGGTCATCCAGCGGATGGTCGACCGCACTCGGGAGTCGCTCGATGCTGCCGGTGTCCCCGCGGCCGATGCGGAGCGCATCCTGACGATCGCATCGATCATCCAGCGCGAGGGTCGACTGGACGACTTCGCGAAGGTGTCGAGGGTCATCCAGAACCGCCTCGACATCGACATGCTCCTGCAGATGGACTCGACAGCCCAGTACGGCTACGGCTCACTTCACGAAGGCGTCGTCTCGAGCTCCAAGGAGGCGCTGGAAGACGACAACGAGTGGAACACCTACGTGCGCAAGGGGCTCCCGGCGACTCCGATCGCGAGCCCGAGCGACGCCGCCATCAAGGCCGCCATGAATCCGGATGACGGCCCGTGGCTCTACTTCGTGACGATCAACCTGGCGACGGGGGAGACGCAGTTCTCCGAGACCATGGCCGAGCACGAGCAGGGCATCGAGAAGTGGCGCGAATGGTGCCGAGCGAACCCCGAGGGCGGTTGCTGAGACGGTGACCCGAACCAGATTGGCGGTCTGGGGCGACCCGATCGCGCACTCCAAGTCGCCTGAGCTGCATTCCTGCGCGTATCGCGTGCTGGGGCTGGACTGGGAGTACGGACGCCGCCAGGTCGCAGCGGGTGCCTTCGAGGCGTCGCTCGCCCGGCTCGACAGCACCTGGCGCGGTCTCTCGCTGACGATGCCGCTCAAGGAGGCGGCGTTCCGCGCCGCTGAGACAAGAGACCGACACGCCGAGCTCACCGGCGCGGTGAACACATTGCTCATGGGCGACCGACGCGCCGGTTACAACACCGACGTCGGCGGGATCGTGGACGCATTGGCCGAGGCGGGAGTCGACCAGGCAGAGCACGTGCGCATTCTCGGGGCCGGGGCAACCGCGGCGTCGGCGCTCGTCGCGGCTTCCGAGCTCGGTGCAGGCCGGGTCGATGTCCGCGCTCGACGACCGGAGCGCGCAGCGGCGCTCGTCGACCTCGGCGAGCGGATCGGAGTGGTCGTGGAGGTCTCCCCGTTCGATGCGCCGCGCCTCGACGTCGATCTGACGGTCGCGACCCTGCCCAGCGGGACAGCGCTCCCCGTCGATACTGCCATCGCGCTCGGGAAGAGCGGCGGGACGCTCTTCGATGCCGCCTACGCTCCGTGGCCGTCGGCTCTCGCCGCTTCCTGGGGCGGAGGAGCAGTCGTCTCCGGACTCGGAATGCTGCTGCATCAGGCGGTTCGCCAGATCCGGATCTTCCATCACGGAGACCCGGTGATCGAGCTTCCCGATGAGAGCGCCGTCATCGGTGCCATGCGCGCGGCGCTCTGAGGAATACGCCTCAGACGAAACGCGGCGCGGCAACGGTCCGAACCCATGGGAGACTGGAGCAATGCTCCGCGTGCTCACGGCCGGCGAATCCCACGGCCCAGAACTCATCGCCGTCATGGAGGGTCTGCCCTCCGGCGTCCCGGTCTCCTCCGAAGCCATCCAGGCCGATCTCGCCCGCCGCAAGCTCGGCTACGGCCGCGGCTCGCGAATGAAGTTCGAGCAGGACGAGCTGACGATCTCCGGCGGTGTCCGCCACGGCAAGAGCCTCGGCAGCCCGATCGCCCTGCGCATCGGCAACACCGAGTGGCCGAAGTGGATCGAGGTCATGAACCCCGAACCGGTCGAGCTCACCGACAAGTCGCGCGGACGCAGCGCCCCGTTGACGCGCCCGCGTCCCGGCCACGCCGACCTCGTCGGCATGCAGAAGTACGACTTCGATGAGGCACGTCCCATTCTCGAGCGTGCGAGCGCCAGGGAGACTGCTGCCCGCGTCGCGCTCGGCGCGATCGCCCGCTCCTTCCTGGGCGAACTCGGCATCCGCCTCGTCAGCCACACCCTCTCGATCGGGCCGGTGCAGGTGCCGGCCGGTTCCGCTCTGCCCACCCCGGATGACGTGGACGTGCTCGATGCCGATCCGCTGCGGTGCTTCGACCCCGCCACATCCGCGCTGATGGTGGCCGAGGTCGACGACGCGAAGAAGGACGGCGACACTCTCGGCGGCATCGTCGAGGTGCTCGCATACGGACTTCCGCCCGGACTCGGCTCGCACGTGCACTGGGACCGTCGCCTGGACGCTCGTCTCGCTCAGGCACTGATGAGCATCCAGGCGATCAAGGGCGTCGAGGTCGGAGACGGCTTCGAGACCACGCGCCGCCGAGGCTCAGCCGCGCACGACGAGCTCTTCGCCACCAGCGACGGCATCACTCGCGGTTCGGATCGCGCCGGCGGGATCGAGGGCGGTATGTCCACGGGAACCGTGCTCCGTGTCCGTGCCGGCATGAAGCCGATCGCCACCGTGCCGCACTCCCTGCGGACCATCGACGTCGCAACCGGAGAGGACGCCACGGCGCATCACCAGCGCTCGGACGTGTGCGCCGTGCCGGCCGCCGGCGTGGTTGCCGAAGCCATGGTCGCCGTCGAACTCGCCAATGCCGTCCTGGAGAAGTTCGGCGGAGACAGCATTCGCGAGACCCTTCGCAATCTCGATGGATACCTGGCGGGCATTCCCGCCGAGCTGCGGACGACACCGGCGTCCGAGGCGGCGCTCATCGCGCATGACGAGCGCGTCTGACCCGCTGACGCTGGTGCTGGTCGGTCCGATGGCCGCCGGCAAGACCAGCGTCGGCCGACGCGTCGCGCGTCGGCTCGGTGTCGCGTTCATAGATACCGACAAGCGCATCGTCGCCGCACACGGACCGATCCCCGACATCTTCGCGGCGCACGGTGAGGCTCATTTCCGTGAACTGGAGCGTACGGCGGTGGCCGATGCTCTCGCTGAGGGCGGAGTGATCTCTCTCGGCGGTGGCGCGGTGACGCAGGCCGCGACGCGCGAGCTCCTGCGTCAGCAGCCTGTGGTCTTCCTGACGGTGAGCCCGGATGCGGTCGCAGATCGTCTGCGTGGCGGCAGCCGACCGTTGCTGGCGGGTGAGGATCCCGTGGAACGTTGGAAGAAGATCTTCGAGGAACGCCGGGGCTGGTACACGGAGGTATCCTCGGCGACCTTCGACACCTCACGGCGCCCGATGCAGAAGATCGCGGACGAGATCGTGACATGGAGGAGAGAGCAGCGATGAGCACGACGACCATCAGCGTCACAGGGAACGACGCCTACGACATCTCGATCGGACGGGGGATCCTCGACCGGGTCTCGGCCGCTCTGGCACCGGGTGTGCGCAAGGTTCTGGTCGTGCACCCGCCGACCCTCGCCGCGCGCGCCGCCGAACTGCGCGATCGCCTGCTCGCGGGCACCACTGAGGGTCCGCGCGAGGTGCTGCTCGCCGAGATCCCTGATGCGGAACAGGGCAAGCGCATCGAGGTCGCGGCCTTCTGCTGGCAGGTCATGGGACAGGCCGATTTCACCCGAAGCGATGCTGTCGTGGGCTACGGTGGCGGCTCCGTCACCGACCTCGCCGGGTTCGTCGCTGCCACCTGGCTGCGCGGCGTGCAGCTCATCCAGGTGCCGACGACCGTGTTGGGGCTGGTCGACGCGGCGGTCGGCGGCAAGACCGGGGTCAACACCGCAGAGGGCAAGAACCTCGTCGGAGCGTTCTGGGCTCCGAGCACGGTCGTCGGCGATCTCGACGAGCTCGCGAGTCTGAGTCCGAACGAGGCGACGGCCGGGTTCGCCGAGGTGGTCAAGGCCGGGTTCATCTGGGCGCCCGAGATCCTCGACATCGTCGAAGCCGATCCCGCTCGTGCGGTCGACCCGACCACGGACGAGTTCCGACGCGCCATCGAGCTCGCGATCGACATGAAGGCCGAGGTCGTATCCGACGACTTCCGTGAGGCGGGTCTGCGCGAGATCCTCAACTACGGCCACACCCTCGGGCACGCCATCGAGCATGCCGAACGGTACCGCTGGCGCCACGGGGCGGCCATCTCCGTCGGCATGCTTTACGCGGCCGAGCTCTCACGTCTCGCGGGGCGTCTGCCGGATGCCGCGGCCGAGCGCCACCGCACGATCCTCGAATCGCTGGGTCTTCCCACCTCGTACCGCGCCGGTGCGTGGAAGCAGCTGCTCGCCACGATGCAGCGTGACAAGAAGAGCCGCGGCGGGATGCTGCGTTTCATCCTGCTCGACGACATCGCGAAGCCCACCGTGCTGCAGGCGCCGGACGAGTCGCTGATGTTCGCCGCATACCAGGAGGTCGGCGCGTGAGCGGACGCCTCCTCCTCGTGAACGGCCCGAACCTGAACCTCCTCGGCACGCGTGAGCCGGAGGTCTACGGTACGGCGACCCTCGCCGACGTCGAGCGCATCACTGCCGAGGCCGCTGCCGAGTTCGGTCTCGAGGTGCGTGCGGTGCAGAGCAACCACGAGGGAGTGCTGATCGACGCGATCCATGCCGCCCGCGAGGACTGCGCAGCCATCGTGATCAACCCCGGTGGTCTCACCCACACCTCCGTCGTCCTGCGTGACGCGCTCACCGGCGTGTCCCTGCCGTTCGCCGAAGTGCACATCTCCGATGTGTACAAGCGCGAGGAGTTCCGGCACCATTCTTACCTCGACGACGTGGCGGCCGTGCGTGTGGTCGGGCGCGGCGTCGACGGCTACGCAGACGCCGTGCGACAGCTCGCAGCACTCATCCCTTAGAATCGACTGTCGGCCCCGTCCGACCCCGCAGACTCACGAACGGAACTCGCAGCGCATGGCATCTACCGCAGACATCAAGAACGGCGTCGTCCTCAGCATCGACGGGCAGCTCTGGAGCGTCATCGAGTTCCAGCACGTCAAGCCCGGCAAGGGTGGCGCCTTCGTGCGCACCAAGCTGAAGAACGTCGTGTCAGGCAAGGTCGTCGACCGCACGTACAACGCGGGCGCGAAGATCGAGATCGAGAACGTCGACCGCCGCGACTACACGTACCTGTACACCGATGGCGACGGCTATGTCTTCATGGACCAGACCGACTTCGACCAGATCACGGTCGGTGCCCCCACGGTCGGCGACGCGAAGAACTTCCTGCTCGAGAACCAGGCCGTGACCATCGCGCTGAACAACGGCAACCCGCTGTACATCGACCTCCCGGCCTCCGTGGTCCTCGAGGTCACGTACACCGAGCCGGGTCTCCAGGGCGACCGTTCGTCGGCGGGCACCAAGCCCGCCACGCTCGAGACCGGCTACGAGATGCAGGTGCCGCTGTTCGTCGAGGCCGGCACCAAGGTCAAGGTCGACACCCGCACGGGTGACTACCTCGGCCGCGAGAAGTAAGGCGTGAGCGCCCGGACGAAGGCGCGCAAGCGCGCTCTCGACATTCTGTTCTCCGCCGATGTACGCGGTGACGACCTGGCGGTGACGCTGGCGGCCGAGGCGAAGCGCGCGGCGAGCGAGCCTGCACGCGAAGCCTCCTGGCTCTATGCCCGCGAGATCGTCGACGGGATCATCGACTCGCGCGACGAGATCGACGAGCAGATCACCACGCACAGCAGGGACTGGAAGCTGGAGCGGATGCCGGCCGTCGACCGCGCACTGCTTCGTATCGCCGTGTGGGAGATCCTCTTCAACGACGAGGTTCCGACCGCTGTCGCGATCGACGAGGCCGTCGAGCTCGCGAAGGAGTTCTCGACCGACGACTCAGGTGCCTTCGTGCACGGTGTGCTCGCACGGGTGGCCCGCGCCGCCTGATCCGTCCGACGTGAGGCACTGTCGGTGGTGTCGGAGAGGATGGCAGCATGTCCCTCCCGCTCGACCCGTTCCGTTCGGAGGGGGCATCGTCGGCAGGCTGGCGCTCGCTTCTGGGCACCTCGCGTGACGATGCCGAGACACCGCTCGCTCTCGGCATCGAACTGCGCATGCGCGATGGGCGCGGAGCCAACCCCTGGGCCTCACGGCCGCAGCGCACCGCGACCCCGCGTGACGTCGCGAAGCGCACCGGCGAGATCCTGCTCGGCATCCGTCCGCTCGAGAAGAGCATGGCGACCGGTGCCTGGGTGCTGGGTTCCGCGTCCTGGGACGCGGTACGACGTTCACCGACGCAGTACGGCCGCGACAGGTCGAGATGGTTCGCCGATCTGCTCAGCATCGCTCGTGACACGCTGCTCTCCGGTACGGCGGGTGACTGGCTGGTCGCCGATCTGATCGAATCGGGATTGCTGTGGGGGCACCTGCGCGCCGGAGCGGACGTGGGCATCCCGCTCGTCGCGACACAGAAGGGCACTTCGATCGTGCTCGCCGACAGCGCCACGATCGGTGCGACGGTGGAACGCGACCTCGACGGTGGCCTCGTACTGCTTCCCGACATCGCGATCGACGGGCGTGCAGCCTCCCCGTTCGCCGTGCACACGATCGGTCACAGCGGCGTGTACGAGGTGTTCCAGCAGGGGACCCGGCTCCGCGTGACGCTCGCCGAGGTACCGGTGGCTGAACCCGTGCACGCACTGCTCACCGCTCGCGAAGGGCTGGTGGTTCCGGTCGAGGACGAGCCCGCCTTCTTCCGAGACGCCTATCCGCTGTTGGCCCGTCGCATCGACGTGCGTCCGGTCGGCCGGGTCGAGCTTCCCGAACTGCCAGCGCCGCACCTGGTGCTCCAGCTGTCCTTCCACCGTGGTGACACGGTCAAGTACGCCTTCGAGTGGGACTATCGCGGGTTCGGGCGCGTGCCTTTTGCACATAGCGTGCACGCGGTGCGGGACTCCGTGGCCGAAGAGGCGATCCGCGATGTCGTCCAGGCGGTCTGGACGGAGCGGCTGGGGGAGACGCTGTCATCGACGGGAGCATTCCACGATGTCGCAGCGGCGGAGTTCGTCACGCGCATCGTTCCCGCTCTCGAGGTCGATGGCGTCCTCGTCGAGGTCTCGGGCCGACGCAAGAGCTATCACGAGCTGACCGGAGAGCCTGAGATCACGGTGTCCACCGTGGAGAGCACCGATCCCGACTGGTTCGATCTGGGCGTCCTGGTGAAGATCGACGGACGCACCATCCCGTTCGGCCCGCTGTTCACGGCGCTCAGCAAGGGGAAGAAGAAGCTTCTCCTCTCGGACGGCGGCTACTTCTCCCTGAGCCATCACGCGCTCGATCGACTCCGTGAACTCATCGAGGAGTCGGGCGAGCTCGACGAATGGGAGACCGGCCCGCGGATCAGCCGCTACCAGACCGACCTCTGGGAAGAGTTCGAAGACCTCGCGGACGAGGCGCTCCCCGCGCTCACCTGGCGCGCGGTCGCCGACGGACTCCGTCGGGCGACCTCGGTGCCTGCCGTTCCCGTCCCGCGCGGGATCACCGCCGAACTCCGTCCGTACCAGAGAGAGGGGCTGGACTGGCTCGCATTCCTCTGGAGCCATCGGCTCGGCGGCATCCTCGCCGACGACATGGGGCTGGGCAAGACGCTGCAGCTGCTCGCGCTCATCGTGCACGCACGGGAGTCGGGCGAACGACGCCCTTTCCTCGTCGTCGTGCCCACCTCGGTGCTCGCCACCTGGCGGGACGAGGCCGATCGCTTCGCACCATCGCTCAGGGTGCTGCTGCGTGGCAGTACGCACGGCCCGGCTCTGGCCGGCGCGCTCCGCGGCGTCGACGTCGTGATCACGACGTACGCGGTGGCTCGGCTCGACGAGGTCGAGTACGCGCGTGTCGACTGGGCAGGACTCATCCTCGACGAAGCCCAGTTCGTGAAGAACCCGTCGACCAAATTGCATCGTGCGGTCGGGTCGTTCCGCGCCGACGTGACGTTCGCCGTCACCGGCACGCCGATGGAGAACAGCCTCAGCGAGCTGTGGGCCCTTCTGAAGCTCACCGCTCCCGGTCTCTTCGCCTCAGCGAGGAAGTTCCGCGAACAGTACATCCAGCCCATCGAACAGGGGAAGGTTCCGGAGAACGAGGAGGGTGGGGTCTACCGGCAGCGTCGCCTCGAACAGCTGCGTCGACGAATCCGCCCTCTGCTGCTGCGACGCACCAAGGAGCTCGTCGCCCCCGACCTGCCCGCGAAACAGGAGCAGATCCTCGAAGTCGAACTCAGCCCCTCCCACCGGGCACTGTACGAGGTGGTCCTGCAGCGTGAGCGGCAGAAGGTGCTCGGCCTGCTCGAAGACCTCGATCGCAACCGATTCATCGTCTTCCGCTCGCTCACTCTGATGCGCATGCTCAGCCTCGCCCCGGGGCTGATCGACCCCGAAGACGCGAAGATCGGTTCGCGCAAGCTCGACGTGCTGCTCGAGCGCGTGGTCGAACTGCAGGCCGAGGGGCACCGGGCGCTCGTGTTCAGCCAGTTCACGTCGTTCCTCGACTTGGCGGCAGCGCGCCTCGATGCCGCCGGCGTTCCGTACGCGCACCTGGATGGTTCGACGCGACACCGCCAGAGGCTCGTCGAGAGCTTCACCTCGGGGGAGCAGCCCGTCTTCCTCATCAGCCTGAAGGCCGGTGGATTCGGCCTCACCCTGACTGAGGCGGACTACGTGTTCCTGCTCGACCCGTGGTGGAACCCGGCAGCAGAGGCGCAGGCCGTCGACCGCACGCATCGCATCGGTCAAGACAGCCAGGTGTTCGTCTACCGGATGATCTCCACCGGCACGATCGAGGAGAAGGTGCTCGACCTGCAGCGCCGCAAGGCGCGACTGTTCACCGCCGTGCTCGACGACGAGGCGCTGTTCTCCCAGTCGCTCTCCGCCGATGACATCCGCGGGCTTTTCGAGGCCTGACCGGAATACTCACGGCCGGGTCGGCCGGGCGCACAGGGAGCCCTCGGTACAATCGAACGGTTCACTTTCGGGAGGAATGCAATGCGGATCACGGGACTCGGCCACGCCGGGATGTTCATCGAGACGGTCGGCGGGAACATCATCTGCGACCCGGTCCTCGGACCCTCGTTCTACGGATCCTGGTTCCCGTTCCCGGACAACCGGGGCCTCGACTGGGAGCGCTTCGGACGCGACGCCGACTTCCTCTGGATCTCGCACCGCCACCGCGACCACTTCGATCCGCGCCTCCTCGAGCGATACATCCGCAAGGACATCGAGGTGCTGCTCCCGGAATATCCGACCGATGACCTCGAGAAGGACATCCGGGCCCTCGGCTACACGAACATCACCTACGCGCCGGCCGGTCAGGTGATCCAGCGCGGCGAGCTCAAGATGATGATCACGCCGCTGCGCGCTCCGAGCGACGGGCCCATCGGAGACTCCTCGCTGAGCGTCGACGACGGCACCGGATCGATGTTGAACCAGAACGACTCCCACCCGCTCGACCTCGAGAAGCTGCTCGATTTCGGAAAGCCCGACGCGTACTTCACCCAGGTGTCCGGCGCCATCTGGTGGCCCATGGTCTACGACCTGCCGCTCGACGCCAAGCAGAACTTCGCCCGCCTCAAGCGCGAGGCGCAGAACAAGCGCGCGATGTACTACATCGAGAAGGTCGACGCGCCGCACGTCTTCCCGATGGCGGGCCCGCCCATGTTCCTGCGCGACGACCTGTTCGACTTCAACGGCCTCGGCAAGAACGGCGAGTCGATCTTCACGGATCAGAAGCAGTTCCTCGCGCACATGAAGGAGCTCGCGCCGCAGTACGACGGGCAGCTCTTCATCCCCGGCACCGTGGTCACGGTCGAGGGCGGAGCGGTCACGAGCGAGCAGACGCTCTACACCGACGCCGAGATCGCGCACATCTTCGATGAGAAGTGGGACTACCTCGAGGAGCAGCGGGCGAGCCGTCAGCAGGAGATCCGCGACGAGGAGGCGTCTCGCGCCGAGATCATCCCGCCCGCCGAGATGCTCGAAG
>JBOGEI010000120.1:0-11795 GCA_050701935.1 Microbacterium sp.
TGGTGATCGTGTTCATCACCATCGGCGTTACCGACCTGATCTTCGCGATCGACTCGATCCCCGCGATCTTCGAGATCACCACGAACGGCTTCCTCGTCTTCGCCGCGAACATCTTCGCGCTGATGGGTCTTCGCCAGCTGTACTTCCTGCTCGGCGACCTGCTCGACCGTCTGCGCTACCTGCACTACGGCATCGCGGTCATCCTCGGCTTCATCGGCATCAAGCTGATCCTGCACGCTCTCCACGTCAACGAACTGCCCTTCATCAACGGCGGTGAGCACGTCGAGTGGGTGCCCGACATCAGCAACATGGTCTCGCTCGGCGTGATCCTGGCATCGATGACCATCGCGACTGTCGCGAGCCTCATCGCCTCCGCGCGCGAGAAGCGCGCGAAGACGAAGGCCGAGATCAGCGGATAGCCGTGCTGCGGACCTGCGCCCGGCTCAGAACTGGCGCAGGTTCGCCTGCAGACCACCCTGTGCGTACTCGCGACGGAGGATTCCGCGGCGGCGCAGGATCGGTACGAGTTCGTCGAGAGTTCTGTGCAGGGTGACGGGGTGGAAGTCGCCCCACAGCAGGATGCCGTCGTTGCCCCACTCTCCGAGCTCCTCGATCAGGTCGGCGAACTCCTCGGCGGTGCCGACGAAGCCGGTGCGGTCCGTGATGCGTCCCGCCCTGGCGAGTGCCGTCAGATGGGCGCGGAGAGGAGCGTCTTCGCCGCGTTCGCCGATCAGACGCTGGATGCTTCCGCGTGAGACATGGGCTCCGAAGATGGCGAGATCGAGCGGCTTGTCGAGGTCGAGCGAGGTGAGGTCCGTCTCGAGGTCGCTGGACTGCTTCCGAGCGATCTGCACGAGCGCTGCATCATCGGGGTGTGAGGATGCCGCCACGATGCGGTCTGCCTCCTCGCTCGATGACGTGATCACCGGCTGGATGGCGAAGAGGATTTTCACGTCTTCCGGCCGGCGCCCCTTCGCGATAGCCGCATCGTGCACCTTGGCGCGGTAATCCCGCACGGACTGCTCGTGCAGCGGGGCGAGTGCGAGCTGGACATCCGAGTTCGCACCCGCGAAGCCGAGCCCCCGGCCCGAACCCCCGGGGGAGACGATGGCCGGATCCCCGTCGGTGAAGGGCACGGCGTTCAGGGGGCCATCGAAGGAGAAGTAGTCTCCGCGGTGCTCGACCGGCCGCAGCCGGGTACCGTCCGCGAAGACGTCGGTCACCCGATCCACGAGGAGCGCACCGTCGTCCCAACTGCGCCAGAGGGCCCGGATTCCGGCGAGCCATTCCTCCGCACGGTCGTAGGCTTCATCGTGCCCGAGCTGCGGCGCGGCGGAGAAGTGGCGGGCGCTTCCGGTGTCGGTGACGACGTTGAGACCGAGTCGATGTCCGCTGAGGTGCTGCAGCGTCGCGAACTGGCGCGCGGCCGTGTAGGGGAGGTACGCGGCAGGGTTGACGGTCGGCACCACGCCGAGGTGCCTGGTCGCCTGGAAGAGGTACGGCGCGAGGAGGAGCGGATCGTGCTTCGGGCCACCGAACGCGTGGCGAACCCGCAGGTCGATCGTCGACGGCGACCCCAGCGACGGCGCATCCTCGATGATCACGAGGTCGAATCCTGCCTGCTCGAGAGTGCGAGCGGCATCCTGATACACCTCCGGGCGTGTCCAGTCGTAGTCCCAGTCGAGCGACGGGTAGCCCCAGCCCTGCGGGCCGAAGCCGCGCGCGAGGAACCAGCCGAAGTGCTGTGGGCGGCTCATGCCACCGTCTCCCGCACGGCCTCGAGCACGTGGGACAGGTCGGCGAGGAGGTCATCGACGTCTTCGATGCCGATCGACAGCCGCAGCGTGCCGGGGCGTACGCCGAGCACCTCGCGCTCCTCCTCGGTCCGCTGCGCGTGGCTCGTCGTCCCCGGATGAAGGACGAGGGAGCGCACGTCGCCGATGTGGGTCATGTGGGTGAAGACCTGCACGTGCTCGACGAACCGGCGCGCGGCCGGGAGACCACCGCGAAGGGTGAAGGTGAAGATCGAGCCGAACCCGCCGCCGAGGTACCGCTTTCCGAGCTCGTGGTCGGGGTGCGAGGCGAGGCCGACGTAATCGACGCTCTCGACCCCCTCGTGCTGCTCCAACCACTGCGCGATCTGGAGCGCGTTCTGAGACTGCCGCTCGACGCGGAGGCCGAGGGTCTCCACCCCCTGGCCGATCAGGAAGGCGTTGAGCGGTGAGGGCGACGCGCCGAATCGAGGGGCTACGGACTCCCGGGCGTAGGCGATCCGAGCGCGACCTCCATGACGGGCGAACACGCTGGGCGCGTCGCCTCGGCCGGGAAGTACGAGATGGGGTGCGTTGTGGCCGGCGTGTTCTGCGTCGAAGCGACCATCGTCGACGATCACACCGCCGAGCACCGACCCGTGTCCGGCGAGGAACTTCGATGCGGAGTGGACGACGATCGCCGCCCCGTGCTCGATCGGGCGCAGCAACGCCGGTGTCGCGAGCGTGTTGTCGATGATCAGCGGGATCGCCAACTCGTCTCCGATGTCGCTGATGGCGCGGATGTCCAGCACGTCGTTTCGCGCATTCGCGAGCGATTCGGCGAACAGCGCACGCGTGTTCGGGCGGATCGCGGAGCGCCAGGCCTCCGGATCGGCGATGTCGTCGACGAACGTCGTCTCGATGTCGAGCCTGGCCAGGTTGTCGAGGAACAGGCCCCGCGTGCCTTCGTAGATGTGGGTCGAGGAGACGATGTGATCGCCTGCGCCCGCGACGGTGAGGAGCGCCGTGGCGACCGCAGCCTGTCCGCTGGCGACCAGGACGGCATCCGCGCCGGATTCGAGGGCGGCGAGCTGGCGCTCCACAGCTCGAACCGTCGGGTTGCCGGTGCGTGTGTACCCGAACCCGGCGCCGGTGCTGAAGTGGTCTGCAGCATGGTCGAAGTCGTCGAACTCGAAGCCCGCCGTCAGGTAGATCGGCGTCGCGCGCGAAGCGGCGGTCTCTCGGCTGCGCGCCGCATGGACCGCACGGGTGGCGAAGCGGGCGGTGTCGACGGTCATGCGTTGCCTCTCGGTCGTTCGGGTGCTCAACAGAGTGTCATGGCGGGTCGGAGCATGCCTGAGCGGTGGTAATCTGGCGTCATGCGGACCGTGAACCTTCTTCTTAGGCGCCGCGACGAGACCTCGTTCTGAGCCCCTCCTCGTCGCGGAGTCCATCGTGGGCCGAACCGCCAGCCACAGGAGACACGCAATGAACACCCCCGCAAACGGTGCCGATTCCGCACGCCGCAGGACCCTCGCCGAGAAGGTCTGGGACGACCACCTCGTCGTCAAGGGTGAGAACGGTGAACCCGACCTCATCTACATCGACCTGCACCTCGTGCACGAGGTCACCAGTCCGCAGGCATTCGACGGCCTGCGCACCGAAGGACGCCCGCTCCGCCGTGTCGACCTCACGATCGCGACCGAGGACCACAACACCCCGACGCTGGAGATCCACAAGCCGATCGCCGATCTGACCAGCCGCACGCAGATCGAGACGCTGCGCCGCAACGCCGCCGAGTTCGGTGTGCGTCTGCATCCGCTGGGCGACGCCGAGCAGGGGATCGTGCACGTGGTCGGCCCTCAGCTCGGTCTGACGATGCCAGGCATCACGGTCGTGTGCGGCGATTCGCACACCTCGACCCATGGCGCGTTCGGCGCCATGGCGTTCGGTATCGGAACGAGCGAGGTCGAGCATGTCATGGCGACGCAGACGCTCCCGCTCAAGCCGTTCAAGACCATGGCGATCAACGTCGACGGCACCCTGCGCCCAGGGGTCACCGCGAAGGACATCATCCTCGCCGTGATCGCCAAGATCACCACCGGCGGCGGACAGGGCTACGTGCTGGAGTTCCGAGGCAGCGCGATCCGGGCGCTGTCGATGGAGGGTCGCATGACCATCTGCAACATGTCGATCGAGGCGGGCGCCCGCGCCGGCATGGTCGCACCGGATGAGACCACGTTCGAGTACCTCAAGGGTCGCCCGCACGCGCCCAAGGGCCAGGACTGGGACGATGCGGTCGCCTACTGGCGCACACTGCCGACCGATGACGGCGCGGAGTTCGATGCCGAGGTCTTCATCGACGCGGACGAGCTCGAGCCCTTCGTGACCTGGGGCACGAACCCCGGCCAGGGCAGCTCGCTGTCCGCGTCGGTGCCGAACCCGGTCGAGATCGACGACCCCAACGAACGCGCAGCAGCGGAACGCGCGCTCGAGTACATGGATCTCACGCCTGGCACGCCTCTCAAGGAGGTGCCGGTGGACGCGGTCTTCATGGGCTCCTGCACGAACAGCCGCATCGAGGACCTGCGCGCCTTCGCTTCGATCATCCAGGGCAAGCAGAAGGCGGATGGCGTGCGTGTCATGGTCGTCCCCGGTTCGGCACGCGTGCGCCTCGAGGCCGAGGCCGAGGGGCTCGACAAGATCATCAAGGACTTCGGCGCGGAATGGCGCTTCGCCGGCTGCTCAATGTGCCTCGGCATGAACCCCGACCAGCTCGCACCGGGTGAGCGCTGCGCCTCGACCTCGAACCGCAACTTCGAAGGTCGGCAGGGCAAGGGCGGACGCACCCATCTGGTCTCTCCGCTCGTCGCCGCAGCCACCGCCATCCGCGGAACACTGTCCAGTCCGAGCGATCTGCTCGTCGAGGAAGGGGTCTGACCATGGAGAAGTTCACCACGCATACGGGCATCGCCGCACCGCTGAAGCGATCGAACGTCGACACCGACCAGATCATCCCCGCTGTCTTCCTCAAGCGCGTCACCAAGACCGGCTTCGAGGACGCGCTCTTTCATGGGTGGCGTCAGGACCCGGATTTCGTACTGAACCAAGAACCTTTCATCGGCGCGTCGGTGCTGATCGCCGGTCCTGACTTCGGCACCGGATCCAGTCGCGAACATGCCGTCTGGGCGCTCCGCGACTTCGGGTTCTCCGTCGTCCTGAGCCCCCGTTTCGCCGACATCTTCCGCGGGAATTCGGGGAAGCAGGGTCTGTTGGCCGCGACGATCTCCGAGGAAGACCTGGAGCGGATCTGGGCCGAGATCGACGCGAACCCCGGCGTGAGCATCACGGTCGACCTCGAGGCGCGCACCGCGTCGATCGGTGACGTCCAGGCCGAGATCGGGATCGACGATTACACTAGATGGCGGCTCCTCGAAGGGCTCGATGACATCGGGCTCACGCTGCGCAATGAAGACAAGATCGCGCAGTTCGAGGCCCGTCGCGAGTCGTGGCGGCCCCGGACCCTTCCCGTTCAGTAGACGGTCGGGGGCAGGGAGCCAGGGGCAACCCGCCCCCGAAATCCGTAAATGAAGTGAGGCTCCGAATGACGACACCTGTGCGCGACGCTCTTCCGGACGGAGTCCCTGCACTCACCGGAGACGTCCTCGCCATTCGAGGAGGGCGACCGCTCCGAGGTCGTGTCGATGTCAAGGGCGCGAAGAACCTGGCTACCAAAGCCATGGTCGCCTCGCTGCTCGGCGAGACCGTCAGCACTCTGCGTGACGTGCCGGCGATCAGCGATGTCGCCGTCGTGCGCTCGCTCCTTGAGGTGCACGGTGTCCGCGTCTCCGACGGCGACGAGCCTGGCGCGCTGGTCTTCGACCCGAGCGATGTCGAATCCGCCCACTTCGAGGAGATCGACGCTCACGCCGGTGCGTCCCGTATCCCGATCCTGTTCTGCGGTCCGCTGCTGCATCGCCTCGGTCAGGCGTTCATCCCCGACCTCGGCGGATGCCGTATCGGCGACCGCCCCATCGACTTCCATCTGGACGCACTGCGCAAGTTCGGCGCCATCGTCGAGAAGCTTCCCAGCGGCATCCGCCTCTCGACCGGCGGTGGACGCCTGCACGGAGCCAACATCCACCTGCCGTACCCGAGCGTGGGCGCAACGGAGCAGGTGCTCCTGACCGCTGTCCGCGCCGAGGGCGTCACCGAACTGCGAAACGCCGCCATCGAGCCCGAGATCATGGATCTGATCGCCGTGCTGCAGAAGATGGGCGCGATCATCTCCTACGAGCCGAACCGCGTCATCGTCATCGAAGGTGTCGAGACGCTCCGCGGCTACGATCACCGGTCGATCTTCGACCGCAACGAGGCGGCGTCCTGGGCCTCGGCCGCGCTGGCCACCGATGGCGAGATCTTCGTCGGCGGGGCCAAGCAGCAGGAGATGCTGACGTTCCTCAACGTCTTCCGCAAGGCGGGCGGCTGGTTCGACATCCAGGAAGACGGCATCCTCTTCCGTCGAGACGGTGAGATCAAGCCCGTGGTCATCGAGACCGACGTGCACCCCGGTTTCATGACCGACTGGCAGCAGCCCCTCGTGGTCGCTCTGACCCAGGCGCACGGTCGCTCGGTCGTTCACGAGACCGTGTATGAGAACCGGTTGGGCTTCACGGACGCACTGGTCAAGATGGGCGCAGACATCGTCGTGCATCCACGCGGCCTGCAGGACGGACCGCGCCGCGTTCCTCGTCGCGATCTCGAGCAGGCGGCTGTCATCACCGGTCCGACGCCGTTGCACGGTGCCGACATCGTGGTGCCCGACCTGCGTGGTGGTTACAGCCACGTGATCGCGGCGTTGACGGCGACGGGGGAGTCGAAGGTGTCCGGTGTCGACATCCTGAGCCGCGGGTACGAGAAGTTCCTCGCCAAGCTCGACGCGCTCGGTGCCGACTTCGACGTCATCCGGTGACGGCGATGACGTCCCGATCCACGGAGACGACGCGACCGAGTGTGTTCTGGCCGCTGGCGGCGCTCGTGATCCCCGTGGTCTCTCTGATCGCGAAGATCCGGGTCAGCGGTGCGGAGAAGCTGCCGCGCGATGGCTCGTTCATCCTCGCGCCGAACCACTACTCGGAGTTCGATCCGCTCATCGTCGCCGTCGCCGTATGGCGGATCGGTCGGGCGCCGCGATTCATGGCCAAGGAGAGTCTGTTCAAGGTGCCGGTGCTCGGCTGGTTCCTTCGCCGCACGGGGATGATCCCCGTGGCGCGCACGTCGTCGGCGGCTTCGGCACGACAGACGATGGTGCAGTCGAAAGAGCTCGTCGAGCACGGGCGCGGCGTGATCGTGTACCCCGAGGGCACCCTCACGCGTGATCCCGACCTGTGGCCGATGCGCGGGAAGTCCGGCGCGGTTCGACTGGCCCTCGCCGACGGGATCCCACTGATCCCGATGGCGCAATGGGGAACCCAGGAGATCATGGGGCGCTATCAGAAGGGCCTCAGCCTCTGGCCGCTCCGCAAGCCCGTCAGGGTGCTCATCGGCGATCATGTGGACGTCTCCGATCTCCGAGGTCGAGCAGGCGAGCCGGCCGCGCTGAACGAGGCCACGAGCAGGCTCATGAACGCCATCACCGCGCTGCTCGAACAGCTGCGCGACGAGAAGGCCCCGGCAGAGCGATGGAACCCTGCCAGCCACGGCCAGAAGGAGACCGGACGCCTTGACTCCTAAGAGAACCGTTCCGGTCGGTCCGCGGGCGACGGTCATCGGCTCGGGCAGCTGGGGAACGACCTTCGGCAAGATCCTCGCAGACGGCGGCGCTCAGGTGACGATGTGGGCACGTCGCGCCGAGCTCGCGCAGGAGATCAACGAGGCCAAGCGCAACTCCCGCTATCTGCCCGGCATCAACCTGCCGCGGACGATGGCGGCGACCCACGAACTGGCCACCTCCCTCGAGGGCGTCGACCAGGTCTACCTGTCGGTGCCGAGCCAGTCGCTGCGTGAGAATCTGAAGGCGCTGCGGCCCCTGATCGCCGACAGCGACGCGAAGATCATCAGCCTCATGAAGGGCGTCGAGCGCAGCACCGGTCTGCGCATGAGCCAGGTGATCCAGCAGGAGCTGCGCTGCGACCCCGATCGCATCGCGGTCGCATCGGGTCCGAACCTCGCACTCGAGATCGCCAGGGAGCAGCCGACAGCAGCTGTCATCTCCTCCCGCAGCCAGGAGACCGCCGAGATCGTCGCGCGTGCTGCGCGGAACAGCTACTTCCGCACGTTCGTGAACACCGACGTGATCGGCACCGAGTTCGGCGGCGTGCTCAAGAACCTCATCGCGGTCGCCATCGGCATCGTCGACGGCGTCGGGTACGGCGAGAACACCAAGGCTTCGATCATCACCCGCGGCCTCGTCGAGATGACCGACTTCGCCGTGGCGAACGGCGCGCACCCGGAGACCCTCCAGGGCCTGGCAGGTCTCGGAGACCTCATAGCGACGTGTCAGTCGCCCCTGAGCCGCAACAACACGGCCGGGCGCCTGCTCGGTCAGGGATACAGCTTCCAGGATGTCGTGAAGCAGATGCAGCAGACGGCGGAAGGCCTCGCCTCCGTCGCCCCGATCCTGCAGCTCGCTCGCGAAGCCGAGGTCGACATGCCCATCGTCGAGCAGGTGAAGATGGTGCTCGACGGCAAGATGGATCCGCGTGACATCGCACCCCACCTGACGACGGACGACGACACCCCGCAGGGTGAGAGGACCAACCATGGACAAGCAGACGGTGGTGGTGCTCTTCGGCGGGCGCTCCAGCGAGCATTCGATCAGTTCCGCAACGGCGGGGGGCGTGCTGGGAGCGATCGATCGTGACCGCTATGCCGTGATCCCGGTGGGGATCACGCGTGAGGGAGCGTTCGTCCTCGAAGACGACGACCCCGCGAAGTTCCCGTTGGACGCCGCGCACCTTCCCGAGGTCGTCGACAACGGCACGCGTGTGTTGTGGCCGGAGCCCGGGGGCGAGCGCACGTTGCGCGTCGTGCAGGTCGACGGCACGGTGGAG
Source organism: Microbacterium sp. (assembly GCA_050701935.1). Lineage (GTDB taxonomy): Bacteria > Actinomycetota > Actinomycetes > Actinomycetales > Microbacteriaceae > Microbacterium. The sequence continues at coordinate 8,804 of JBOGEI010000120.1, forward strand.
GGGCTCGGCGAGATCGACGTGGTGCTGCCCATCCTTCATGGCCCGCACGGCGAAGACGGCACTATCCAGGGCTATTTCGACACGCTCGAGGTTCCCTATGCGGGCGGCGGCGTTCTCGACTCCGCGCTGTGCATGGACAAGCACTTCATGAAGATCGCGCTTCAGGCAGCCGGCATCTTCGTCGCACCCGGGGTGACCGTCCGACGCAAGGACTGGGACCGGGACGCCGCTGCCGTGCGTGCTCGTGCCGCCGAGCTCGGACTGCCGTTGTTCGTGAAGCCGGCGCGTGCGGGTTCGAGCGTCGGGGTGTCCAAGGTCGACGTTCCGGACGAGCTCGATGCTGCACTGGCTGTGGCCTTCGCCGAAGACGACAAGGTGCTGATCGAGGCAGGTGTGAGCGGTCGAGAGATCGAGGTCGCAGTGCTCGAGAGCGCGGACGGCGTGCGTGCCTCGCTCCCGGGCGAGATCGTGCTGACCTCCCGAGGCTTCTACGACTTCGAGGGCAAGTACCTCGGTGGCGACGGCGTCGACGTCGTGTGCCCTGCAGAGGTGACGGATGCGGAGCAGGCAGCCATCCAGCAGACGGCGATCCGTGCGTTCGAGGCCGTCGATGGTCGAGGCCTCGCCCGTGTCGACATGTTCCTCACGTCGTCCGGAGATCTCGTGGTGAACGAGCTGAACACGATGCCGGGATTCACCCCGATCTCGATGTTCCCGAAGTGCTGGGTCGCTTCCGGTCTGAGCTACGGCGACCTGATCACCGAGCTCGTCGAAGCGGGCCTGCGCCGCTGACTGCCGAGTACCCTGCGGGCATCAGCCCGCGGGGAACTCGACGCGGTCGGTGCACTGCGCTGTCGCCGGTGCGAGACCGGCTTGGATGCTCGACGAGATCTTGTCGACGATCGATTGGAAGTCGATCGTCTCGCCACGGCGGATGCTCACCTCGATCGCGGGGTCTCGTCCGTACGTGACCAGACGCTGCCGCTCTTCCTCCTGATCGAGGACCAACCAGTCGACTCCGCCCAGAGTGGTGCACACGAGGGCCGAAGGGGCCGGTGGTTCGACGCCGCAGCGCAACACGACGGTGGGGTCGCCCCATGCGCCCGTGGCCTGGGCATCGGTCCACAAACGGTCGAGATCTCCGACGGCGTCAGGAAGCAGTACCGAGACGTTCGCGCATGCGGGGTTGTTCGCATCCGCGGCAGGTTCGAGGTGCACGGTGGTCGAGCAGCCGGTGAGCATCGCAGCGAGGGCGACTGCGCCTGCGAGGACAGCGAGGCGACGGGAACGGGGCATGCTTCCAGGCTACCTTTGACAGCATGCCCTCCCGACCCGAAGCCGACGATCCGCTCCTGGGTGATGTGTCCGAAGGGCGCATCCTCCAGGCGATCCTGACTCGAACTCCCTCTGCGTCCCACACGTTGATCGGGCCGGGCGACGATGCTGCAGTGATCGCGACTCCATCCGGGTCCGTGGTGGCGACCACCGACACCCTCGTTCACGGGCCGGACTTCCGTCTCGCCTGGTCCAGCGGGTACGACCTCGGTTGGAAGGCCGCGGCGGTGAACCTCGCGGATGTCGCGGCGATGGGTGCTCGGCCGACCGCGCTGCTGGTCGCTCTCGCCGTGCCACGCGACCTGCGGCTCTCGTTCGTCGAGCGGCTCGCCGACGGCTTCAAAGACGCGTGTGCGGCGCTGGCGCCGGGATGCGCCGTCGTCGGTGGTGATCTGACCGTCTCCGACGTGCTGACCATCGCAGTGACGGCTCTCGGCGATCTCGAGGGACGCGCTGCAGTGACGCGCAGCGGTGCCCGGCCGGGTGATGTGGTCGCTGTCGCCGGGGAACTCGGCCATGCAGCGCGTGGTCTCGCCGTGCTGTTCGGCCGCTTCCGCGACGACGGTGTCCCGGTCGCCGTCGACATGGCGAAGCTCGCCTCGGGGGAGAGCGCAGCCCTTCTTGCCCAACTGCGCCCGTCTCCGCCCATCGGCCTCGGCGCTGTGGCGGCGACGGCCGGCGCCACGGCGATGATGGACATCTCCGACGGATTGGCCCTCGACGCGCGACGGATGGCTGCGGCATCCGACGTCACGATCGCCCTCGACGGGGCGGCGCTGGGAGATGACCCCGAACGAGCGATCGCCGGCGGCGAGGACCACGCGCTTCTCGCCACGTTCCCCGATGGCGTGCTGCCCCCGGGGTTCCGGATCATCGGGAAGGTTCGACAGCGCGGCGAAGACGGGCTGCTCTGCGACGACCTGCCGGTCGGCGTCAGCGGATGGGATCCCTATCGGGACTGGGACTCGGCGTCCGGCTGATCGAGCGGTGACGTGTTCCCCTCGTCCGCGGTCGGTTCGGCCCACCACAAAGTGGTGTCGCCGTAGGACTTCTCCCGGAACAGCTCGAGTCCGGCGGCACCGAAATCCGGGGGCGTGGAGCGGCTTGCCCTCTCGACGACGACCACCGCGTCCGACGACAGGAGCGGCGCGAGAGCGATGAGGTCGGACGTCATCGCGGCGTCATCCAGGTCATACGGCGGATCCGTGAAGACGAGGTCGAACGGTCCGGTCGCCCGCTGCAGGAACGCGTGGACCGCGCTCTCGTGGACCCGACCGCTCTGGATGCCCGCCGCCTTGGCAACGATCGCGGCGTTGCGTCGGACGATGGCGGCGGCCTGGCGTCCGCGCTCGACGAACTCGGCGCTGGCGGCACCGCGGCTGAGGGATTCGAGGCCCAGCGCTCCCGATCCCGCGTACAGATCGAGAACCCGTGCTCCAGTGATCGCGCTGAGGGACTCGAGCGCGCCGAAGAGCGATTCGCGTACCCGATCACTCGTGGGGCGGGTACCGGAGCCCGGCACCTCGAGTCGGGCTCCTCTGGCGCTGCCTGCGATGATCCTCGTCACCTGTTCACGATACGACAGCCGCGTGCCGGCTGTGTCCGTCGTGTTCCCTAGACTCGGAGCATGTCGCTCACGCTCGATTCCTCGTTGGAG
>JBOGEI010000121.1:0-11564 GCA_050701935.1 Microbacterium sp.
GGAGAACGCTGATGAGCAGCACCAACCGGGCGACGGAGCCCGAATCCGGTGTCACGACCGGCATCTCCACCAAGGGCCTCAGCGCCGGAACGGTCGGCCTCATCGGCGCGGTCGTGATCGGCATCTCGTGCATCGCCCCGGCCTACACGTTCACCGCGGCCGTGGGCCCTGTGGCCTCCACGGTCGGTTCGCAGATCCCGGCGATCATCCTGGTCGGCTTCATCCCGATGCTGCTGGTCGCATTCGGGTATCGCGAACTCAACAACCGCATGCCCGACTCGGGCACCTCGTTCACGTGGGCGGCCAGGGCGTTCGGTCCGTGGGTGGGCTGGATGGCGGGCTGGGGTCTGGTGGTCGCCACGATCCTGGTGCTCTCCAATCTCGCCGGCATCGCTGTCGACTTCCTCTTCCTGCTGATCTCGCAGATCACGGGCAATCCGGATATCGCAGGCCTCGCGAGCATCACCTGGATCAACATCGGCGTGTGTCTGCTGTTCATGCTCGGGGCCACGTGGATCTCGTACCGCGACATGCAGACGACGCAGAAGCTGCAGTACTGGCTCGTGAGCTTCCAGATCCTCGTGCTGCTCTTCTTCGCGGGCGCGGCCATCGTGCAGGCCGTCAACGGCAACGGGTTCGACTACCAGCCGTTCGATCTGAACTGGTTCAACCCGTTCGCGATCTCGTCGTTCAGTGCCGTGGCCGCCGGCCTCTCGCTGTCGATCTTCATCTTCTGGGGCTGGGACGTCACCCTCACCATGAACGAGGAGACCAAGGACCCGGAGAAGACGCCGGGCCGCGCGGCCACCGTCACTGTGCTCATGATCGTCTCGCTCTACCTGCTGCTCGCGGTCGCGATGATCATGTTCGCCGGTGTCGGCACCGGTGCGCTGGGCCTGGGCAACGAGGACATCCAGGAGAACGTGTTCTTCCACCTCTCCGGTCCGATCCTCGGCCCGCTCGCCTTCCTCGTCTCTCTCGCGGTGCTGACGAGCTCGGCATCGTCGCTGCAGTCCACGTTCGTGGGGCCGGCGCGCACGCTGCTGGCGATGGGGCACTACGGCGCTCTGCCCAAGTCGTTCGCGAAGGTCAGCCCCCGCTTCTTCACCCCGGGGTATGCGACCATCATCTCCGCCATCGTCGCGTCGGCCTTCTACGCGGTGATGCGCATCGTGAGCGAGGACACGCTCTGGGACACCATCCTCACGCTCGGCATGATGATCTGCTTCTATTACGGGATCACCGCCTTCGCCTGCGTCTGGTACTTCCGCAAGCAGTGGTTCGACTCGACCAGGAACTTCTTCTTCACGTTCCTGTTCCCGCTCGTCGGCGGTGCGATCCTCGCGGTGCTGTTCTTCACCACCCTGATCGACTCGATGGACCCGGCCTACGGCTCGGGTTCGCAGATCGGCGGCGTCGGCATCGTCTTCATCCTCGGCATGCTGATCATCGTCGTCGGCATCGCGGTCATGATCTGGAACGCGGTCCGACGGCCCGCGTTCTTCCGCGGCGAGACGCTGGGCATCGACGCACCGCCCAGCCGACGCAAGCGCTCCTAACCCTCCTCACAGAAAGAGAATCATGAGCACTCAGACCGAACAGGCTCTCCTGGACAGCATCCCCACCGGCCTCTTCATCGGGGGTCAGTGGATCGACGGGGAGACCGGCGGCACCTTCGACGTGCAGGACCCCGCGACCGGTGCCGTGATCCGGACCATCGCGGATGCGACTCCCGGTGACGGCATCCGCGCCCTCGACGCCGCGGTCGCAGCCCAGGACGGGTGGGCGGCGACGGCTCCGCGCGTGCGCAGCGAGATCCTCCGCCGCTCGTTCGACCTCGTGCAGGAGCACAAGGAAGACCTGGCGCTGCTCATGACGCTCGAGATGGGCAAGCCGCTCGCCGAGGCCCGCGGCGAGGTCGGCTACGGAGGAGAGTTCCTGCGCTGGTTCAGCGAGGAAGCCGTGCGCATCAGCGGACGCTATGGCATCAACCCCGAGGGCACCGGCCACATGGTCGTGTCGCAGCGCCCGGTCGGACCGTCGTTCTTCGTGACGCCCTGGAACTTCCCGTTCGCGATGGCGACGCGCAAGATCGCGCCCGCCCTCGCCGCCGGTTGCACCGTCGTGATCAAGCCCCCGGCACTGACCCCTCTGACGACGATGTTCTTCGTGTCGCTGCTCGAGAAGGCGGGGCTCCCCGCGGGCGTCGTCAACGTCGTGCAGACGTCGAAGTCCAGCGCCCTGTCGGCGCCCATCATCGCCGACCCGCGTCTGCGCAAGCTCTCCTTCACCGGTTCGACCGAGGTCGGCCGCAAGCTCATCGCCCAGGCGGCGGAGGGCGTGCTGCGGGTGTCGATGGAGCTCGGCGGCAACGCCCCGTTCGTGGTGTTCGACGACGCCGACCTCGACAAGGCCGTCGACGGAGCGCTCGCCGCGAAGTTCCGCAACATCGGCCAGGCGTGCACGGCGGCGAACCGCTTCATCGTGCACAAGGACGTCGCCGGCGAGTTCGCCAAGCGCGTGACCGAGCGGGTCAACGGCATGAAGATCGGCCGTGGCACCGAAGACGGCGTCGCGATCGGACCGCTCATCGATGCGGATGCCGTCGCGAAGGCCGGCGAGCTCGTCGACGATGCGGTCGGTCGCGGTGCGACGCTGCTCGCCGGTGGCAAGGCCGTCGAGGGCACGGGCACGTTCTACGAGCCCACCGTGCTGACCGACGTCGTCGCCGGAAGCGCGATCCTCCGCGAGGAGATCTTCGGACCGGTGCTCGCGATCGCCACCTTCGAGACCGAGGAAGAGGCCGTGCGCCTGGCGAACGACACCGAGTACGGGCTGGTCTCGTACGTCTTCACCGAGAACCTGCAGCGAGGCCAGCGGATGATCGACGGGCTCGAGACCGGCATGATGGGTCTGAACGTGGGCGTGGTCTCGAACGCGGCCGCACCCTTCGGCGGCGTCAAGCAGTCCGGCGTCGGCCGCGAGGGCGGCTTCGAGGGCATCCACGAGTACCTGTCCACCAAGTACACGCTGATCCCGGTCTCCTGATTTCCGATGCGGGGCCCGCGCTGTCGGGCCCCGCACCACCACACGAGAGGACATGTCATGACCGACTACGCCGTCATCAACCCCGCCACCGGAGAGACGCTGGCGTCTTTCGACACCTTCACGGACGCCCAGATCGATGAGGCGGTCGCCGCCGCCGACCAAGCCCACCGCGGGTGGTCGCGTTCGTCGACGGTCGCAGAGCGCGCTGCCCTCGTCCGTCGTGCGGCCGAGCTGCACCGCGAACGCCGCGAGGAGCTCGCGGACATCTTCGTGCGCGAGATGGGCAAGCCCCGCGAGGCCGCCCTCGGCGAGGTCGACTTCGCCGCCGACATCGCCGAGTACTACGCCGACCAGGCGGAGTCGATCATGGCCGATCAGCCGATCGCGATCCTGGGGGAGGGGTCGGCCATCATCCGCCGTTCCTCGCTCGGCCCGCTCGTCGGGATCATGCCGTGGAACTTCCCGGCGTACCAGATCGTGCGCTTCGCCGCCCCCAACCTGATCGTCGGCAACACGATCCTGCTCAAGCCGGCGCCGCAGTGCCCTGAGTCGTCGAGCGCGATCGAGAAGATCTACCACGACGCAGGCTTCCCTCAGGGCGCCTACCAGAACGTCCTCGCGACGAACGAGCAGATCGCGACGATGATCGCCGACCCGCGGGTGCAGGGCGTCTCGCTCACCGGCTCCGAGCGTGCGGGCGCAGCGGTCGCCGAGATCGCCGGCCGCAACCTCAAGAAGGTCGCACTGGAGCTCGGCGGCTCCGACCCGTTCATCGTGCTCTCCACCGACGACCTCGACGCCACGGTGCAGGCCGGCGTCGACGCGCGTCTCGACAACAACGGGCAGGCCTGCAACGGCGCGAAGCGCTTCATCGTGGTCGACGGGCTGTACGACGCATTCGTGGAGAAGTTCACGGAGAAGATGGCCGCTGTCGAGGCGACCGACCCCACTCTCGACGACACGGTCCTCGGGCCGGTCGCTTCCGAGACGGCCGCGGAGAACCTGCAGAAGCAGGTCGACCAGGCGGTCGAGCAGGGGGCGACGCTCCTCACCGGCGGTACCCGCGACGGCGCGTTCTTCGCACCGACCGTGCTCGCCGATGTGACGCCCGAGATGAACGTGTACCGCGAGGAGCTCTTCGGACCCGCAGCGGTCGTGTACCGGGTCGCTGACGAAGACGCCGCGGTCGCACTGGCGAACGACACCACGTTCGGCCTCGGCTCCTACGTCTTCACGACGGATGCCGAGCAGGCCGAGCGCGTGGCCGACAAGATCGAGGCGGGCATGGTCTACGTCAACCTCGTGCTGGCCGACAGCCCCGAGCTGCCGTTCGGTGGCGTGAAGCGCAGTGGCACCGCTCGCGAGCTGGGCCACCTGGCAGCAGACGAGTTCGTCAACAAGAAGCTCATCCGCATCGGCTGAGCGTCTCGGATGAAGAAGAGGCGGTGTCCCGAGGGATGCCGCCTCTTCGCGCTCAGGCGGAGAAGAGCTTCAACTCCTCCGGGGTGAAGTAGTTCTGGGTCACATCCGTGATCCGCACGAGGTACTTCCCGCGCTTCGCGTCGATCGAGACGACGGTCCCGACGTTGCCGGTCATCGTCGCTCCGGTGATCTGCACGGTGTCTCCGACAGTGAAGTCGTTCATTCTGCATCCTCTCCTGGTGTCGCAGCGCTGCTCGGGCGATCCGAGGCCGCGAGCGCTCTGACCCTTGCTCTGGCCCTTGCTCTGGCCCTTCGAGGCTAGATCGCTCTCGCAGGCGGGAACAGTGTCGGATGTCGGCGGTTCGGGTGACATCTGTCACGGCCGTCGGACGAGCCTGTTCCCCCGACCCGGGCGTAGGGTCGAAGCATGGCCAATGTCGCTGAGAACATCGTCAAGACTCTGCACGCCAACGGGATCGACCGCGTCTACGGCATCCCGGGCGACTCGCTGAACGGCTTCACGGACGCGCTGCGCAAAGACGGCACGATCCGCTGGGTGCACGTGCGGCACGAGGAATCCGCAGCCTTCGCGGCCGCCGCCGATGCCGCCACGACGGGCGAGCTCGCCGTCGTCGCCGGTTCCTGCGGCCCGGGCAACCTGCATCTCATCAACGGTCTGTACGACGCCAACCGCTCGCGCGTTCCCGTGCTCGCGATCGCCGCGCACATCCCCACCACCGAGATCGGCACGGGCTACTTCCAGGAGACGCATCCGCAGGAGCTCTTCCGTGAGTGCAGCGTCTACGTCGAATACGTCGCCGACCCGAAGCAGATGCCGCGACTGCTGGAGATCGCCATGCGTGCCGCGATCGAGGAGCGCGGGGTTGCAGTGCTCGTGATCCCCGGCGACGTCGCCCTCGCCGACATCGCCGACGACCGCGCCGTGGTGATCGAACGCGCTCGGCCCGTGGTCGTGCCGAACGCTGCGGAGCTCGAGAAGGCGGCGACCCTGCTCAACGCGGCCAAGAAGGTCACGATCCTCGCGGGCGCCGGTGTCGAGGGTGCACATGACGAGGTCATCGCGCTCGCCGACAAGCTGGGGGCGCCCATCGTGCATGCACTCCGCGGCAAGGAGTTCATCGAGTACGACAACCCCTTCGACGTCGGCATGACCGGGCTCCTCGGCTTCGCATCCGGCTTCAGGGCCATGGAGGCCGCCGAGGCGCTGCTGGTGCTGGGCAGCGACTTCCCGTACGAGCAGTTCTACCCCGACGACGCCAAGACGATCCAGGTCGACATCCGCGGCGCGCAGCTCGGCAAGCGGCATCCGCTCGATCTCGGGCTGGTCGGCGATGTGCGCGCCACGGCCGAGGCGCTGCTCCCGAGGGTGGCGCGCAAGGAAGACCGCACGCACCTCGACGACGCCACCGCTCACTACCGCAAGACCCGCAAGAAGCTCGACGAGCTGGCAGTGCCGGCCAAGGGCAAGCGCCCCATCCACCCGCAGTACCTCGCCAGGCTCCTGGACGAGTACGCGACCGACGATGCGATCTTCACCGCCGACGTGGGGTCGCCCACCGTGTGGGCGGCGCGCTACCTGTCGATGACCGAGAACCGTCGCCTGATCGGCTCGTTCACCCACGGCTCGATGGCGAACGCGCTGATGCACGGCATCGGGGCGCAGGTCGCGCACCCTGACCGTCAGGTCGTCGCCCTCGCCGGCGACGGCGGACTCTCGATGATGCTCGGTGAGCTCCTCACGCTGACGCAGAACAAGCTTCCGGTGAAGACCATCGTCGTCAACAACTCGTCGCTGAACTTCGTCGAGTTGGAGATGAAGGCTGCGGGCTTCGTCACGTACGGCACCGGCCTGGAGAACCCGAGCTTCGCGGCGATCGCAGAGGCGATGGGGATCTTCGCGCGCCGGGTGGAGCGCAGCGAAGACCTCCCGGACGCCGTGCGCGAAGTGCTCGACCACGACGGCCCCGCGCTGCTCGACGTCGTCACCGAGCGGCAGGAGCTGTCGATGCCGCCGGCGATCGAGGCCGCGCAGGTGAAGGGCTTCGCGCTGTATGCGATCCGCACCGTGATGTCCGGTCGAGGAGACGAGCTCCTCGACCTCGCCAAGGCGAACTGGCGCCAGCTGTTCTGAGCGGGCGCTCAGCTCTCCACGTGCGCGCGGATCTCGGCGGCCTCTCCGTGTCGCCCGAGCGACTCGAGCACGTTGCCGAGCTCGAGCGAGGCGACCTGCAGCAGCGGAGGGTGCCCTGTCGCGTGCTCGATGGCGCTGCGATAGACGGGCACGGCGTCGGCTGACCGGTCGTTCCCCGCGAGCACGCGCGCGGCGAACAGCTCCGACCCGCCGGCCGAGCCCACATCGCCGAGTGCTGCGAACCCGTCGGCAGCGGTGAGCACGGCCGCGACAGCCTCGTCGACGCGGCCGAGTTCGGCGAGCGCGCGTCCACGCGAGTCGGTCACGTCGGCGAGCAGCCAGCCGGCCTCGTGCTGCTGGGCGAGCGCTGCGACCTCGTCGAAGAGCGCGAACGCCCGCTCGTCGCTGCGTCCACCGTAGGCCTGCCCGAGGCTGTGCAGCACCTCGGTCAGTGCGCCGACGGCATCCGGTGCGCGCCGCACGATCTCGGCGGCCGACTCGAGCAGAGCGATCGCATCGTCGTGCTCCTCGAAGCGCGCGAGGATCTTGGCCTGCTCCGTCATCGACATCGCCTGATCGGCGTGCTCCTCGGCCTGGCCGAACAGCTCGGAGGCGTAGCCGTGCGCGCCGACCGACTGGCCGAACTCGCCGGCCGCGCTCAGCGCTCGTGCCAGCATCGAGGCCGTCATCGCCCGCGAGGCCGCGCCGACCTCTGCCTCTTCTTCGCGCTGCAGCACGTCTCCGAAGAGCTCGGCTGCTTCTTCCGCATCGCCGACGCGCAGCATGGCGCGGGCGAGGCGGAAGTCCAGTCCCGTCGTGTCGCCGCCGGTCTCTCCGCCGAGCCGGGCGGCGAGACGGTATCGGGAAACGGCCTTCTCGGGCTCGTCCGCGTCTTCCCAGAGAGCTCCGGCGAGCAGATGGGCGTCGCCGAGCGCGCGGGTGGCACCCAGCTCGGCGAGGATCCGGCAGGCGTCGTCGGCGTCGGTCGCGCCCTCGACATAGGTGCTTCCGCCGCCGCGAACGCGTGCACGGGTCTGCAGCGCCTGCGCGCGGTGGCCCGCGCTGAGGTCGTCCTGAGCGAGGAAGCGGTCCAGCAGCGCGCTCCCCGCCTCGAGGTCGCCCTTGCTGAGCACGGCGGAGATCGCCAGCAGCGTTGTGGTGTTCGTCAGTCGGGTGTCCTCGGCCTCGGCGAACGCCCGTGCCGCGACTTCGGCGTGATCCAGTGCGGCATCCGCCTCACCCGATTGCAGGTGCAGCGAGGCGCGGCTGATCGCGAGGTCACCGCGCGTCCAGGCCGGCAGATCGTCGGAAGCGGCGATCTCCTCTTCCAGGGCGGCTGTCGTCTCCTCGGTGTTCAGACCGAAGGTCGCCAAGCCGATCCGCTCTTCCAGATCGGCCTGCACGTCGCGGCCGGTCGCCCGCAGTGCGGCGATGCGCTCCGGCAGCAGCTGAAGGGCCTCATCGGCGCGGTCGAGTGCGATCAGGATCCCCAGGCGCATCGAGAGCAGCTGGGCGCGCTTGGTCGGATCCTCGACCTCGAGGGCTCGGGGGAGAGCGTCGAGGGTCTCGTGCTCGGCTCCGAACTGGGCGAGCTGCATCGCGCGCTCGAACCATCCGTCCGCATCGACGGGAGTGCTCGTGGGGACGGGGGCGGCGAATGCATCAGAGCGGATGGGCACGTCGTACTGCTCGTCGGCGAGCGCCCGCATCCGCTCGAGGCTGCGGGCGTGTCCGTCGGTGCCGTCGCGGCCGTCGAACTCCGCGCCGATGCGCTCGGCGGACGCCCACGCGGAAGCCGCGAGATCCGCCGCGTTCCAGGCGCCTTCATGCGCGCCGAAGAACGGGACGAGCGCCGACGACTCCGCGCCGCGCACGGGGGTGTCACCGTGGCCCACAGCGGTGACCCTGTCCAGCGCGACGGCGAGGGCGGAGAGAGCCGCGAAGTGCGCGTCGACGTTCAGCCCGTCGTGCGCCAGCCAGCCGATGTGCTTCTCGACCAGTGCCAGCGCACGGGCCTCGTTGCCGGTGAGTGCTGCGAACACGATGTTGTTGGCGACGATGCGCAGGTTGTCGGGGTTGTCCTTCGCCAGACGGTAACTGCGCAGGTGCGCGGTCTTCGCCTCGTCGAGGCGTCCGGCGCGCAGATAGGGCAGCAGCACGCGTGAGAGGGCGTGCTCCGGCTCCTCTCCGCAGGAGAAGCCGCCCTCGATCATCTCCTCGACCAGGACGATCGCCTCCGCGTCACGGTCGGTGTCGGCGAAGAAACCGGCGATCTGGCTGCGTCCGCAGGCGTCGCAGTGGCTGTGGTCGTCGCGCGGGGTGGCCTCCAGCTGCACGCGGAGGGATTCGGCCTCGTCCATGCGTCCCGCATCCCAGGCGTCTTCGAAGCGCGCGGTGAGCACGCCGCTGGCACCGAGGCCGGCAGCGCGGTAGTGCGTCTCCATATCGTCGAGCACCGCCGCGATCTGCTCCTGGGAGAAGGCGGGGGAGGAGCGCAGCGATGACGCCATCCACTTGAACTGCCACATCAGGTCGGCGCCGCCGTTGTCGAGGTCGGCGGGGAAGCGCTGCGGCTCGGCATCGTGGTGCGCGAGGCACCAGGCGAACGAGTTGAGCATGACGTCGGTCGCGCCGTTCATGTTCGCCGAAGCCGTCTGACGCATCCGGGCGTCGTACTCCAGGCGCTCGTCGCCGATCTCCACGGCCAGTGCCACGGCCTCGGCGACGAGAGCCTGCTCTGCCGGGCCCCAGGGAGTGCGGTCGATCTCCTCGATCAGCTGCTGGAAGCGCTTCTTCGGACGTGCCATGGACGATACCTTTCGGTGGAGTGTCAGCGGGCGTCGCCGAAGGGGATGGTGTCCCCCTCCAGGCCGGCCGAGAGCGAGACGAGGTCGGCGAGCGCGCTGGTCATGAGCGCACGGTCTGCATCGGCGAGCGGATGGTGCCCGGCGAGCAGCGCCTGGATGTAGAGGAGCTGCACCGTGCGGGCGAAGACCGCGTCGTCCTGCACGCGCACCAGGGCGCGCACGACCCGGTTCGACCAGTTCAGGCACAGACGTGCGCTCAGGTCGTCCTCGCGTGCGGAGGAGACGGTCTGGTCGATGCGGTCCAGCACGCCGCCCCACAGCGACCCGGTGATGCCCTTGGTGCGTCCGCGGTCGATAGCTCGCAGCACCTCGGGGTCGGCCACGTAGAGCCCGGCGAGGTCGGGCCGGTCGATCGAGCGCACGATGACGGAGCAGTCGGATGCGGCGAGCACGGCTCCCGCGCGGGCCTCGAGGGAGACTGCGGCGTCGCGGTCGTCGAGCGGCGGAGGGTCGAGGCGATCGAGCTCGCCGGTCACGTCGACCTGTTCGACCGTGATGTGCGGATAGAGGTCGGGGAGCATCCGGATCAGGTCGGCGTCGTAGAGGTAGCCGCCGTTGACGAGCACCTCATCCGCGGGGGAGATGCCGGCGACCTGGCGGAACTCGTCGACGGTCCGCGCGTAGCGGACGTGCGGGTAGCGCTCGACGAGGTCGCCGATCCGCAGCGTGCCATGCGTGGTCTCGACGGTGAGCCAGCGTGAGATGAAGTGGGCGAGCTCCTCATCGTGGCGCACCAACGACTTGAGCCCGACCTCGTGCACCGCGACGAACTGCGCGAGGCGATGCGGTTCGCTCAGCCCCAGCTCGAGCACCCATCGGCGGATGCCGGCGCCCAGCTGCTCACGCACGCGTTCGAGCGCTGCATCCTCGACCAGCGATTCCCGGCTCGCGGTCGGGGCGAGTCCGGTGGAATCGACCACGGCGCGGACGAAGAACGCCCAGTCGGGGAGCACATCGTCGACGCGCTCGGAGAGCAGCATCCGACCCAGGTACATGCGGGTCGCCTGGCGCGCGCCGGGAGGCGGAGCGAAGGGCAGCACGTACGCGAGGCCGCTGGTCCCGGTGGCGGGCTCGCTCAGCTCGATGATGTCGAGCGGGCTCGCTCCGAGGAGGTCCCGTCCGTAGGCGACGGCGGCTTCGGGGTCCTGTGCGGCGTCGAGGAACGGCGCGTCCCTGGTGATGTCGATGTCGCCGGCGGCCGTGTCGACGCTCACCCGCACCGGCAGGAATTCACCGAACGTCGTCGCCAGCTCGTGCACGGCGGCCGGGCGCAGCAGCTCGTCGGCGTCGAAGCGAGGCACGAGGTGCACGCTGGTGCCGATCGGCAGCTCTTCGTCGATCTCGGCGACCTGGAAGGTGCCGTCCGCGCTGCCGGTCCACTCGACGGAAGCGCCGCCTCTGGCGCTGCGGGAGCGGATCACGATCGTGTCCGCGACCATGAAGCAGCTGAGCAGACCGATGCCGAACTGTCCGAGGTAGTCGCTTCGCGGCAGGTCGAAGATGTCGCGCTTGGAGCTGCGGCCGACCGTGGCCAGCAGATCTGCGACCTCAGTGACCGTCAGCCCCACGCCGTCGTCACGCAGCACGAACTCGCCGTTCTCCGCGGTCAGCGGAGTGATCCGGATGCGGCCGCCTCCGCCGTCGACTTCGCGGCGGGCCGTGATCGCATCGCGCGCATTCTGCAGCAGCTCCCGCAGGTACACACGAGGACTGGAGTAGATGTGCCGGCTGAGCAGATCGACGACTCCGCGCAGATCCACCTGGAACTGCTGCACTTCAGCGCTCACCGGCGCTCCCTCCTCCTGCATACGCTCGCTGAGCCTAACAAGAACACGCCAACGCGGTTCCGGTTCGGCGCGACCGGAACGATGCCGTATGCTTGTGGGGCAGTTGTTCTCTGCATTCTTTCGCCATGCCTGGGGTCTCCCGATCCCAGTCGCGGTGGCAGAGTGGGGAGAACACCCCGAGACCTCCCGGTCTCTAGGGCGGTAGCTCAATTGGCAGAGCAGCGGTCTCCAAAACCGCAGGTTGCAGGTTCGATTCCTGTCCGCCCTGCGCGTCAGCGCAACGCTGAC
>JBOGEI010000122.1:0-11367 GCA_050701935.1 Microbacterium sp.
GGGATGGAGACGCCGTTCGAGGGCGAGTTGGTCGAGGCGATGGTCGCGAGCATCGGTCGTCACGACCCGGGCGTACCGGTGATTCCGTACCTGCTCGGAGCCGGCACCGACAACAAGGCGCTGGCCTACCTCGGCATCACCGGCTATGGATTCGCGCCTTTGAAGCTTCCTGCCGACCTCGACTTCACAGGCATGTTCCACGGAGTCGATGAGCGAGTACCCGTAGAATCGCTTGTCTTCGGTCAGCAGGTGCTGACCGATCTGCTGCGCACGTACTGAGCGCTGCGCGCTCCGTGCCGCCCTTGAACTGAAGGCCCTCCATGCATCTGCTCGAAGCTCTGATCCTCGGCATCGTCCAAGGACTCACCGAGTTCCTCCCGATCTCCTCCAGCGCGCATCTGCGCATCGTCGGGACGTTCCTCCCCTCAGGTGAAGACCCGGGCGCCGCCTTCACCGCGATCACGCAGATCGGTACGGAAGCGGCGGTCGTGGTGTTCTTCTGGCGCGACATCGTGCGCATCGTGACGCAATGGTTCCGATCGCTGGTTGGGAAGGCCCCGCGCAACGACCCGGATGCCCGGATGGGTTGGCTGATCATCATCGGCAGCATCCCGATCATCGTGCTCGGGCTGCTGTTCCAGGACCAGATCGAGACCGTGCTCCGCTCGATGTGGATCGTCGCGGTCATGCTGATCGTCTTCGGCATCCTCCTCGGAGTGGCCGACTACGTCGGCGCGAAACGTCGCAAGCTCGACGATCTGACCTACCCGCACGGCATCGCGTTCGGTTTCGCGCAGGCGCTGGCGCTGATCCCCGGTGTCTCCCGCTCGGGCGGCACGATCACGATCGGCCTCTTCCTCGGCTACGAGCGTGCGGCGGCGGCCCGCTATGCGTTCCTGCTGGCGATCCCCGCGGTGTTCGGCAGCGGCTTCTACCAGGTGTTCAAGAGCTGGGACGAGCCCTCGTTCTTCTCATTCGGCGACACTCTCGCCGCCACCGGCATCGCCTTCGTCGTGGCGCTCGGCGTGATCGCGTTCTTCATGAACTGGATCTCGAAGCGCAGCTTCCTGCCGTTCGTCATCTACCGGATCCTGCTCGGCACCGTACTCCTGGTCCTGCTCGGCATCGGCGTCATCGCGGCCTGAACCAGGGTCAGCGCTTGCGGTCGCCCGGTCCATCGTCACGGCGGCGGAGGTAGCGCTCGAACGCCTGAGCGATGGCGTCGCCGGAAGCCTCGGGGGAGTCCCAGGTGTCGCGCGTGCGCTCGAGCTGGCGGATGTACTCCGCCATGTCCTCGTCCTCGGACGCTGCGGCGTCGATGGATGCTTCCCACGCCGCGGCTTCCGTACGAAGCGCCTGACGATCGACGTCGAGGCCTGTGAGCTCCTCGAGCCGGTCGAGGAGAGCTAGAGTCACCTTCGGCGAAGGGGTCGCGGAAGCGACATAGTGCGGGACGCTCGCCCAGAGGCTCGCAGTGGGGATGCCCGCGTTCTCCGCGAAGTGCTCGAAGACGGAGAGGATTCCGACCGGCCCCTCATAGAGTGAGCGCTCGAGGCCATGAGCCTCGCGGACCTGATCGTTCTGACTGGAGGCGAAGATCGAGATCGGTCGGGTGTGCGGGACGTCGGACAGCATCGCCCCGAGGGTGACGAGTCCGGTGATGTCGTCTCGCAGTGCCACGTCGATGAACTCCGAGGCGAACGCCTGCCAGGTGCGTGCAGGTTCGGCACCGGTGAGCAGCCAGAACTCAGGACCGGGACCGGGGTCGCGAGGACGCCACAGGCCGGCCTCCGGCCAGGTCAGCTGGCGACGGCCTTCCGCATCCATCCGGGTGGACGGCCGCGTGTACTGATAGTCGAAGTACAGCTCAGGGTCGACTGAGTGCACGAGGTCGTACTCCGACGACGAGCGCAATGCTTCGATCGCGGCGCTGGCTGCTTCACCCGCATCGTTCCACCCGTCGAAGGCGGCGATGATGATGCGCGGACCGAGAACATCCATCGAGGCTCCCTTCGAGATCGCGGTCGTGATCCTTCCAGGCTAGTCCGCGACGGCAGGATGCGGGCGGCACCCCGGCTAGCATGGGTTCAGTGAGCAGAAAGCCCAGCGCAGTCCTTTGGGACATGGACGGAACACTCGTCGACACCGAACCGTATTGGATGGCGGCTGAGACGGCGCTCGTCGAATCGTTCGGAGGCTCCTGGAGCCACGAGGATGCACTGCAGCTCGTGGGGAGCGGGTTGATCGACAGCGCGGTGATCCTGCAGAACGCAGGTGTCGAGATGGAGGCCGATGCGATCGTCTCGCATCTGACGGACCTCGTTCAGGAGTCGCTGCGTACCCAGGGAGTCCCGTTCCGGCCGGGCGCCCGCGAACTGCTGCGCGATCTGAGAGAAGCGGGCATTCCGACCGGGCTCGTGACGATGTCACTGCGTCGGATGGCGCTGAGCGTCATCGATCTGATCGACTTCGAGGCGTTCGACATCGTCGTCGCCGGCGATGACGTCGACAACCCCAAGCCCCACCCCGAGCCGTATCTGCAGGCGGCGGCTCTCCTGGATGTGGACATCGCTGAGGTGATCGTCATCGAGGATTCCCCGACCGGTGTACAAGCGGGCCTGGCCTCCGGCGCTCTGACGCTCGCGGTGCCGCACATCGTTCCGCTCGACCACCTCGGCGCTCACGAGCTCTGGGCGACGCTCGACGGCAGGGGAGCCGATGACCTCACCGATCTCTTCGACAGCAACAGCCCCGTGACAGGAGCCACCCGATGACCGATTCCCGCGTACAGCGGCCGAGCGGTCCGTTCCGAGTGGGCGACCGCGTCCAGCTGACCGGCCCGAAAGGCCGCCTGCACACCGTGACGCTCCGCGAGGACGGCGAGCTCCACACGCACCAGGGTGTGCTTCGCCACCGTGACCTGATCGGACTGCCCGACGGCTCCGTCGTCGCGAACAGCTCCGGCCATGACTACCTCGCGCTGCGTCCACTGCTGCGGGACTTCGCGATGTCGATGCCGCGCGGCGCCGCGATCGTGTACCCCAAGGACGCAGCCCAGATCGTCATGCAGGCCGACATCTTCCCGGGCGCCGTGGTGGTCGAGGCCGGAGTCGGATCGGGCGCACTCTCCCTCTCGCTGCTGCGCGCCGTCGGCACCGCGGGCACACTGATCTCGTTCGAACGCCGTGAGGACTTCGCCGACGTCGCACGCGGCAACGTCGAGACCTTCTTCGGCGAGCACCCTGACACGTGGCGGGTCGTCGTGGGCGATCTGGTCGAATCGTTGCCGAACGAGGCGGCCGCAGGGTCGGTGGACCGCGTCGTGCTCGACATGCTCGCGCCGTGGGAATGCATGGACGCTGTCGCCGAGGCGCTCACGCCGGGTGGAGTCGTCCTCTGCTATGTCGCGACAGCGACGCAGCTCTCGCGCGTGGCCGAGTACATCCGCGGCACCGGTCTCTTCACCGATCCCGAGGCCTCGGAGACGATGGTCCGCGGCTGGCATGTCGAAGGCCTCGCCGTGCGCCCCGACCACCGCATGGTCGCGCACACCGGGTTCCTGCTCACCGCGCGCAGGCTCGCGCCGGGTGCTGTCGCACCTTCGGTCAAGCGACGCGCGTCCAAGAGCAGCTACGGAGACGAAGACGTGGAGGCATGGACGCCCGGTGCCGTCGGTGACCGCGAGATCAGCGATAAGAACCTCCGCAAGCGCGCCAGAGAAGCCGAGAAGGCAGCGGAAGGGGCGCGCCTGGCTGCCGCATCGCGCGATTCCGGGCACACGACGGAATAGACTGGAGCGCGTGCGTAAAACGTCCGCCGTTCTGGCATCCCTCAGCCTCGCCGTCCTCGCCCTGACCGGGTGCACCGCGACCGCATCCGACGGTGCCGTCGCGTGTGATCGCGGCGGCAACGACAAGATCTTGAACGTCGCAGACGTGAGCGGTGACCTCGGCTCGCTGCCCGATGTCACGGTCTTCGGACCAGTCAAGTCCGATAAGACGTCGTACGCCGACGTCACCGTCGGCGACGGCCTGGCACTCGCGACGGAGTTCCAGCCCGTCGTGCTCGACATCGCCTTCTACGGGGGCGACAGCGGCGAGAAGCTCTACCAGTCCGAGTTCAACGGCGACCAGAGCCGCGTGCACAGCATCGACTACTGGGCGCAGCGCTCGGCCGGGCTCTCCGACGTTCTGGAGTGTGCGACCGCCGGCAGCAGGGTCCTCGCGGTGCTGACGCCTGAAGACTTCGGGGCGCAGAACGTCCAGGCATTCGGACTCGACGAAGGCGAGAACATCGTCGCCGTCATCGATGTTCTCGACGTCATGCCGTCGAAGGCCTCGGGGGCGCTGCAGTTCAACGACGCGCGTGGGCTTCCGACTGTGGTGCGCGCGCCTGACGGCACCCCAGGGGTCATCATCCCCGACGTGCCTGCACCGACGGAGATCACCACGCAGACGCTGATCAAGGGCGACGGGCCCAAGGTGAAGGCGGGCGACATCGTCGTATCCAACATCATGGGCGTCGGCTGGGACGACAAGAAGGTCACCACGAGTTCGTGGGGCGCAGACGCCAGCATCGGCGCTGCGGCCGAACAGCTCATCGGCGCCACGGTCGGGTCCCAGCTCCTCGTCGTCTTCCCGGCGTCGGAGAGCACTCCTGCCACGGCTGTGGTCGTCGACATCCTGGGCGCAGTGACGGCGCCCACGAAGTGATGGCCGCCCGGATCCCCGCGGAGGAGCGCCTGACGAATCTCGTCGTGGCGCTGATGGCCACGGAGATCGGGTTGACCAAGCAGCAGATCCTCGACAACGTCTCCGGCTATCGGCAGCGCGCCGAGGCCGGCACCCGATCAGACGCACTCGAGAAGATGTTCGAGCGCGACAAGGAAGAACTGCGCTCACTCGGTGTCCCCATCGAGACGATCGGCGATGCCGCTGATCCGAACGACCTTCGCGAGGCGCGCTATCGCATTCCGCAGGCAGAATACGATCTCCCCAGCGACATCGAGTTCTCGCCGGCGGAACTGGCCGTCCTCCGACTCGCCGGCAGCGTCTGGAGTGCCGAATCCGTCTCCGGGGATGCCCAGTCCGGTGTTCGGAAGATTCGCGCCCTCGGCATCGACGGCGACGAGCCGATCATCGGCTTCGCTCCGCGGATCACGGCGCGAGACGCCGCATTCTCTCCGCTCCAGGACGCGATCGAGCGGTGCAGAGAGGTCGCCTTCGAGTACCTGAAGCCCGGCGAGGAAGCGCCACGTCGTCGGCGTATCCGACCGCTGGCACTCGTCGACTATGAGGCGCGTTGGCATGTGTTCGGCATCGACGTGGACGCCGACGAGGACCGCACCTTCCTGCTCAGCAGAATCGTGGGAGATGTGCGCGTGAGCTCACGCGAATTCGACCCTGCGCTGCGCGACGGTGCGGGGGAGCGTGCTCTCTCGGGATTGGAACGTGTCGCATCCGAGAACTCCGCGCTTCTGGAGATCACGCCAGGCACGGAGGCAGCCCTGCGCCTGGGACGAAGGGCCACCACCGCCGCACAGGGCATCAACGTTCCCTTCGTCGATCTGCACATCCTCGCCGATGAGCTCGCCTCCTACGGACCAGAGGTTCGGGTCGTGGAGCCTGCCCCGTTGCGTGAGGCCGTCATCTCTCGGCTCCGCGCAGTCGTGCGCGCCAACGCCGAAGTCGAGGAGACGAGATGAGCGCGAAATCGAAACCGCTGCTCGCTGCTGATCGCGTGCGTTTGTACCTCACTCTCGTGCCTTACCTGCTCGAGCACGGCCAGGTGTCGCTCGACGAGGCAGCCTCAGAGTTCGGAGTGACTGCGCAGGAGATGCGCGGGATGGTCGAGAAGCTCACCGTCATCGGTCTTCCCGGCGAGTCGGGCTACTGGCAGCAGCCGCAGGAGATGTTCGACATCAATTGGGACCTGCTGGACCTCGAAGACGTCATCGAGATCACGAACGATGTCGCCCTCCGCCGCGTCCCGCGGTTCACCGCAAGAGAGGCAGCGGCGCTTCTCGCCGGCCTGCAGATGGTCGCGGCTGTGCCGGCGGTGTCGGATTCCGGGCTGATCGCCGGACTCATCTCCAAGCTCTCCCGCGGCGCGGCGGACGCGACCGCCGATGTGGTCGTGGCGCCGAGCGCAGTCGACGAGGTTCGCGAGGCCGTGGCAAGAGGACTGCACGAGGGCGTCGCCATCTCCTTCACCTACCAGGCTCCGGATGCCGCGCCGACGACGCGCACGGTCGACCCGATGCAGATCCTCATCACCAACGGGCAATGGTATCTGCAGGGATGGTGTCATCTGCGGCAGGCGATGCGCACTTTCCATCTCGATCGCGTGAGCGCGCCCGCTCTCACCGACATCCGGATCACCCACAGTGGCGACCAGGTCCCGGAGGCGTTCGCGGGCCTGGATGACGAACGCGAGGTCACGGTCCGGGTGCCCGAGCGACTCGCACCGCTTCTGAGCGGCTTCGTGCCGACTGGCGCGGCAGCGGCGATCGATGGATCCGTGACCGCGCAGCTGCATCTCGCCGATCCTCGCGGCATAAAGCGACTCGCCGCGCGGTTCGGTGGGGCGATGGAGGTTCTCGAACCCGGCGTCGCGCGCTCAGCCACGAGGGACTGGGCCGCAGCAGGACTCGCGCTTTATCACGAGCCCGATGCAAAGGTTTGATCTGTAGACTGGATCGAACGCTCACTGACGACGGGAATTCTGACATGTTCGCTGGAATGCAAGGCTGGCACCTGCTTATCGTGCTGGCAGTGATCCTCCTCCTGTTCGGTGCTGCCAAGTTGCCGGCTCTCGCGAAGAGCATGGGCCAGTCGGCCCGCGTGTTCAAGGGCGAGATGAAGGCGATGAAGGATGATGACGCCGCCCGCGCCGATTCCGTCGTCGTCGAGCCGACCACGGTGAAGGACTCGGGCATCGACCCTGAGACTCCGCCCCGCGCCTGACCGCCCGTGGCAACCATCGAACCGACCGTGACGCCCAAGGCGAATCGGGATCGGCGGATGTCGCTGGGCGCGCATCTCGTCGAGCTGCGCAAACGCCTGATGTACGCGGCGCTCGCGCTGGTGATCGGTATGGTCATCGCCTTCCTCGTGGCCGATCCGGTGATCCACTTCATCACGGAGCCCATCAGGATCATCACCGAGAAGCGCGGCGATGACTTCAGCGCTCTGAACTTCGGAACGGTCACCGCCGCATTCGACATGCGGATGCGCATCGCGTTCTCCATCGGGCTCTTCCTCTCTGCGCCGGTCTGGCTCTGGCAGGTCTGGGCGTTCATCATGCCCGGGCTCACCCGCAAGGAGATCCGCTACACCGTCGGCTTCGTGGTGGCCGCCGTCCCGCTGTTCTTCGCGGGATGCTATCTGGGCGTGATGATCATGCCGCACGTGATCGAGCTCATGTGGAGCTTCACGCCTGATGGCGCGACGAACTTCTACTACGCGCAGGAGTACTACGACTTCGTCTTCAAGCTGATGATCGTCATCGGCATCTCGTTCGTCCTCCCGGTGTTCCTCGTCGCGCTGAACCTCGCGGGAATCATGTCGGGCAAAGCGATCCTCAAGGGATGGCGTGTCGCGATCATCATCGCGACGGTGTTCGCGGCGCTCGCGACTCCGGCCGCGGATGTCGTGAGCATGCTGATGCTCGCCGGCATCCTGATCGTGCTCTTCTTCGCAGCTGCTGGGCTCTCGATGCTCTTCGACCGGCGTAAGCGCAAGCGCGACGAAGCCTCAGGGCTTCTGCCGGATCCCGCATGAGTTCGCCTTCGGAGAAGTACGCGCGCGCACGGGAAGCGGTCGAGCATCCGCAGTCGACCGCATTCGCGGCTCTGCAGAAGTTCCAGCTCGATCCATTCCAGATCGCGGGATGCCACGCACTCGAGAGCGGACGCAGCGTGCTCGTCGCCGCGCCGACCGGTGCAGGAAAGACGATCGTGGGCGAGTTCGCGATCCACCTCGCCATGCAGAGCGCGAGCGACAAGGCCTTCTACACGACGCCGATGAAGGCGCTGTCGAACCAGAAGTTCCGTGAACTGGTCGAGGTCTACGGAGCCGACCAGGTGGGCTTGCTCACCGGTGACACGAACATCAACGGCAACGCCCGCATCGTGGTGATGACCACCGAAGTGCTGCGCAACATGATCTACGCCGATTCCGGGGCTCTGCGCGACCTGCGTTACGTGATCATGGACGAGGTCCACTACCTCGCGGATCGGTTCCGCGGCGCGGTCTGGGAAGAGGTCATCATCCACCTCCCGTCCCGTGTGAGGCTGGTGTCGTTGAGTGCCACGGTGTCCAACGCCGAAGAGTTCGGCGATTGGCTGGATACGGTTCGCGGTGATACCGAGGTCATCGTCTCGGAGATCAGACCGGTGCCGCTGGAACAGCACGTCCTCGTCCGCGACGACCTCCTTCCGCTGTTCGATGATCGCGCGGGTCTGGCAACCGCACAGGTGAACCAGGAGCTGATGCGGATCCGCTCCTCCACGGGCACCAACTACGAGAACAACCGGCACGCCCAGGCCTATCGCAGCGACCGCCATGCGGGTCGCGAAGCGAAGCGGCCCCCACGGGGCGGTCGACGTCCGGTCCGCGCCGCGAATGCCCGCCGGATCGAGAGGATGGACCGTCCGGACGTCATCCGCCTGCTCGAGCGCGCGAACCTGCTCCCCGCGATCTTCTTCATCTTCAGTCGCGTCGGATGCGATGCTGCGGTTCAGCAAGTGCGCCGTTCGGGTATCAGGCTGACCTCGAACGAGGAGCGGGCGGAGATCCGCGCGATCGTCGAGGATCGCACGCGCAGCCTCCAGGAAGAGGATCTCGACGTGCTGGGCTACTGGGAGTGGCTCGACAACCTCGAACGGGGCGTGGCATCTCACCACGCCGGACTCCTGCCCGCTTTCAAAGAGGTCGTCGAGGAGCTCTACCAGCGCAAGCTCGTGAAGGTCGTCTTCGCCACAGAGACCCTCGCGCTCGGGATCAACATGCCGGCGCGCACGGTCGTGCTCGAGAAGATGGAGAAGTTCAACGGCGAGGCCCGCGTCGCCATCACTTCGGGGGAGTACACCCAACTCACCGGACGCGCGGGGCGGCGGGGGATCGACGTCGAAGGCCACGCCGTCGTGCAATGGACCGAGGGAATGGACCCGCAGTCGGTAGCCGCGCTCGCCTCACGCCGCACTTATCCGCTGAACTCCAGTTTCCGTCCCACCTACAACATGGCTGTCAACCTGATCGACATGTTCGGCAAGTCCAGGGCCAGGCAGATCCTCGAGTCGTCGTTCGCCCAGTTCCAGGCCGATCGTGCGGTCGTCGGACTGGCACGGCAGGTGCGGGAGGCCGAGGAGTCGCTTGCGGGCTACCAGAGCGCGATGGCTTGCGAGCACGGTGACTTCCCGGAGTATGCGGCGATCCGACGCGAGCTGAGCGATCTCGAGAAGAAGAATCGGCAGGACTCGAACGCGCCGCGGGCCTCTCGCGACAAGCGCATGAAGCGCATCCAGACCCTCCGCACCCAGATGCAGCGGCACCCGTGTCATCGTTGCCCTGACCGTGAGGCGCACGCCCGATGGGCGGAACGCTATTGGAAGCTCAAGCGGCAGACCGATCGGATTCGGCGCCAGATCGAGACGCGTACGGGGACGGTGGCGCGCGTCTTCGACCGCGTCGTCGAGGTGCTGGAGACCCTGGACTACCTGACCGAGGTCGACGGAGAAACCGAGCTGACGGACGCCGGGCGCACCATGCGACGCATCTACGGCGAACGCGACCTGCTGGTGGCCGAGTCCCTGCGCCAGGGGCTGTGGGCCGGCCTCGACGCTCCTTCCCTCGCGGCGATGGCATGCTGCCTCGTTTACGAGCCCCGGCGCGACGAAGCGAACGCGGGGGAGCGGGGCCTGCCTCGTGGCGCATTCCGGTCGGCCTACGAGAAGACGACCACCCTGTGGGCCGAGCTCGACGATCTCGAGCAGGATCACCACCTGCCGGGCAGCGAGCCGCTTGCTGCAGGGCTGGCCGGTGCTATGCACAGCTGGGCGCGCGGCGGAATGCTCGATCGGGTCCTCATCGATGCCGACATGGCCGCCGGCGACTTCGTGCGTTGGGCGAAGCAGACGATCGATCTGCTCGATCAGCTCTCGATCGTCGCCGAAGACGGCGCGCTCTCCCGCACCGCCCGCGCGGCGCTCGACGGCGTGCGCCGCGGCATCGTCGCCTACTCGTCGATGTGAGATGGACGCGATGACCGAGACGCCGGCGCCACGACGCGCCCTCCTGCCGCTGTGGGCTGCGCTGCTCGCTGCTGGCCTGGCCGCTCTGATGATGAACCTCGCCTATCCGGAGGCGGCGATCTGGTTCCTCGCGTTCCCCGCGACCGCGCTTCTGCTCGTCGCACTGATCGGGCGGCGGTTCGGGGGAGCTCTGCTCGTCGGGCTGGTCTACGGAATCCTGTTCTTCGGGCTCCTCGTCTCCTGGACGTCGCGATACCTCGGGCCTGTTCCCTGGGCAGCGCTCAGCGTCGTCGAGGGCATCTTGACGGCCGTCGCGCTGGTCCCGATCGCCCTCGCCTATCGTTGGCTGCCGAAAGCCTTCCGCGGAACGGCAGGACGCCTCCTGGGGCTTCCGGTAGTCGTCGCCGCCCTCTGGGTCGGGCGAGAGCTGTTCGTCGGCTCCTGGCCGTACGGAGGCTTCCCCTGGGCACGCATCGGCATGAGTCAGGCCGAGAGCCCACTGGCTCCGATCTCGTCCTGGGTGGGCGTCAGTGGGCTCAGCTTCCTGATGGTACTCGTCGTCGCGATGCTGATCGAGGTCGTGCGGCTGCGCGCATGGCGCCGGCCGATCCGGCTGATCGCACCGGCCGCGCTCGTCGTCGTGCTGCTGTTCACGCCGCTGTTCCCGACGTCTTCGAGCGGCTCCATGCGAATCGCCGCGGTGCAGGGAAACGGGCCGACCGGATACTTCGACGACCGCGAGCCGTTCTCGGTCATCCAGGCACAGACCGAGGCGACCGCCCCTCTTTATGGTGAGGATGTGGATCTCCTGGTCTGGCCAGAGGGGTCCCTGGACGGCGACCCGTTCCAGATCGATGCCATCGCGCGGCGGATGACTCTCATCGCGAACCGGATCGACGCCCCCTTGCTGGCGAACGCCGCAACGGGGCGAGGCGACCGCAACTTCAACACCTCGATGCTGTGGAACTCCGACGGCACCGCGACGCAGCTGCATGACAAGCGTCATCCGGTCCCATTCGGGGAGTATGTGCCGGACCGCCCCTTCTTCAACGCCCTCGCCCCCGACCTGATCGGACTCATCCAGAGGGAGTACACGCCGGGAACGAACCCCCCGA
>JBOGEI010000123.1:0-11353 GCA_050701935.1 Microbacterium sp.
GTGTACCTCCAGGAGGTCCCCGGCAGGCTCGAACGGGCGAGCGCGACGCATGCGGTGCGTACGCTGCCGGTCGACGGAACGGTGGTCGGTGACGACGTCGGTGCGGTGGGAGCCGCGTGCGTCGTGCTCGACTCGGTCCTCAGTCCCCGTGCTTCGGATCTGCTGCTGGACAGCTGAGCAGGAGACACGGTACCGGGTGGGAGCCGGAGGTGTCGAGCGTTTGCGGGCGTATGTCTAATCGATGTACTATTTGTGGTTCCCTCATCGATCGGACCGCCGGTGCATCTTGACTCCGTCCTCGACGACGCGCGTTTCGAGCGCCTCGCCGAGAGGGGAGGCCGCCGTCTCCCCGCGCGCACGGCACCGTCGCGCATCGAGGCGAAGCGGGCCTGGTTCGAGCGAGGGCGAACTCCCGACCTTGTGCAGGGGCGGGAGCGACGGCGACGGGGATCGCCGTTGAGCGGGGCACTGGGGGCTCTGCGACGATCGTCTGCGTGATCCGTGAAGCGGAGGGCTCACGGATCACGCAGACGGCGACAGGGTGGTGCCTCGAGAGAGGCCATCACGCGACGCGTGCTCGGGCGTCAGCCGGAGAATCGTCCCCACGGGATGTCGCGGCGCAGAGGGCGACGCAGGGGACGCTGAGTACGGGTCCACGCGGATACCGGCGACTCATCGGCGACGGCAGACGCGGCTTCTGTCGCATAGGCCTCGCTGATCACGGCGATGAGAGCGGCGAGCTCCTCTTCGGTGGCAGTCCCGCGCGTGATCTCGAGCATCGGCGTATCCGTGCCCGATGCATCCTCCGGTGTGGTCTGCGCGGTCACAGCGGGATGTTCCCGTGCTTCTTCGGGGGCAGATCTGCACGCTTGCCGCGCAGTGCGCGCAGCGCCTTGGCGATCGATACTCGGGTGTTCGCCGGCTCGATGATGCCGTCCAGCTCTCCACGCTCTGCAGCGAGGAACGGCGAAGCCACATCGTACGTGTACTCGTTGGCCAGGCGGGTGCGCACGGCGGCGACGTCTTCACCGGCCTCTTCGGCCTTCTTGATCTCGCCGCGGTACAGGATGTTGACCGCGCCCTGCCCGCCCATCACCGCGATCTCGGCAGTCGGCCAGGCGAGATTCACATCGGCACCGAGCTGCTTGGAGCCCATCACGATGTAGGCGCCCCCGTAGGCCTTGCGCAGGATGACGGTGACCAGCGGAACGGTCGCCTCAGCGTAGGCGTAGAGGAGCTTTGCGCCACGACGGATGACGCCCTCCCACTCCTGGTCCGTGCCAGGCAGGTAGCCGGGCACGTCGACCAGCGTGACGATCGGGATCGAGAACGCGTCGCAGAAGCGCACGAAGCGGCTGGCCTTCTCGCCGGCCTCGATGTTCAGGGTGCCGGCCATCTGAGAGGGCTGGTTGGCGATGATGCCGACTGAACGCCCCTCGACCCGCCCGAACCCGATGACGATGTTGGGCGCGAACAGAGGCTGGACTTCGAGGAAGTCGCCTTCATCGACGACGTGCTCGATCACGGTGTGGATGTCGTAAGGCTGGTTCGTCGAGTCGGGGACGATCGTGTTGAGCACGCGATCGGCATCGGTCGTCTCGAACTCGAAGGTGCTCTCGTACGTGGGCAGCTCCGCCATGTTGTTGTCCGGCAGGAAGCTGAGGAGCGTGCGCGCGTAATCGATGGCGTCGTCTTCGTCTTCGGCGAGATAGTGCGAGACACCGGAGCGGGTGTTGTGCGTGTACGCGCCGCCGAGCTCCTCCATGCCGACGTCCTCGCCGGTGACCGTCTTGATCACGTCGGGGCCGGTGACGAACATCTGGCTCGTCTTGTCGACCATGATCACGAAGTCGGTGAGGGCGGGGGAGTACACAGCTCCTCCGGCGGCCGGGCCCATGATGATTGAGATCTGCGGGATGACGCCGGATGCGCGGGTGTTCAGGCGGAAGATCTCGCCGTACTTGCCGAGAGCGACGACGCCCTCCTGGATGCGCGCGCCGCCCGAGTCGAGGATTCCGATGCAGGGCATCCCGCCGGCGAGCGCGAACTCCATGATCTTGACGATCTTCTCACCGGCGACCTCGCCGAGCGAGCCTCCGAAGGTGGAGAAGTCCTGCGAGTACACGGCGACGGTGCGTCCGTTGATCGTTCCGACGCCGGTGACGACGGAGTCGCCGTACGGACGGGAGCGATCCATGCCGAAGGCCGTGGTGCGGTGGCGCACGTACTCGTCGAACTCGACGAAGCTCCCCGGGTCGACGAGCAGCACGATGCGCTCGCGGGCGGTCATCTTGCCCTTCGCGTGCTGCTTCTCCTTCGCCTTCGCTTCTGCGTCGACGACGGCTTCTGTATAGCGAGCGCGCAGGTCCGCGATCTTGCCGGCGGTGGTAAAGAGGTCGGGCTTGTCCGTCACGGATTCCACCCTATCGTCGGGTCGGCCCGCTCTGTTGGATGCTCGGCACAACGGGTCGCGTGATCCTTTGGCTATCTGCGTGCAGTGCGATCAATCCTCGGCGGGGTTCTGCTCCAGCGCCGGGTCAGTCTTCGGGTGGCGTCCGAGGGAGAGGGCCTTGCGTCCCGCCCACTCCACGCCACGGACGGTGCTGCCCGCAGCGCCCGCCACTGCGTTGCCCGCGTAGCGCGCGCCGCGGAGCATCCGCATCTCCAGTTTCTCTGCTCCGGGCACAGGCTCGAGCTCGATCGGCAGATCCATCGGTGCGGCGCCGAAGGCCCGGTGCGACGTGGTGAGAACGCGTCGCCCCAGAATGTGGTTGCCTGCGCCTCCGATCGCGGCACCGATGCCGAACGGAAGAGCCTTGCCGATGACCGAGGCGCCGCCCTTCGCCGCGAACTGCTTCACGAACATGCTCTTGAGCTGATCCACGAGCGGTCCGACGGCGGCTCGGGGGAGCGACTTCGTGACGAGCTCACCCCAGTACGACGATCTGCTCCCGCCTCGCCCTGCCACCTGTCCAGCGAGCTGCCCGACGAGGTCGACACCCTCTTTGCCGAGCATCAGCGTCATCACCAGAGCACGGGCACGGTCGGGGTTCGCGACCGCGATGCCATGCACCTCGGCGACCGACTGCGCGAACAGCGCCGTCGACTCCACGAAGCCGACCGTCTCCACGCCCGAGAGGGCGAGCGTGACACCGGTGCCGATGCCGGGAACGACGGCTGTCGCACCGACCGCTGCTCCGCCCGTGGTCACAGCTGCGAGATAGCGACGTTCGAGGATGCGGATGATCTCGGTGGGCGAGGCCTGGGGGTTTCGCAGACGGATGCTGCGGATGTGCGCCAGTACGAGCGGACGCTGGATCGACAGCACGCGGTCGAGGCCGCGTACCACCATCGGATGCTCCGCCGATCCGGCAGGGGGCACGCCCTTGTCCCACGGAGCGTCGTCCGGGAGTGAATGGATCTTGTGCACCTTGGGGGCCATGCTGCGATCCTATGGAGCCAGTCCGCGAAAACGCCGAAAGCCCGGCTCCACCAGGGGCCGGGCTTTCAGGGTGAGTGATCAGACGAAGAGGTTCGCTCGTTCCAGGTCTTCTGCGAAGTCGACCTCGACCGCGTAGAGGTCGGAGACGTCCATCGGCTCGAGCAGCAGGCCGTCTTCGGCGATGGCGAGCTCGAGACCGCGCTCGAAGTAGTCCTGGTCCTCGACGCGCTGCAGCTGGCGCATGAACGCCTTCTTGTGCGCAGAGGAGATGTAGTTGATGCCCACGGCCTCTCCGAGGCCGCCCTTGACGGTCTTGGAAAGCTCGTTGATGAAGCCCTCGGCAGTGACCGTGTACTTCACCTCTTCGTCGCTGACCTTGGACGTGTTCACCGTCACGAAGGACTGGTCGCGCTCGATGTACTCGAGTGCGCGACCGAGGATCATCGGGTCGAAGACGACATCGCCGTTCATCCACAGCACACCGCCGCGCCCGGTGGCACCGAGGGCCCGGAGCAGGCTCTTGGACGTGTTGGTCTCGTCGTAGCGCTCGTTGTGAACGTAGTTGACCTGCGGGAAGGCGTCGATGATGGTCTCGGCGCGGTAGCCGACGACCGTGGTGATGCGCGCGTCCGATCCGAATGCGGCGCGGATGTTGTCGTGCTGCTGGCCCATGATCGTGCGGCCGTCGCTCAGTTCGGTGAGCGGCTTCGGCAGCGCACGGCCGAGGCGCGAGCCCATGCCGGCGGCGAGGATGACGGTCTGAAGAGTCACGAGTGCTCCTAAAGGAAGTTGTGTTCACGGTCGATTAACCGACCAGACACTTCGTCGTGCCGCAATCATGGTATCGATTCAGCCTGGGAAGCTCAGGGTCAGGGCGCCCCCGTTGTCATTTCGTGATCGACTACACACCGGACGCACAGGGTTGCGGCCACCGTCTCGTCGCCGAGGAATCTACCGGATTCGGCGGCAGTTTGTTGCGCGGCGGCCTTGGCTTGAGCGCACCCGTTGATACCGTAGGACGGTGACTGCCTCCCCTGACGACCGCACCGACCAGGTGGACGAAACCGAGATCGCACCTGAAAAGGTGCCGACGAAGCGCGCGCCGAGCAAGAAGCCCGCCTCAGAAGCCTCTTCGGCCGCAGAGAAGACGTCGGGAACACCGGCGAAGAAGCCGCCGGTGAGGAAGACCACTGCGGCGCGCACCCCGGCGAAGCCCGCCGCGGCGAGACGCACGACCGCGAAGCCTGCTGCTGCGAAGACCGGCGCGGCCAAAGCAGCAGCCGAGAAGGCTGCGCCGACTGCGGATGTCGTTGTGGAGCCGCTCGTGAAGGCCTTGACGGACGAGTCGTCGAAGAAATCGTCGTCGACTGCCGGTTCGGCGCGCACCGCAGTGGCTGCGCGCAGCGCAGCGGCGAAGAACACGGCTGCGCGGTCAGCGGCGACCAAGTCTGCGGCTTCTACGACGGCAACAGCGGCAGCACGCACGGCTACGGGGCGGGCGACCGGCGCGGGGTCGGCGACATCCTCGGCCGCGAAGTCGACGGCTGCGAAGTCGACCGCAGCGAGGTCGACGACTGCGAAGTCGACCGCAGCCAGGACTGCCGCGGCCAAGACCGCAGCAGCCAAGGCTGCGGCTACCAAGGCTGCGGCAACCAAGTCCACCGCGCGCTCCGAGGCGGCGAAGACCACGGCGGCGAAGACCACGGCGGCGAAGACCGCCGCGGCGAAGACCGCCGCGGCGAAGAAGGCAGCGGCGAAGAAGGCAGCGGACGAAGCGGCGAAGGCCGAAGTCGAAGCGACGCCCCGTGCCGAGCCGGCTTCCGCTGTCCAGCCGGCCTCTGTTCTCGAGGCGGTCGCCGTCGAGGATTCTGTCGTCGTCGAATCGGTGGCTGCGCCCGACACATCCCGCCAGGTCGACGCGACTCCGGTGGCTGAGTCCACGCCGGCCCCAGAGCCCGTGGCTGCGCCTGTCGACGCCGAGCCGGTGGAGATCGTCGACGCGGAGTCTGTGGAGATCGTCGAGGTCGTGGAGATCGTGGAGCCCGTCGTGGATTCCGACGATGCGGCAACCGACGCAGTCGGTCCGATCGAGGGGCCCTCGGGCAGCGAGGCGATCAGCATCCGCGGTCTCGTGAAGCAGTTCGGTGACAACCGGGCAGTCGACGGCATCGATCTGACCGTCCCGGCCGGCTCCTTCTACGGTGTCGTCGGGCCCAACGGCGCCGGCAAGACGACCACCCTTTCCATCGTCGCCGGTCTCCTCCGCGCCGACGAGGGTCGCGTGGTGATCTGCGGCATCGACCAGGCGAAACAGCCCCTGGCTGCGAAGCGCCTGATGGGCGTGCTGCCCGACCGGCTGCGCACATTCGACCGGCTCACCGGACGCCAACTGCTCTACTACTACGGGCTGTTGCGCGGACTCGCCGCCGATGTCATCGAGAAACGCGCGACCGACCTCGCCCGCGCGTTCGATCTCGGCGATGCCCTCAGCCGGGTCGTATCCGACTACTCGGCCGGCATGACGAAGAAGATCATGCTCGCCGGAGCCATGATCCACTCACCGCGGGTGCTCGTTCTTGACGAGCCGTTCGAATCGGTGGATCCGGTCTCTTCTGCCGTCATCCTCGACATCCTCCGCGCCTACGTCTCTCACGGCGGTACGGTGATCCTCTCCAGCCACGGCATGGATCTCGTCGAGCGCGTCTGCTCGCGTGTCGCGATCATCGTCGGCGGTGAAGTGCTCGCCGAGGGCACGATCGATGAGGTGCGAGCGGGCCAGACGCTCGAGGCGCGCTTCGTCGAACTGGCCGGCTCCAGCGGAGAGGTGGAGGGCCTCGAGTGGCTGCACACGTTCTCCGACTGAGGTTCGCGCTGCTCCTCGGCTCCTTGCGCGGCGAACGCCGTGTTCGCACCCTGGTCGCGTTCGCAGCAGTGGTCGCGGTCACCGTCGTGGTGTGCCTCGCGGTGTTCAGCCTCGCGGGGGCTCCCGTTCCCGTCGCTCGCGCGGTCACCGTGCTCGGTGGCGCAGCCCTGCTGCTCGGCTTCTTCGTAGGGCCGATCCTCGTCGGGGCTGTCGACCAGCTCGATCCTCGGCGGTTCGCGGTCTTCGGCGTAGACGAGCGACAGATGCCCTGGGTGCTCGCTCTGGCGACTCTCATCAGCGTGCCGAGCCTCGCCCTCCTGGCCGTCTACATCAGCGTGTGCATCGTCGCGGTGGAGGCAGGGACGCCCTGGCCTCTCGCGGTGTTGATGACGCTGGTCGGCGTCGCCACGACCGTCCTGACTTCGCGGATCGGAATGGCGATCAACGCGCTGCTCCTTCCCGAGCGTCGTTCCCGCGAGCTCACTGCGTTGTTCGCACTCGCGCTGCTCGTGATCGCCTTCCCCGTCGCGGTGTTCTTCGGATCGTTGCGCTGGGACGGCCTCGTGCCGGCTTCGCTGGCCACCCTTTCGACTGCGTTCGGCTACAGCCCGTTCGCCGCGTCTCCTGCCTTCCTCTTCGATGCGGCCGCGGGCGAGACCGCATCGGAGTGGATGAGCGGAATCGTCGCAATCCTCACCGCCGCGTTCCTGTGGATGGCATGGACGTGGCTCGTTCGGCGCCTGCTGACGACCACGGAACGCCCCGTCGCATCGAGGGAGCGCACCGGCCTCGGCTGGTTCGGGCTGCTGCCGTCGAACGCATTCGGTGCGATCGCCGCCCGTAGCCTCGTGTACTGGCTCCGCGACCGCCGCTACATCATGAACATCATCGTGGTGCCGGTCGCCGGTGTGCTCACGGTGCTGCCGCTCATCGTCGCGGGCGTTCCTCTCGAAGTCGCAGCGCTCGTACCCGTGCCGGTGATGGCGCTGTTCTTCGGCTGGCTGCCGCACAACGACGTCGCCTACGATTCGACAGCGTTGTGGACTCACGTCGCCAGTGGTGTCCGGGGCCTTCCCGACCGACTGGGGCGTCTCGTCCCCGTTCTGCTCGTGGCCATCCCCGTCCTCGCGGTCGCTGTCCCGCTCTCCCTCCTGCTGATCGGGAACTGGAGTCTGCTGCTGCCGCTCAGCGGTCTCGCGGCGAGCCTGTTGTTCTCTGCGCTCGGTATCTCGAGCATCGTGTCGGTCGTTGCGCCGTACGCGGTGTCTCGACCAGGAGACAGCCCGTTCCAGCAGCCGCAGCGACCCACATCGCGCGGTGCCTACGGGCCTGCCGCCGCATTCCTCGGAGCGATCCTGCTCAGCGTGCCGACGATCTGGCTGTTCGCGGCCACTGTCATCGACGGCTCCGTCTACGCACCGGCCACGTTCTGGGTGGGAGTCATCATCGGGCTCGTGGCGCTGGCAGCGGGGGCGGTCATCGGAGGGCGCATCTTCGAGCGCAGCGGTGAGAGGCTGATGGAGTTCGTCGAGACCGCGTGACCACCGCCCGCGAGGGTCTCGACGCCGCTAGACTCACGGGATGAGTACTCCGCTTGACAGCCCCGATCAGGGCGGCGTGGCAACGCTTGATCGCGAACTGGAAGAGCTCCTCCGTGAGGAGAATCTCGAACCGGGCGACCACGAGCGTTTCTCGCATTACGTGAAGAAGGACAAGATTCTCGAGTCTGCGATCACCGGCAAGCCGGTGCGCGCGTTGTGCGGCAAGAAGTGGACCCCGGGCCGCGACCCGGAGAAGTTCCCGATCTGCCCAACATGCAAAGAGATCTACGAGTCCATGGTCAGCTGACCTCAGTCGGCTTCGACGTACACGGTCGGGATCGCCGGGTCTGACTTGCTGAGCGCAAGAGCGCGCACCGGGAGCTCCTCGCGCACCCGCAGGTGGTGCGCCCGTGCGGACACCGTTCCCTCGACACCCTCGTAGGCCGTGTCGATCTCGCCCGCCTCGACGAACGTCACCTGCAACGGACGTCCGTCCGGGTGCTCGTCCGGTGTGTCGAGCTGCTCGAAGCCGTCGGAGACCACGACTGTCTCCGCGGTGGCCACGCCGTCGACCAGCGTGCGGAACGCGGCTTTTCGCCCCCCATGCGAGCCCTTGTCGGTGGAGGCCTTGGCGACCCCGATCCACGATCCCGTGGCGTCCTTTCGGGCCACGAGCTTGTAGACCATGCTCGCGGTCGGGTATCCGGATCCGGTGACGACTGACGTGCCGACTCCGTAGGCGTCGACGGGCGAGGCCGCGAGTGCTGCGATCGCATACTCGTCGAGGTCGCTGGTGACGGTGATGCGCGTCGACGTCGCGCCGAGCTCATCGAGCTGCGCCCGAACGGCGCCGGCGACGATGGGAAGGTCGCCCGAGTCGATGCGCACACCGCCGAGCCGGGTACCGGCGACTCGGATTGCGGTCTCGACGCCTGTGGGGATGTCGTAGGTGTCGACGAGCAGCGTCGTGCCGATGCCCATGCTCTCGACCTGGGCGCGGAAGGCCTCTTCCTCTGTGTCGTGGAGGAGGGTCCAGGAATGGGCGGCGGTTCCCATCGTGGGGATGCCCCAGCTTCGTCCGGCCTCGAGGTTGCTCGTCGCGCCGAAACCGGCGATGTAGGCGGCTCGGGCAGCCGCGACCGCAGAACGCTCGGCCGCACGTCGGGAACCCATTTCCGCCAGCGGTCGTTCTCCCGCAGCGATGCTCATACGCGATGCCGCGGTGGCGACCGCGGAGTCGTGGTTGAGCACGCTCAGAGCAAGGGTCTCCAGGACGACCGCGTCGGCGAAACTTCCCTCGACGGTGAGGATGGGGGAGCCGGGGAAGTAGAGCTCGCCCTCGCGGTAGCCGCGGATCGAGCCGGTGAACCGATAGTTCTCCAGGTGCTTGATGGATGCGGCGTCCACGACCTTCTCGTCGCGGAGGAAGCGCAGTTCGTCCTCGCCGAAGCGGAAGTCGCGCAGCAGCCCGAGAAGACGCCCGGTGCCGGCGACGACGCCGAAACGCCTTCCGCCCGACAGGCGTCGTGAGAACAGTTCGAAGACGCTGGGGCGGAACGCCGTCCCGTCCCGGAGCGATGCGGCGAGCATCGTCAGCTCATAGCGGTCGGTGAGCAGCGCCGTCGACGTGGTCATGCGCTCAGTTTAGTGAGCGTGCGGATGAGCGCGGCCGGCCGCGCGCGGGTAGGCTGGGGAGTCATGAACGACGCGCCGATCGGGATCTTCGACTCCGGTGTCGGCGGGCTCACGGTGGCGCGGGCCATCCGCGCCCAGCTGCCCCGTGAGTCGTTCGTCTACATCGGCGACACCGCACATTCCCCGTACGGCCCTAAACCCATCGCCGACGTGCGCCGATACTCCCTCGAAGTGCTCGATACGCTCGTCGATCAGGGCGTGAAGATGCTGGTGATCGCGTGCAACACCGCGTCGGCGGCGATGCTCCGAGACGCGCGCGAGCGCTATGACGTCCCGGTCGTCGAGGTGATCGGTCCCGCCGTACGACGCGCCGTCTCCACGACGCGCAACGGGCGTGTCGGTGTGATCGGCACTGTCGGCACCATCGGCTCTCGCGCCTATCAGGACATGCTCGAGGTGAACGAGAGGCTGCAGGTCTTCACCGCGGCCTGTCCGCGATTCGTCGAGTTCGTCGAGGGCGGTATCACCGGCACGGCCGAGGTGCTCGCCGTCGCGGAGGACTACCTCGCTCCGCTGCGGGAGGCCGATGTCGACACGCTCGTGCTCGGCTGCACGCACTATCCGTTCCTGCGCGGTGCCATCAGCTATGTCATGGGCGAGGGCGTCACGCTCGTCTCCAGCGACGACGAGACCGCCGGCGATGTGTACCGTCAGCTGGTCCGAGGCGATCTGCTCGCCTCGCCGGATGCGGCAGCGAGCTATGTCTATGAGGCCACCGGCGCCTCGACCGACGATTTCACCGCATTGGCGAACCGTCTGATGGGCCGGGAAGTCCGCGACGTGCAGCTCGTCCAGACCGGCGTGATCACCCTTCCCGACTCCACCTTCGAGTAACTCGAGTCGAGTCGCCCCGGCTCGATTCATCACCCTGACCCGAGAGAAGCACATGACCGATATCGTCCGCGTCGACGGCCGTTCCACCGATCAGCTGCGCGAGATCACCATCGAGCGTGGCTGGAGCGCGCACGCCGAGGGATCGGCCCTGATCAGCTTCGGGGGCACGAAGGTGCTGTGCACGGCCTCGTTCACCAACGGCGTCCCGCGCTGGTTGACGGGCAAGGGCAAGGGATGGGTCACGGCCGAATACTCCATGCTTCCTCGCGCCACGAACAGTCGGAACGACCGGGAGAGCGTCAAGGGGCGCATCGGTGGACGTACGCATGAGATCTCACGACTCATCGGCCGCGCGTTGCGTGCGGTGGTCGACACCAAGGCGCTCGGCGAGAACACGATCGTCATCGACTGCGACGTGCTCCAGGCTGACGGCGGAACACGCACCGCAGCCATCACCGGGGCCTATGTAGCTCTCGCCGACGCGATCGAGTGGGGTCGCGAGAAGAAGTTCATCGGCAAGAACTCCACGCCGTTGCTCGACTCCGTCGCCGCGATCTCGGTCGGGATCATCGACGGAGAGCCCATGCTCGATCTGGCATACACCGAGGATGTGCGCGCCGAGACCGACATGAACATCGTGGTCACCGGCCGTGGACTCTTCGTCGAGGTGCAGGGCACCGCTGAGGGAGCACCGTTCGACAAGCGCGAGCTGGACGCTCTGCTCGAGCTCGGTGTCGCCGGGTGCGCCGACCTGAAGGGCCTGCAGCTCGCCGCGCTGGCGGGGGAATGAGCATGCAGGTCGTCCTCGCCACGCACAATCCGCACAAGGTCGCGGAGTTCCAGCAGATCGTGGCGCAGGCGCGTCCCGACCTCGAGGTCATCGGCTATGACGGTCCCGAGCCGGTGGAAGACGGCGTGACGTTCGCAGAGAATGCGCTCATCAAGGCACGGGCGGCCACTGCACACACGGGGCTGGCC
>JBOGEI010000124.1:0-11327 GCA_050701935.1 Microbacterium sp.
TCCTCGCTGCAGACCGCCGGTCGCCGGGTCGTGCCGGCGACCGGCGACGCTCTCGACGGCGCGCTGCTGCTCGCACGCCGCACCGACCTCCCCCACGAAAGGTTCGTCCACCGTGCCGAATGACGACTCCCGCCTGACCGCCCTCCTCTCCGTGCTCGATCGCCTCGACACCGAGGCCTCGACGACCGAGCGCGGCGACCTCGATCTGCTCGGCACGGCCGAGCTCGTGCGGCGCATGAACGCCGAAGACCGTCGGGTGCCCGAAGCCGTCGCGGAGCGCGCCGAGGAGATCGCGGCCGTCGTCGACGGCATCACCGCCCGATTCCGCCGGGGCGGTCGCCTGATCTACATCGGGGCGGGAACAGCGGGGCGCATCGGCGTGCTCGACGCGAGCGAGTGCCCGCCGACCTTCGGCACGGATCCCTCGATGGTGGTCGGCCTGATCGCGGGTGGTGAGACCGCGATCCGCTCGGCTGTGGAGAACGCGGAAGACGACGGTGAGGCGGCGGGGGAGTCGCTGCGTGAGCTCGGCCTCTCGGAGAACGACACCGTCGTCGGGATCTCCGCGTCCGGTCGCACACCGTACGTCGTCGGCGGGCTGAACTACGCCCGAAGCGTCGGCGCGTTCACCGCGGCGATCGCATCGAACTCCGGCTCGGACATCGGCGCCGCTGCGGAGATCGCGATCGAGATCGTCACCGGCCCCGAGTTCATCTCCGGATCAACGCGCCTCAAGTCCGGCACCGCGCAGAAGCTCGTCGTGAACATGCTCACGACGCTGTCGATGATCAACCTGGGGAAGACGTACCGCGGGGTGATGGTCGACCTGCTCGCGACGAACGAGAAGCTCCACGCTCGCTCGATCCGCACGGTGTCTCAGCTCTCCGGTGTCGACACCGATCGGGCGGCTACGGCGCTGCAGGCGGCGGACGGCTCGGTCAAGCTCGCACTGCTGATGCTGACCGCCGACGCGACGCCGGAGGATGCGGCATCCGCCCTCGAAGACGCCGACGGAATCCTCCGCGACGCGATCGCCGCACTGGTCTGATCGCCGCACTGGGCTGATCGCCGCGTGTCGCGCCCGCGGCCCCGCGATGCTTCGGCGTCAATAGGATTCGGGTGTGGATGATCTCGTGCCGGCGGCGCCCTGGCTGCTCGTCGGCGCGGCTGTCGTCGCGATGGTGGCCTCGCTCATCGCTGGGCGGGCAGTGCCGTGGCAGGGCCGGCAGACCGTGCTGGTCATGGGGGCAGCGATGCTCCTGACAGCGGCCGCGGGCGATCTCCCGATCGTCGGGCTGGTGCTCGGGGCCGTGCTGCTGCTCTCTGCAATGCTCGGCACGGTCGGAGTGCGCGGAACGCCTGCCGCCGGAGAGTGCTTCCGCCGCGCGCTCATCGCGCTGCTCCTGGCCGTCTGCTCGTTCGAGAGCGCGGCGGTGGGCGCGTCTCCGGAGCCGAGCACCGGAGCACACGGAGGCCATGGCGGTCTCTCGGGTCTGCTGTCGGTCCTGATCGTCGTGGGAGTGATCGGCGTGGTGCTGTGGACGGTGGTCGCCGACTGGATCGTCGAGCCGATCCATCACGGGCGCAATGCGCGTCTCCTCGTGGCCGAGTCGTGGGCCTTGGCCGCGGGTGCCGCGCTGATGTGTCTCGCGACCTGAGGGGGCTCGGCTCCACAGGCCGCGTCATCCTTCGCACTCGGACATCTGCGGCGCGCTCCGCGACAAGTGGTGCCCGCAGCAGCAGTCGAGAATGAGAAGACGACCAGCTTCTCGACTGTCGCTGGCCCGCGCCACGCTCGAAGGAGAGTCCCCGATGTCCGATTCCGCCGCTTCCGCAGCTGCCGCGCTGCTCGACCGCATCCAGGCCCCGGAAGGCGCAGGCCGGGAGATCCCGGATGCCGCGACCCGCGAGGTCATCGGTCGCGCCCCCGTGGAGTCGGTCGACGACCTCGACGATGCGATCGCCCGCGCGAAGGCCGCCCAACCGGGATGGGAGGCGCTCGGGCACGAGAAGCGCAGCGCCCTGCTTCTGGCCGCGGCCGATGCCATCGACGCCAACGCCGAAGGCCTCGCCCACCTGCTCTCCCGCGAGCAGGGGAAGCCGCTCAACGGCCCCAACGCCCGCTTCGAGCTCGGCGCCTGCTCCGCCTGGCTGCGCACCAACGCCACGACTGCGATCGAGCCGCAGGTGCTGGTCGATGACGAGAGCCTGCACGCCGAGCTCGTCTACAAGGCCGCGGGAGTCGTCGGCGCCATCGGCCCGTGGAACTGGCCGCTCATGATCAGCATCTGGCAGATCGGCCCGTCCCTGCGCATGGGGAACACCGTCGTCGCGAAGCCGAGCGAGTACACGCCGTTGAGCGTGCTCGCGATGATCGCGGTGATGAACGAGGTGCTGCCGGCCGACGTCTTGATCGGCATCTCCGGTGACCGCGAGGTCGGCGCCCGACTCGCCTCGCACCCCGACATCGCCAAGATCATGTTCACCGGCTCGACCGCCACCGGGCGCCGCATCATCGAGAGCTCTGCCGGAAACCTCGCCCGCCTGACGCTCGAGCTGGGTGGCAACGACGCCGGCATCGTGCTTCCCGGCACCGATGCCGCAGAGATCGCAGAAGACCTCTTCTGGGGGGCCTTCATCAACACCGGTCAGACCTGCGCGGCGATGAAGCGCCTGTACGTGCACGACTCCGTGTACGACAAGGTCGTCGATGCACTGGCCGCGATCGCGGGCTCCGTCCCTATGGGCAACGGCCTCGACGAGAACAACGTGCTGGGGCCGCTGCAGAACCGCGCGCAGTTCGACATCGTCAGCCGGCTCGTCGATGACGCCAAGCGCCGCGGTGCGCGCATCGTCACCGGTGGTGAGTCGGCACCCGAGCTCGGTGAGCTCTTCTATCGCCCCACCATCGTCGCCGACATCGACAACGACGCGGCACTCGTGCAGGAGGAGCAGTTCGGTCCCGCCCTGCCCGTGATCCGCTACAGCGACGTCGATGAGGCCTTCGCCCTGGCGAACTCCCTCGACGTGGGCCTCGGCGCCTCGGTCTGGTCGAGCGACCCGGAGGCGGCGCGTGACGCAGCTTCCCGGATGCAGTCCGGCACCGTGTGGATCAACTCGCACGGTGGACTGCACCCGATGGTGCCGTTCGGCGGTGTGAAGAGCTCGGGCTACGGGCTGGAGTTCGGCGTCGAGGGGCTCAAGTCCGTCGCCGTCACCCAGGTCGTCTCAGGCCCCGGCCGGAAGGGCTGACCCGTGCGCTCTGCCATCGTCGTCGGAGCCGGGACCTCAGGGGCGATCGTCGCGCGACGCCTTGCGGATGCCGGAGTCGCCGTGACCCTCGTCGAAGCCGGCGGGTACGACACGAACCCCGCGATCCACGATCCTTCCCGCGCGGGTGAGCTCTGGCACTCCGCAGAGGACTGGGACTACTTCACCGTCCCCCAAGAGCATGCGGGTGGCCGTCGACTGCACCTGCCGCGAGGCAAGGTCACCGGGGGATCGCACGCGCTGAACGCCATGATCTGGGTGCGCGGAGCCGCATCCGACTACGACGCGTGGGAGCGCGGCGGCGCACACGGCTGGGGCTGGGCCGAGGTCGAGCCCGTCTACGACTCCATCGAGAACGACCTGCTGCCGGTGACCGACGACTACCCGCTCGCACCGATCCAGGCGTCGATCATCGACGCCGCGGTGCAGGAGGGGCTCCCACACAACCCGGACTACAACGCGGGCACGCTCGACGGCGTCTCCCAGGAGCAGGTGACCATGCGAGACGGCCGCCGGGTCAACACCTGGACGGCGTACGCGCAGCCCGTCGCGGAGAATCTGGCGATCCGCACGGGACGCGAGGTCCACTCGGTCATCGTGCGCGACGGACGCGCGGTCGGCGTGCGACTGGGGGAGGGGAGCGACTCGGAGGAGATGCTCGCCGACGAGGTGATCCTCTCGGCCGGCGCGATCGGGTCGCCCGTGATCCTCCTCCGCTCCGGCATCGGACCGGAGGCCGACCTCACGGCGCTCGGCATCCCGGTCGTGCAGGATTCGCCCGGTGTCGGGCAGAATCTCCACGACCACCTCCTGTCGCCGGTGATCTTCACCACTCGGCGTCCGGTGGGGCCTCCGCAGCCGGGTGTCTCCGTGACGCAGACGCACCTCTTCTGGCGCAGTCGCGACGACCTCGCCGAGCCGGACACGCAGCCGATCAACTTCTCGGTACCGATGTGGGGCGAGCTCGAGCCGCACGCAGGCGACGGCTTCACGCTCATGGCAGGCCTCGTGACGCCGCACAGCCGGGGCACGCTTCGCTTGACGGGGACGAGTC
This sequence comes from Microbacterium sp., assembly GCA_050701935.1. Taxonomy (GTDB): domain Bacteria; phylum Actinomycetota; class Actinomycetes; order Actinomycetales; family Microbacteriaceae; genus Microbacterium. The sequence continues at coordinate 4,325 of JBOGEI010000124.1, forward strand.
TCGCAGACCTCCCCGCCATCGATCTCGCGGCGCTCGAAGACGACCGCGACGTGGCCTCGCTCGCTGCTTCCGTGCGCCAGTGCCGCCGGATCGGAGCGCGCGAGGCGCTTGCCGAGGAGTGGGGCGCCGTCGAGGTCTATCCGGGTCCGGACGTGCCCGATTCCGGAGTCGAGGACTGGGTGCGGCGCACCGCGATCACCTACCATCACCAGGTCGGCACCTGCCGCATGGGGACGGATGCGGATGCCGTGGTCGATCCGCGGCTGCGCGTCCACGGCGTCGAGGGCCTGCGAGTGATCGACGCGTCGGTGATGCCGACCGTGCCCACCGGCAACACCAACGCCCCGGCGGCGATGATCGGCGAGCGCGGCGCGCGCTTCGTGCTCGAGGACTGAGGGGCGACGCGAGATGCGGTCAGCGGGCCGGAGAGGAGGCCGGGCGACGGAGCGTCGACAGCAGTGCGTCGAGCCCGTCGTTCAGCCGGCCGTCGCCTGCCGAGTCGGGCATGAGCACCGAGATCATCTGCCACCCCGCATTGCGCGAGGCGATCTCGTTCACCGCGGTATCGATGTCGACTCCGTCGGCGAGCTCCTCGTCTGCTCGCGCCTCGATGAGGCACTGTCGGAAGAGATCACGCCAGTGCAGGTTGTTGACGCGATGGATCCTGGTGACCTCGTCGTCCTGCGACGCGTGATCCCAGAACGCGATCACGACTTTCGCGTAGAGCGGCCCGTTCGGGCTGTACGGGAGGATCTCCCGGCACATCCGCTCCAGCGCCTCCAGCCCGCGCACGCCTTCGATGCGCGCATGGATGCGGTCGTTCGCGAGGGTGTACAGGCGAAGGAACGCCGCGGTGAGGACGCTCCGCTTGTCGGGGAAGTACCGTGCGATCGCACCATGGGCATATCCTGCCTCGGTGGCGATCTCGCGCATCGTCAGGTTGTCGAACCCCACCCGGATGATCACCTGCGTCGCGGCATCGGCGATGTGGATGCGACGCTCCTCATGGTCGACGATCTTCGGCATCGTGTACCTCCCTCACATCGCGGACCTTCGCTTCCACGATTCTCCATTTGCCATTTTTAGTCACCGTTTGGTGATTAAAGTAACCCGATCGTAATCAATCGCCTGCAAGGCGCGAGTACGATCTTTAAAATCACCAGCCGGTGATTAACTCGAAGAGGAGTTTCCATGAACGTCACAAGACTCGCACGTCGTGCATCCGGGGTCGTCGTCGCAGCCGGAGTCCTGGCACTCGCGGCCTGCTCATCTGCACCGGCGGGGACCCCGTCCACCGAGAGCGGGGAACTCACGACGCTCAAGGTCGCGACCATCGGCCTCATCTCCGACGGGGCGCTCGTGCTGGGGCAGGAGCAGGGCTTCTTCGAAGAGGAGGGCCTGACGCTTGAGACCTCCGTCGTCGCCAACCCTCCCGCCGGGCTCGCCGCAGCTCAGGGCGGGCAGGTCGATGTGGCCTACGCTCCCAGCATCCCGCTCCTGAACGCGCTCAGCAGCGGGGTCCCGCTGAAGGTGATCGCTCCCGCAGACGGCTTCGTCGCGGGCGCTGCGGACGCCGAGGATCCTGCTGCGGTGGACGACACCGGACTCTTCGCCTCCGCCGCAAGCGGCATCACCTCGGTCGAGGACTTGAAGGGAGCGACCATCGCGATCCCCGCGCGCAAGGCGCAGCTCGAAGTCGTGATCTCCGACACCCTCGATCGCGCGGGAGTCGATCCCTCCTCCGTCGAGTGGGTCGTCCTCGACTTCACGTCGGCGGTGGCCGCGCTGCAGAGCGGCACGGTCGACGCCGCCGGCCTCGTCAGCCCCTTCACCGCTGAGGCCGATGCCGTGGGGGCGGTGTACCTCGATTCGCCGTCTGTCGGCTTCTTCGAGGAGGGTGCCGTCGGTCTCTGGACCGCAGGGGAGAGCACGATCGCCGCGAAGGCCGATGCCATCGCCGCATTCCAGCGGGCCGTCGCCAAGAGCAACGCCTACGCGAACGAGCACCCGGAGGACGCGATCCAGGCCGGCATCGACGCCACCGGCTCCACGCTGTCGGTCGACGACATCAAGCTCCCCTTCTGGCCTGCGGAGGTCGCACCCATCGACCTCGAGCGCGTGAACGACAAGCTCGTGGCGCTCGGGTTCCTCGCGGCTCCGGTCGAGCTCGAAGGCGTCGTCGTCGCCGCCGGATGATGCTCATGAACCGTTCCTCTCTCCTCCCGCCGCTCGTCGGAGCAGCCGGCGTCGTCTCGGCGCTGGCGCTCTGGGAGTGGTCGGCGACCGCCGGCCCCCTCGCCGCGTCACCGCTGCCGGCGGCGACCGCCTCCATCGGTGAGGCCGTGCGCCTGCTCGGGACCTCGGCGACCTGGACGGCTCTCGGCGACACGCTCACGATGGCGATCGTCGGGCTCGTGCTGGCGATCCTGGTCGGCGTCTCCCTCGGCGTCGCCATCGGCACCTCGCCGCTCGCGATGCATGCCACGCGCGTGCCGCTCGAGTTCCTCAAACCCATCCCACCGATCGTGATCCTCCCCGTCGTCGTGCTGGTGATGGGGCCGACCGCGAGCATGGGGATCTTCCTGGTGTTCTTCGGCTGCTTCATCGCGATCGCCGTGCAGGCCTCGGCCGGAGTGTTCGACACCGACCCGGTCGCCCGAGCCACCGGTCGCTCCTACGGCATGGGGAGGACCGAGATCCTGGGACGCATCGTGCTGCCCAGCGCGCTGCCGTACATCGGCACCGCGATCAGGGTCGCGGCACCGACCTCGCTCGTCATCGCCGTGGTGGCGGGACTGCTCGGTGGTGGGCCGGGGCTCGGGCAGAGTCTCCTGCTGTCGCAGATCTCCGGCAACCAGGCCCAGCTGTTCGCCTATGTGCTCATCCTCGGCACCCTCGGACTGCTCGTCCAGGGGCTCAGCCAGTGGGGCGAGCGGCAGCTGCTGCACTGGCACCCGCAATACCGGAAGCAGGTGGTCTGATGACCCTCACATCCTCGATCCAGACCCGCACGCGGCTCGCTCGACGTCGCGGGCAGGGAACGCTGCCGCGCGGGGTGCTCATCGGTGCCGAGATCGTCGTCCCGGTCCTGCTGCTGGCGCTGTGGTGGTTCGCATCGGCCGCCTCGACGAACGCGTTCTTCCCTCCGCTGCAGGTGATTCTCCACAGGCTCGGGCAGCTCCTGCAGACGCCGTCGTTCCTGCTGGACATCGCCTCCTCGGTCGGGAACCTGATCGTGTCGTTCCTGCTGGCGACAGTGATCGGTGTGCTCCTGGGGCTGCTGCTCGGCCTCATCCGTCCGCTGAGCTGGTTCGCCGAGCCGACGATCCACTTCTTCCGGGCGATCCCGCCGGTCGCCCTCGTACCGATCTTCGTGTCGCTGATCGGATTCGGCACCGAGACGCGCATCCTCTCGATCACCCTCGCCGCCGTCTTCCCGATCCTCATCTCGACGATCGACGGGGTGCGCGCCGGTGAGCCGACCCTCGAGATGGTCACCCGCGTCTACCGGCTCAGCGGACCCGAGCGGCTGTTCGCCGTGATGCTCCCGGCTGCGAGCCCGCGCATCCTCTCCGGGATGCAGGTCAGCCTCATCACGGCGTTCGTCGTGATGATCGCGAGCGAGATGCTCGGATCGTCCACCGGACTCGGCGCGGCCACCCTGCTCGCCCAGCAGTCCTTCGCGATCCCCGACATGTGGGCGGGAATCCTCGTCCTCGGGATCATCGGCTACGCGGCGACCGCCGTGTTCACCCTCTTCCGGCGCCGCGTGCTGCGCTGGTACATCGCCTCCCAGCAACAGGAGAAGAACGCATGACCACCACCGAACACGCCCCGGTGCGCCTGAGCGTACGCGGCCTCGCGAAGTCCTACCCGACCAAGAACGGCCTCGTGCCCGTGATCGCCGACCTCACCTTCGACGTGCACGTCGGCGAGGTGTGCTGCATCGTCGGCCCCTCGGGCATCGGCAAGACCACGCTGCTGAAGTGCCTCACCGGTCTGCAGAGCGTCACGGCGGGAACCGCGGCGATCGACGGGACCGTCATCGACGGGCCGCCCGAGGACATGGCCCTGGTGTTCCAGGAGTACACGCGCTCTCTGATGCCGTGGCTCACGGTCGAGAAGAACGTGCGGCTGCCCCTCAAGCACCTGCGTCTTCCTGCAGCGGAGCGCGAGGAGCGGGTCGCCGCGGCGCTCGCAGCGGTCGGGCTCGCCGGCGCCGAGGCGAAGTATCCTTGGCAGCTCTCCGGAGGCATGCAGCAGCGCGTCGCGATCGCCAGGGCCATCGCCTACCGGCCGGAGGTGCTCGTGATGGACGAGCCGTTCGCCTCGGTCGACGCGCAGACGCGGTTCGAGCTGGAGGACCTGTGCCTGCGCATCCGCGAGCAGTTCGGGATGACGATCGTGATCGTCACGCACGACATCGATGAAGCCGTGTATCTGTCAGACCGCGTGGTGGTGCTGGGGGAGCGCCCTGCGAAGGTGACCGAGATCCTCGAGATCGACTTCGGTGCGCCACGTGATCAGCTGACGACCCGCGCGCTCCCGGCGTTCGCGGAGCTGCGCACCGAGATCTTCGGACTGATCCGGAAGGCGGGCTAGATGTCGGCACCGATGGATGCGCGCGGCTACGAGCGGTTCGGAGGACGCGCGGCCGAATTCACCTCCGACTCCGAGCCCTGGTGGCCGGCACCGCGACGCGCAGGACGGGCCGCACCCAACGTGATCGTGATGCTGATCGACGACCTCGGGTTCAGCGACCTCGGACCGTTCGGGAGCGAGATCGAGACTCCGCGGATCGACGGCCTGGCCGAGGACGGGTGGGTGTTCACGAACTACCGCACCGCACCGATGTGCTCGCCGGCCAGGGCTGCGCTGCTGACCGGACTGAACCCGCACCGTGCAGGCTTCGGCTTCGTTGCCCACATCGACCCCGGCTACCCGGGGTTCAGCTGCGAGCTGCCCGAAGCCGCCCCCACCCTGGCGGAGTCGCTGCGTGCCGGCGGCTACGCGACCTTCATGGTCGGCAAGTGGCATCTCACCCTCGAGTCGCGCCTGCACGACGGGGCCGACCGCAGCACGTGGCCGCTGCAACGCGGATTCGACCGGTACTTCGGCAGCATGGACGGCTTCACCTCTCTCCATCACCCGCACCGGCTCGTGCAGGACAACTCCGTGGTCGACATCCGCGAGTATCCCGACGGATTCTTCCTGACCGACGAGCTGACCGATCGCGCGATCGGGATGATCGACGACCTGAGGGTCAACGATCCGCAGAAGCCGTTCTTCCTGTACTACGCGCACACCTCGGTGCACGGCCCGATCCAGGCGAAGGACGTCGACATCGTGAGATATCGCGGTCGGTACGAGGCCGGGTGGAACCGGATGCGCGAGGAGCGGTTCGCCCGGCAGCGCGAGCGGGGCATCGTGCCGGCGCATGCGGAGCTGCCCGCGGACGCCATCGCGGACGGTGCGCAGATTCCCGACTGGGACGACCTCTCGGGCGAAGATCGGCGGCTCTTCGCCCGTCACATGGAGGTGTATGCGGCGGCCGTGGACGAGATCGACCAGAGCGTCGGACGACTGCTCGACCGGCTCGACCGGAGCGGCGAGCGGGAGAACACGATCGTCGTCGTCGCCAGCGACAACGGCGGCACCGCGGAGGGCGGGCCGACCGGTACCCGAAGCTACTTCGCGCAGTTCGGCGCGCACGGCGCGATGCCCGAAGGGTGGACCACCGACGTGCCGCGGGAGGTCGAGGAGATCGGCGGGCCGCGGCTGTTCGGCCAGTACCCGACCGGTTGGGCGCGCGTCTCGAACACCCCGTTCCGCTCGTTCAAGGCCACGACATACGAAGGGGGCGTGCATGCGCCGCTGATCATCTCGTGGCCGGACGCGCCGATGGAGGGCGGGCTGCGCGACCAGTTCGTCTTCGTGTCCGACCTCGCCCCGACACTGCTCGAACTCTGCGGCGTCCCCGCGCTGGAGGAGCGGCATGGGCATCCGGCGCTCGACATGGATGGCGGGAGCATCGTCGACGTCCTGGCCGATCCGACGGCCCAGGGACGCGAGACCCAGTACTTCGAGTGCGTGGGGCGCCGGGCTCTCGTCGACGGTGCGTGGAAAGCCCTCTCGACCGTGCCGCCGACGAAGGACGAGGGGCCTGCGGGCGGGGTGTGGGAGCTCTACGACCTGGCCGCCGATCCGACCGAGACGACCGACGTCGCCGCCGAGCACCCGGAGCGTGTGGCGGCACTGGCGGCCAGGTGGCAGGCCGAGGCCTGGCACAACACCGTGTTCCCGCTCGACGACGAGGGCTCGCTGTTCCGACTGCGCCCCGATAGCGAGGAGCCCCTGTCCGCCCCGGTCGATCTGGTGCCCTTCCGCCCGCCGCTGGAGCGGTTCCGCTCGGCGAAGCTCACCGTTCTGCGCTCTTTCGCGATCACGGTCGACCTCGTGACAGGGCAGGACACCGCGGGGGTGATCGTGGCGCACGGAGATCAGGGCGGAGGCTACCTCCTCGCGATCGACGACGGTGCGCCGCTCGTGGTCTACAACGCCTACGGTGAGATGCACCGCGCCCGTGGCGCACGGCTGTCGCCCGGTGCGCACCGGATCGTGCTGCGTGTCGATGAGCACCCCGAGCTGCGCTGGAGCCTGACCGTCGAGGTCGACGAGACCCGTGCGGCCGCGATCGACAGCGTGCCGATGCTGATCGGCATGGCGCCGTTCACGGGCATCAGCGTGGGCTACGACTACGGCGGACCCGTCGACTGGGAACTCCACGAGCGGCATCGTTCGTACGCGTTCGGTCACGGGGAGCTGCGCCGCGTGCGCTACGTTCCCGGATCGCGCTCACCGCACGATGCGACGGTGCTGCGCGCCGTCGGCCGGGCAGTGCTGGCCATAGCTGACTGATCCGGCGGGCTGACTGATCCGGGGGGCTGCTGATCCGGCGGATCACTTATCCGGCGGATTACTGATCCGGTGGGCGGCTGATGCC
>JBOGEI010000125.1:0-11194 GCA_050701935.1 Microbacterium sp.
ACCCGATTCCGACCGCGACGACGGTGGCCGCCATGAGCACGAGCGACCAAATGACGCACAGCAACAGGGTGACGACGCCGGGCCGCCGCTCCGGCACGAAGTGCACTCGTGCATCAGGGCTCCACAAGCGCCCGCGCGTCAGGGGCGCCGCGTCGACCAGACGCACGCGTCCCTCGACGAACGGCCGGCGGGCCGCGACCGCCAAAGCCGTCAGACCGAAGAGGGCGATGAACGCGCCCGACCACAGCGGGCCGGCCGCGCCACCGGAGAATCCGATCATGGCGGCTGCGGCTGCGACCAAAGCGAGACCGAGCCAGAGCATGCCGGTATTGCGTCGGGGACGACGTTCACCCCATGTCGCCGGCCATTCCTGCAGCGGTGGCGATGTGAACGGCTCCTTCACTGCTTTCCTCGCACGAAGACGAGCGACAGTTCAGCGACAGCAGGCGGCACGCCCACCATTATCGCCGACGACGATAACGGCTGCGCGCCAGCCGTCTCGTCGACCTACGAGATGTTCACGAGGTGCATCGCCCTGCTCGCGTCCGTGATGCTGCTGGACAGCGAGGGGTATGCCGCGAATACCCGTGAGACCTGGTCGACCGTGAGACGACGCTCGACGGCCACCGCGATCGGGTAGATCAGCTCCGAGGCCTTCGGCGCCACGATCACGCCGCCGATCACGGTGCCCGACCCCTTGCGCGCGATGAGCTTGACGAAGCCGTCTTTGATGCCCATCATCTTCGCGCGCGGGTTCGCCGCGAGCGGGAGCTTGTAGACGAGGCCGTCGGCCACACCGTCTTCGACGTCCTTCTCGCCGTATCCGACCGTGGCGATCTCGGGTGCGGTGAAGATGTTGGAGGTGATCTTGATCTGCTCGAGCGGGATGACGATGTCGCCGAGCGCGTGGAAGACGGCCGTGCGCCCCTGCATGGAGGCGACGGATGCCAGCGGGAAGAAGTTCGTGCAGTCGCCGACGGCATAGACGTTCGGGACCGAAGTACGCGCGACGCGGTTCACGCGGACGTGCCCCGACTCGTCGAGCTCGACGCCCGCCTCCTCCAGACCGATGCCCGCGGTGTTCGGGATCGACCCGACAGCCATCAGGCAATGGCTGCCTTCGACCGTGCGTCCGTCCGACAGCGTGACGGTGACGCCGTCGTCGGTGACCTCGACCTTGTCGGCGCGGGACTTGGAGAGCACCTGCATGCCACCGCGCTTGAAGACCTTCTCCAGAACGCTCGCCGCATCCTTGTCCTCGCCGGGGAGCACCTGCTCGCGGCTGGAGACGAGCGTGACCTTCGCTCCCAGGTTCATGTAGGCGGAGGCGAACTCCGCGCCCGTGACACCGGACCCGACCACGATGAGGTGTTCGGGGAGCGCCTTCATGTCGTACAGCTGCGTCCAGGTCAGGATGCGCTTGCCGTCGGGCTTGGCCGAGTCGAGCTCGCGCGGTGAGGCGCCGACGGCCACGATGATCGTGTCCGCCTCGACGCGGTCGAAGTCGGTGCCGCCCTGGCCCGTCGAGACGATGATCGCCGTCGGCCCCTCCAGCCGACCGTGACCGGAGAGGATGCGCACGCCTGCTTCGAGGAGCGTCGCGCGCATGTCCTCGGACTGCTGGCCTGCGAGCGCGAGGAGCCGCTTGTTGACGGCCGCGAGATTGATCGCGATCTCGGGCTTGAGAGGGCGGCTGTGGTCGCCCTTGGCGTAGAAGTTCACTCCGAGGTCGCTCGCTTCGGAGATGGCGACAGCCGCATCGGCGGTGGCGATCAGGCTCTTCGAGGGCACGACGTCGGTGAGGACGGCCGATCCGCCGACGCCCACACGCTCGACCAGAGTGACCTCGGCCCCGAGCTGGGCCGCCGCGAGGGCCGCCTCGTAACCGCCGGGACCGCCGCCGAGGACGGCGACGCGCTGAGTGCGCTCGAAAGTGGTGGAAGACATGGAATCCATTCTCGCGCAATCCTGGCGACCGAGCCTGCACCTTCCTAGAGTGGATCCATGCCCGAAACGCACAGCAACCCCCTCGACGACCCGACCGCGAACCCGTTCGAGGTCGCAGCACAGGCCGCAGCCGACATCGCCCGTCTGACCGGTGTCGAGAACCACGACATCGCGCTCACCCTCGGCAGCGGATGGGGTAAGGCGGCCGACATCATCGGCGAGACGGTCGCGACGATCCCCGCGACCGAGGTCACCGGCTTCTCCAAGCCTGCGCTCGAGGGCCACGTCGGCACTCTGCGCAGCATCCGCACCCCCGGCGGCAAGAACGTCCTCGTCATCGGCGCGCGCACCCACTACTACGAGGACCACGGCGTGCGACGTGTCGTGCACAGCGTCCGCACCGCCGCAGCGACGGGAGCCAAGATCATGGTTCTCACCAACGGCGCCGGCGGCATCCGCGAGACCTGGACGCCCGGACAGCCGGTGCTCATCAGCGATCACATCAACCTCACCGCCGACTCCCCGCTCGAAGGCGCGACCTTCATCGACCTGACTGATCTGTACGCGAAGCGCCTTCGCGACATCGCCCGCACGATCGACCCGATGCTCGACGAGGGCGTGTACACGCAGTTCCGCGGCCCGCACTACGAGACCCCTGCCGAGGTGCAGATGGCGAAGCACATCGGGGGCCACATCGTCGGTATGTCGACTGCGCTGGAGGCGATCGCCGCTCGGGAAGCCGGCATGGAGATCCTCGGCTTCTCGCTCATCACGAACCTCGCCGCCGGTATCCAGCAGTCGCCGCTCAGCCATGCCGAGGTGATCGAAGCCGGACGTGAGGCCGAGCCGGTGATCTCCGCGCTCCTGGCCAGGGTGGTCGAGGCACTGTGAACGAGGAGCTGCTCGTCCAGGCCCGCGCCTGGCTGCGACAGGACCCGGATCACGCGACGCGTGACGAACTGGCCGGTGTGATCACGCGTGCCGCCGCCGGCGAGGAGATCGCGATCGCCGACCTGGAAGATCGTTTCCGCACGCGCCTCGCCTTCGGTACCGCGGGCCTGCGCGGCGAGCTCGGCGCCGGCAGCAACCGGATGAACCGGGTGCTCGTCGCCCAGGCGGCAGCGGGATTCGCCGCCTACCTGCGCGAGAAAGCGGCCGGCGAGACACCGACCGTCGTGATCGGCTACGACGGACGCCGCAACTCCCGCGTGTTCGCGACGGATTCCGCCGAGCTGTTCGCCGGAGCTGGTCTGCGCGCGATCCTGCTCCCCCGTCTGCTGCCGACACCTGTCCTCGCGTTCGCCGTGCGGCACTTCGGCGCCGACGCCGGCGTGATGGTGACCGCGAGCCACAACCCGCCCAACGACAACGGCTACAAGGTGTACCTGGGCGGTGCCGATCAGGGATCGCAGATCGTCGCACCGGCCGATGCCGAGATCGCAGCGCACATCCAGCGCACGGCCGACGCGGGCTCCGTCTCGGCGCTGCCGCGCTCCAGCGACTACGAGACCGCCGGCGAAGAGGTGGTCGAGGCCTACCTCGCGGCGACCGCCGCCGTCGCCCCTGCACCCGCAGGGACGACGGGAATGCGGTGGGTATACACCGCGATGCACGGGGTCGGCTGGGAGACGCTCTCCCGCATCGTGAAGGATGCCGGATACCCGCAGCCGTTCGTCGTCGACGAGCAGCTCACGCCGGACGCGACGTTCCGTACCGTGTCGTTCCCCAATCCCGAGGAACCGGGCGCGATGGATCTCGCCTTCGCGCGGGCCCGCCGGGTGAAGGCGGACTTCATCCTCGCCAACGATCCCGACGCGGATCGCCTGGCCGTCGCCGTCCCCGACGCCTCGGCAGCCGACGGCTGGCGCCGACTCACCGGCAACGAAGTCGGCCTCCTCCTCGGTGCGAGGGCCGCCCGCGCGGCGGCCGGCACCCCCGGCGCCTCGCTCGCGTGCTCCCTCGTCTCGTCCCCGGGCCTCGGCGCCGTCGCCGCTCACCACGGGCTGGACTTCCACGAGACCCTCACCGGCTTCAAATGGATCTCCCGGGCCCCCGGTATCGTCTTCGGATTCGAAGAGGCTCTGGGCTATCTGGTGAACCCGGAGTCCGTCCGCGACAAGGACGGGATCTCGGCAGCGGTCGCTGTCCTCGGCCTCGCCGCCGAAGCCCGCGATCGCGGGGCCACCCTCGCCGACCTGCTCGATGAGCTCGGTGACACCTACGGCCACTTCGCCAGCGGTCAGGTGTCGGTGCGTGTCGAGGACCTCGCCGTCATCGGCAACGTCATGCTCGCGCTGCGCACGATACCGCCCACGCACATCGCCGGACGTCCGATCACCTCGGCGGAGGATCTGCTGCATGCCGCACCGGGTCAGCCGTCGGGTGATGTCCTGCGATACCGGCTCGGCGACGGATGCCGAGTGATCGTTCGCCCCAGCGGCACCGAGCCGAAGCTCAAGGTCTACATCGACGCCCGCGCGGACTCCTCCGATGGCGCGCGCGTCGCGGTGGCGGAGCTCGAGGCCGGGGTGCGAGACCTGCTCGACGAGCGTTCCTGATCATGACGGTCAGACGCGTCGTCGTCAGCGCGCACAACGGCGTCCACGCCCGTCCGGTCGCCGAGTTGGTCCGTCTCGTGCAAGCCCATGGCGAGACGGTCACCCTCCGCACCGCCGACGGAACTACGGTCGACCTGAGCAGCGTGCTGGCGGTGATGGATCTCGGGATCGCCGCCGGCGACGCTGTCGTGCTCGAGACGGCCGCATCCGCCACCTCGGAAGCCGTCCTCGATCAGTTGGCCGAGGTGCTCGCTCCCCGCGAGTGAGGTCTGCGCTCAGCCGTCGATCACGGCGACGAGCTCGTCGAGGAAGGCTTCGAAAGTCGTCCCCTTCCGGACGATGCGCTGCACACTCTCGCGCTCGCTGAACACCTCGACCAGCTGCTCGAACACCGTCTGGAATGCCGCACGGTCGCTCTCGCTGAACGCGGCGAGGGCCACGACCTGCACGCGCCCTCCACCCCACGCCGCCGACCCCTCCGCCACGCCGATCGCGATGGCGGTGCGGGTCGCGGTCATCTGCAGGGCGTGGGGAACAGCGAGGGCGTCCGTGAAAGCGGTCGACGACATCCGCTCACGCACGATGGTGTTGTCGATGTAGTCCTCGCCGATGAGTCCTGCCTGCACCAGGAGCCCACCGAGGCGGCGGATGATCGCCTCCTCCCCCTCATCTGGCAGCGGGAAGACGTAGGCGTCCGCGAGGAAATAGCGTGCCAGCTCGTCGCGGAGGCGGGTGAGCCGTCGCCCTCGCCGCACGCGGGCCGCCGCCTGCTGGATGCGGTCGACGTCGGCATCGGTGAGGAACGGCTGGATGCGCACGAAGCGGTCGCCGGACGATCCCGGTTCGATCGTGCTGAGCACGAGGTCGGTGTCGAAGGACGCCCAGTCGGGGTCGACGTTGGTGACCACGGTCGTCACCTCGATCGCGGAGCCCAGTGAGCGGTCGACGCTGGATCGGAGCAGCTCGTGCAGTTCGTGATACCCCGGGCAGACGATCGTGGCGGTGAGGATCGACTCGGCTTTGCGGCTGCGTTCGAGTCGTCCGCCCACGTGCATGGCGATGTAGGCGATCTCATCGTCGTGGATCGGTGTTCCGAGGCGGTCGTGGAGGCCGCTGGCGATCGACACCGCGACCTCGAAGATCATCGGATAGGTCGTCTTGAGCGAACGGGTGAGCGGGTTGCGCGTGAGGGCGCTCTCCTCCGCCCGTCGCAGCAGGTTCTGCACGTGCAGCGCAAGACGCAGGACGAACGTCTCATCGACCAGATCGACCTGGAAGTCTTCGGCGGCCCGCGCGATCTCTTCGCGCACCGCGGCCTCGACAGCCGGATCCACCCCGCTGCGAGCGACCTCACGGGTGGCGTCCTCGCCCGGTGCGACGATGCGGGTCAGCACGAGGGATGCGAGGTGGCCGCTGTCGCCCTCGCCGAGCACGACCGAGAAATGCTCGTCGGCGAGTCGTGCGATGACCGTTCCGACGCGCGGGATCTCCTCGCGAGTTCCGGCCGGAGTCGACTCGAGGGTGTGCCCCGCGGCGACCCGCTCCGCCGCGATCGCGATGTGCAGCAGCACGTCGGAGATCGCGAGCTCGTTCACGTAGTAGCCGAGTTCGCCGAGCTCGCGCACCAGCGAGGACTTGAACGGTCCGACCGCGCTGGCAGCGACCGCGGAGCCGGAGAGAGCACGTCGGAAGGTCTCGGGATGGAAGGAGGCGTCATCCATCTCGTCGTGGGCGAGCCTGCTGAGAAGGCGCCTCTGCGCCGTCTCGTTGCCTCGAAGGCGCACGTTCTCCCTGACCCGTTCGAGGACGAGGTCCGTGCCGTCGAGCAGGCCACGCACACGCACCAGGTCGGCCTCGAGCGTGGCCTCGCTGACGTGCAGATCCTCGGCGGTGTCGAAGACATCGATCCCCGCTGGCTCGTCCAGCAGCAGGCGCACCAACGCGTGCAGGCGGTCTCGCGGCGCGGACTCTCCGCTCTGGCGCATGCGCAGCGCACCGCGGGCACCGGATCCTGCGCGATAGCCGGCCGGGCCTGACTCGATCACTGCGGCTCCGGGCGTCCGGGCGTTCAGCGCCGCGACGTACGAACGGATGCTGCGCGGGGTGACCCCCATCAGGTCCGCGAGGCTCGCCGCCGTCGCCCATCCTTCCTGGCGCAGCAGCGCCGCGAGGAGCTGGTCTTGGCGCTGGCGCGACATGATGCTCCCCTTCCCGCGTGCTGACCGCACTGTCTCGACGTGTTCTCCATGATGTCAGCTGGCCGGCGCCGGCGGGCGGAACGGTGGGTTCCGCAGGGGCGGAAAGGAACGTGTTGGCGCTGACCCCTCCGCGGTTCCCAGACTGTTCTCAGGAAGGGTGGGCATCAATGAGGATTCTCGTGGTGTGCGGCGCGGGCGCGTCGAGCACGTTCGTCGCACAACGGCTCCGCAGCGCGGCAGCCGCCGCGGGTCTCGATTGGGACGCGGCAGCCGGCATGGAGAGTTCGGTCGCCGGCTCCGACCACGACCTCGTCCTCATCGGTCCGCACCTGAGCGACCGCCTCGACGCCATCCGCGATGATGCGCGCGCGCCGGTCGCGGTGCTTCCGGAAGACGTCTTCGCCGATCGCGACGGCTCACGCACGCTCGACCTCGCTCGATCGATCCTCGCCGCAGCAGGCGAATCCCCGAAAGGAACATCATGACCGCCACTCGCACCGTCCGGATCGGCTCTTCGCACGGATTGCACGCCCGCCCGGCGAAGCTCTTCGCGCAGGCGGCCAAGGAGTCCGGCATCCCCGTGACGATCGCCAAGGACTCGGGCAAGCCGGTGAACGCAGCCAGCATCCTCGGTGTCATCGCCCTCGCCATCGAGTACGGCGACTACGTGACCCTCACGGCTGACGGAGACAGCGCCGAGAGCGTCCTCGACACTCTCACCGAGCTCCTGACCACCGACCACGACCAGGACGCTGCCGGATGAGCGAGCTGCGCGGAGTGGGGATCGGGCTCGGCGTCGCCCAGGGTGCGGTCGTCCGCATGGCCGAGGCGCTGGCCGCTCCGGAGAACACGCCGAGCGCTGCGGGTGCCGACGCCGAACGGGCCCGAGTGCGCGAGGCGGTCTCGATCGTCGCCAAGGAACTGAACGAGCGAGGCGAAGCCGCCGGCGGCTCGGCCCAGGAGGTTCTCGAGGCGCAGGCCATGATCGCCGAGGACCCGACGCTCCAGGACGAGGTCGACGCCCGCATCGATGCCGGTGCGACGGCGGAGTGGGCCGTGCACGATGCGTTCGCCGGTTTCCGCGCGACTCTCGAGGCCGTCGGCGGCTACCTCGGCGAGCGCGCAGCCGACCTCGACGACATCGCGCAGCGCGTGCTCGCCCGTCTTCGCGGCGTCGAGGCTCCCGGCGTCCCGAATCCCGGGCACCCGTTCGTGCTCGTCGCGCGCGATCTCGCCCCCGCCGATACCGCTCTCCTCGACCTCGACCAGGTGCTCGCCCTGATCACCTCAGACGGCGGTCCCACCTCTCACACGGCGATCCTCGCCAGGGAGAAGGGCATCGTCGCGATCGTCGGGGTCGCCGACGGCGCGCTTCTCGCCACGGGCGAGACCGTGATCGTCGACGCCGCCAGCGGCGTCGTCACGCGTGAGCCGACTGATGACGAGAAGGCCCGCGCCACCGAACGCGCCGCCGCTCGCCGATCGGCGGACTCCGCCCCACCTACTCCCGGCGCTCTCGCCGACGGCACGCCTGTCGCGCTGCTCGCGAATCTGGGGAAGCCTGCAGACGCGGCCGATGCGGTCGTTCGGGGGGCCGAGGGCGTCGGGCTGTTCCGCACCGAGTTCCTGTTCCTCTCCTCGGCCCAGGCGCCGACGATCGCACAGCAGCGCGAGTCGTATCGCGAATTGCTCGCGGCGTTCCCCGGCAAGAAGGTCGTGGTCCGGATGCTGGACGCCGGAGCCGACAAACCTCTGGCGTTCCTCAACGACGCGCACGAGGAGAACCCGGCACTCGGTCTTCGTGGCCTGCGGGCGCTGCGAGCGAGCGAGGACATCCTGCGAGAGCAGCTCACCGCTCTCGCAGAGGCCGACGCTGCGACCGAAGCCGACCTCTGGGTGATGGCTCCCATGGTGGCGACGGTCGAGGAGACGATCTACTTCACCGGCCTCGCCCGCGAGTACGGGCTGAAGACGGCCGGCGTCATGGTGGAGATCCCGGCGAGCGCGCTGCTCGCCGATCGCGTGCTCGCGCATGCCGACTTCGCCTCGATCGGCACCAACGACCTCACGCAGTACACGATGGCCGCCGACCGCATGCTCGGCTCGGTCGCAGGCTTCCAGGACCCCTGGCACCCTGCCGTACTCCGCCTCGTGCGCGAGGTCGGCGATGCCGGCGCTCGTCTCGGCAAGCCGGTCGGCATCTGCGGCGAGGCTGCAGCCGACCCGCTGCTCGCCGTGGTCCTGGTCGGGCTCGGCGCCACGAGCCTCTCGATGGCGCCCTCGGCCCTGGCCGATGTGCGACACGCACTGTCCGAACGCACCGGGTCAGAGGCCCGGCTCCTCGCCGAGGCTGCCCTGGCCTCCGACGACGCCTCCTCCGCCCGAACCGCCGTGGCGACCCTCGCCGCGGAATTCCCCCTCCACAAGAAAGAGACGACATCATGACGACGACGTCACCTGCCGCCACCAAACCCGGCGGCCTGCGCGTAGGAGTGCAGCGCTTCGGCACATTCCTCTCGGGCATGATCATGCCCAACATCGCGGCCTTCATCGCCTGGGGCTTCATCACGATGCTCTTCATCCCGGCCGGGTTCTTCGGCGCGGACAGCCCGTTCGGCTGGCACTGGGTCGGCGTCTCCGAGATCATCGGCGGCGGCGGCGATTCCGCCATCATCGGCTGGCAGGGTGCCATGACGGCCGTCGCCGAGGGTGACAACGGCAACATCCTCGCGTACGTCGGCCTCGTCGGCCCGATGGTCACGTACCTGCTCCCGCTGCTGATCGCGAACACGGCCGGACGCATGGTCTACGGCGAACGCGGCGGCGTGGTGGCCACCATCGCCACCGTCGGCGTGATCGTCGGCACCAACATCCCGATGTTCCTGGGCGCCATGATCATGGGCCCGATCGCCGCGTGGATCACCAAGCAGATGGACCGGCTGTGGGAGGGCAAGATCCGCCCCGGTTTCGAGATGCTGGTGAACAACTTCTCGGCCGGCATCCTCGGCATGATCCTCGCGATCGTCGGCTTCTTCGTCTTCGGTCCCGTCATGCTCGGCATCAGCACGGTGCTCGGCACCGCCGTCGACTGGCTCGTCTCGCTGAACCTGCTGCCGCTGGTGTCGATCATCGTCGAGCCGGCCAAGGTGCTGTTCCTCAACAACGCCATCAACCACGGTGTGTTCACCCCGCTCGGCATCGAGCAGGCGGCTGAGACCGGCAAGTCGATCCTCTTCCTCATCGAGGCGAACCCCGGCCCCGGCCTCGGTCTGCTCCTCGCCTTCACGTTCTTCGGCGTCGGCGCGGCGAAGGCCTCCGCACCGGGTGCGGCCATCATCCAGTTCTTCGGTGGCATCCACGAGATCTACTTCCCGTACGCGCTGAGCAAGCCGACCACGATCCTCGCCCTCATCGCAGGTGGCGCGGCCGGAGTCACCACGAACATGGTCCTCGGAGGCGGACTGGCCTTCCCGGCAGCGCCGGGAAGCATCATCGCCGTGACCGCGGCCGCCATCGGACCGGGCGTCGGCAACCTGCTGGTCGTGTACCTGTCGGTCATCATCGCCGCCACCGTCACGTTCCTCATCACCGGCGTGATCCTGCGGGCGTCTCGCAAGCGCGACCTCGAGGCCGAGGGCGACACCTTCGGCGCCGCGATCGCGCAGACCGAGGCGAACAAGGGCAAGTCGTCCGCCGCGATGGACGCGCTGCGCACCTCGACCGCGACCACGAGCCCGGAGGCTGCCACCACCGCGAGCACGACCGCGCTCGTCACCGCGCCGATCGAGCGCATCGTGTTCGCCTGCGACGCCGGCATGGGGTCGTCCGCCATGGGCGCCAGTGTGCTGCGCAACAAGCTGAAGAAGGCCGGCATCGAGGACATCACGGTCACCAACCAGGCGATCGCGAACCTCGACGGAACAGCCGACGTGGTGATCACGCAGCAGCAGCTCACCGAGCGCGCAGAGGCGAAGTCACCGAACTCGGTCCACGTGTCGGTCGACAACTTCATGAACTCGCCCAAGTACGAAGAGGTCGTCGAGATGGTCCGCGAGCAGCGAAAGGAAAACGAATGAGCGTTCTCACCCCGGAACAGGTCCGTATCCACCCCGGAGGGGCGACGCGCGACGAAGCCCTCCAGGAGGCGACCGACATCCTCGTCGCAGCCGAAGCCGTCACGCCGGCGTACGTCGACGCGATGCGGCAGCGGGAGGCGACCGTCTCGACCTTCATGGGCAACGGTCTGGCGATCCCGCACGGCACCAACGACGCGAAGGACACGATCCTCGCCTCCGCCCTGTCGGTCGTCCGCTACGACGGCGGCGTCGACTGGTCAGGGGATCATGCGACCTTCGTGATCGGCATCGCCGGCGTGGGAGACGAGCATCTGGAGATCCTCTCCCGGATCGCGATCCTGTTCTCGGAAGAGGATGACGTCGCGCGCCTCTCGGCCGCGCGGACCGCGGAGGAGCTCTACGCCCTCCTCTCGGA